>JAWLDZ010000031.1:19655-25289 GCA_041686355.1 Spirochaetaceae bacterium
AATAAATGATCCAAGGGTAACTATAAAGGCGTTAATCTTTGCTTTTGCAACGAAGAACCCGTTTATTGCACCAATTACCGCTCCGGCAAGCAGAGCAACCACAACCGCTACAAACAGTCCATACGGTTGGAGACCAATTGCTAAAGCCGCGGTAAAACCCATAACTGTTCCCACGGAAAGATCAAAATAACCGTTGATCATCAGGAAGGTCATACCAAGTGCCAACATTCCATCTACCGCCGACTGGACCAGCACATTGTTAAAGTTTCCAATAGATAGAAAACCCGGAATAAAAATACTCGACAGAACAATCATACCTAAGAGAATTAACCAAATCGGCTGCTTTTTTAACGATATAACTAATTTTTGTATCATCCTAGTACCTTCCCTCTTTTTGTTGCTACATCGAGCCACACTACTCCAACGACTATGACCCACTGCGCTACCCACTGAAAGTAGTAGGGAAAACCCAACAGTAGAAACCCGTTTTTCAAGATCCCGATGATGAGTATACCGATGAAGGCTTTAAACACATTGCCCTCTCCACCGGTCAGACTCACGCCGCCCAGAATAACTCCGGCAATTACTTCAAACTCATAGCCCTGGCCAAGGTAGTTTTGTGCGGCCATCAGACGGGAGCCCATTATTATGCCGGCAATCGCCGTTAAAAAACCTGAGATCACAAAAGCCAGGAAGATTATCTTTCTATCTGAAATACCCGAAAACTTACTGGCCGTCGGATTACCTCCCACAGAAAACACTTGTCTTCCAAACACCGTCTTAAGCAGGATCACCGAAAAGACGAAAAGCAACACCCCTAAAATAACAACCGGTATGGGAATTAATCCAAAAACATATCCTCTTCCGATGAAACCAAACCAGGTCTCATCTGGTGCGGCTATTCTCGTATACTTTCCGCCTGTATAGATAAGCACTATCGCCTGTAAGCCTACCAACATGCCCAGAGTAATGATGAGCGAGTTTAGCCTTAAATACCCTACCAGGTACCCAATGAAGGCACCGGAAATCAGACCCACCAGAATAGCTATTAGCATTGCCGGCACCGGACCAACTATATCGTGCATGCTGATAACCACTACAGCTGTAAGCGAGGTAAGGGACCCCACGGACAAATCAAAATGGCCAACCGTTATTACTATGGTCATTCCGATGGCAATGGTACCTAAGATAGAAACCTGTCTTAGTACAAGCATGACATTTTTCGGACTTAAGAAATTTTCCGATGCGATCGAGAAAAATGCAACCACTATGAAAAACGCCACAATTAAACCATGCTTTTCAGTTGCTTTTGCTATACGTCTCATCAACGTATCCCGCTGTTCGGCAGGGTTCGCCATCAACTCAGCCTGCTGCATATACAGCCTCCCTGTCCATTAATGTAATCAATATCAATGCAGCACCCATAAACTCTCCCTTTCTTCTTTTTCACTGCGTTCCACAAGATAACAGAAAGGAGGATAGGCTAAGCCCATCCCCCCGTATTTTTAGGTAAAGTCGAGACCACCGTTCACATTGATCAGTTGTCCGGTTATATACTCCCCGGAAGGGGTAGCCAGCCACATGATGGCTCCAGCCAAATCTTTACCGTATCCATAGCGATGAAGCGGAATCTCTTCTAATTCCTTTTCCTTCATTTCATCAAAAGTGATTCCCAGAGCCTTTGCATCGGCCTCGACAAAACCCCAGTGCATTTCAGAGGCTGCCAGCCCGGGACATAGGGCGTTCACGTTTACATTGTACTCAGCGATTTCTTGAGACAAGGATTGGGTCATGGTATGCACTGCCGCTTTAGATGCGCCGTAGGTTGCGGAACCGGGGTGTCCAACTTTACCAAAGAAGGATCCGGTATTCACAATGCTACCGCTTTTCTGTTTGATCATCTGCTGAGCGGCGTACTTACATCCAAAGAAGATTCCCTTAAAATTCACCGCCAGTATACGGTCGATAGTTTTTTCTTCAGTTTCCCATACATTTCCGGTAGGCGCATGCATTCCGGCGTTATTTGCCATAATATCCAGCTTCCCGAACTTTTCTACCGCACCTGCTACCAATTCCTTGACTGCATTTTCATCGGACACATCAAGAACTACTGAATAAGCTTTACTCTCGGGGTATTTTTCATTAACCTCTTTGCAGGATTCATGGACCAGGTCAAGAAGATCGGCCATAACCACATGAACTCCCTCACTGGCTAAAGTCTCAGCAATTCCTTTACCTATACCGCGGGCGGCGCCGGTAACGATGGCTACTTTGCCCTTTACATCACGAAAATCACTCATAACTAACTCCTCTCGGTTTATTGTCTTTTGGTATTACCTTTATATTTATTAAACCATCGGTTTGTTGAGCTGTCAAGAAAAACTTTTAAAAACTATATATTCAGGAACACCACTTTTAACTTGACAGAACTTTACCTGCAGCATTAACATACGGACCTATGAGTTGGTCTTACCAAATACCAAAGTTTACATCCGCCACTTTTCGACGAGGGGCCATTCTTGCGTCCCTGTTTGCCTTGAGTGCGGCATCTCTGGCCTTCGAAGTAGCACTTACCCGGCTCTTCTCTTTCCTCTTTGTGCAAAGCTATGTGTACATTCTTATATCCCTAAGTGTGGCAGGAATCGGCTTTGGCGCGGTGCTCACCTACTATATACCTCACCAAAAACGACGCGTGCTGATGGGCAGCTCTCTTCTGCTGCCTCCCGCTATGCTGCTGCTTCTGTTGACTGTCAACAGTTTTCATACGGTACTCATCCCTTCACTTATATTCACTTTCCTTGTGTTTCTAGCAGTGGGAATTTTTCAGGTCCTCATTTTTCAGGAATCCGGAGTAAAGGTTTCCCGGCTGTATGCATCCGATCTTATAGGGGCCTCCCTCGGCTCGCTGCTCTCCTTTCTGTTGCTGAACGCGGCCGGGGCTGTTACCACCCTCTCGCTTGTGGTTTTGTTCATCGCACTATCAGGACTTCTCATCTATATCATCTACTATCACAAGCGAATCAGCAGCATTACATTCCTGTTATCCATCCTCGTCATTACCAGCTGCAGCCTATTCCTCTCCTTCGAAGGCAGGCTTTTGCCCACCCGCACGTGGCAGAAAGAGATGACGGTGATGTTACACAACGGCTCTTCCCCTGCCGAAATAGTGGAGACACGCTGGTCGGCTTTTGGACGGGTGGACCTTGTAGAAACCGAAAACCCGCTATTCAAGACAATGTTCATCGATGGTGCGGCGGGTACGAAAATGGTGGAAATGAAGGGCGGAAAAGTGCGTTCTGCACTGGCCCAAAACCTGCTGCTGCAGTACATGGGAGGTATTCCCTTACTGGTAACAGAGGAGGATCAAAAGCAACGGGCAGCGGTTATCGGCAGCGGGGGCGGAATCGATGTGGTCACCCTACTGCTGTCAGGCTACAAACAGATAGATGCAGTAGAGATAAATCCCGATTTTATCGATATGGTTCGCTCTTATGATGACTTCAGCGGCGGGGTTTACTCAAACCTTTCAAAGGTATCTGTATTCGAGGACGAAGGGCGCTCTTTTCTGCGCTCTACCGAAAACACCTACAATGTAATTCTCATGGGACTGCCGATCATCAAGAGTGCGCGAAACTTCAGCAACCACTCGCTCACTGAAAACTACCTCTTCACCCACAACGCCTTTAGTGATTACCGGAGGTCCCTCGCCCCCGGCGGACAGCTTATTATTATAACCCACTACCCAAATGAGCTGCTGCGGCTTATCTCCAACGCGGTTACCTCGTTCCAGGCACAGGGACTCTCGAGTCGTGAGGCAATGCAGCGGATAGTGGTTATTGGAACGGACCGTAACCCTACTCTAGTCATAAAAAACGAGGCCTTCTCTGAAGCAGAGATAGCCGGCTTCAAGGCCATTCTTGAAAATTTTCCTGTGGGCGGAACCACCAACTTTCTTCCCACTGTCCCGCAGAGCCGCACAGAAGTCGATAATGAAAACGGTACCGGCCAACAGAGGCCATTGTTTCATCCGGACCTGTACGCTCTATCCCAAGGAGAAATTTCGCTTAAGCAGTACGTTGGGCAGAGCGAGGAAGACATATCGGCTGTCAATGACAACTCTCCCTTTTTCTATCGCATGCAGAGGGGGTTACCCTCGGAGCTGCTTATAGTTGGTCTGGCGGTTGCCCTTATTCTTATTCTCACCGGTGTAGTGTTCTCCTACTGGAATCGGCGGCTTAACAACAGCTCGGAGAGGTGGCCGGCCTTACGCTTACTCATCTCCTTTGGAATGATTGGCTTCGGCTACATGCTGGTGGAAATCGGGGTACTGCAGAAGTTCATCGTCTTCTGGCATCACCAAACCCTTGCGCTTACCGTAGTACTGGCGGTAATTCTTGTCTCGAGCGGTGTGGGAAGTCTCATTTCCGCTCGCATAAAATCCGCCAAAGTGCTTGCCCTAGTTGCAGGAGTGATTTCTCTCCTCGCGATTACCTCCTCCCTATTCCTAGGACCGATACTCACCCAGCTTGAAGGAAGTTCAGGTCCGCTTAAACTGCTTCTTACTATACTCCTCACCGCTCCCCTCTTTCTTCCAATGGGAATGCCCTTTCCTTACCTCCTCAGGACAACAACAAGACTCAGTTCGGGAAAAACCCTCTACCCGTGGATGATCGGCTTTAACAGCATTACCACCCTGGGGGGAGGAGTACTGTCGATGATCATTGCCATGAGTTTCGGCTATATTTCAGTACTCCTGGCCGGGGCTGCATGTTATATTTTCCTGCTACTCATTTCTCTGCAAAGCGCTTCGCACTCTTATAAAAGGTAACTGCTGAATGGTATCACCAAATAACCTTTTGGATTGCAAATAGTATGTTTTTTGGATATACTGTGCACACTAAAAAAAGGAATGAGTGAAAAATTATGAGTTCAGAAAATCATGAAAAATCGGGCCTCGAACCGGTCAAGAAAATCCGTCTCTACGAGAGTATAGTAAAGCAGATCCAACACCTTATTAACGAAGGTGATTTAATACCCGGACAAAAACTTCCTCCGGAGCGTGAATTAGCGGAGGAACTGAACGTGAGTCGAACCTCCATCCGCGAAGCCCTGCGGGCTCTGGAGATGATGGGCTATCTCGAATCCAAGGTCGGCGTGGGGGGCGGGACCTTTATCAAAGAAATTACCATAGATAATATCATATCCCCCTTCTCTAAGGTGCTCCTGAAGAACGATGATTACATTGTTGAGCTGCTGGAGGTGCGCCTGTTTCTTGAAATAGAGTCCGCCCGTCTGGCGGCCCTCCGCAGAAATGAGGAGGAACTGCAGAGTATGCAGGCGGCTATCGATCAAATGGAACAGGATATAGAAAACGGAGGCTCCGGACTGGACGGGGATAACAACTTTCACCGGGCTATCTCTGTGGCAGCAAATAACCGGGTTCTTCAGCAGTTTGTAAATATGTGCGGCGACCTGCTCGAAGTTGAGCGGGAGGCACACCTTACTAACAACCCGGGAGAATCTGAAAGAGCCCTTGGGCAGCATAAGAAACTCATACAGGCAATCCGAGAAAAGGATGATGAGAAAGCCCAAAAGATTATGCGCAGCCATATTCTCAACATATCAAAGCTCATA
>JAWLDZ010000032.1:0-7023 GCA_041686355.1 Spirochaetaceae bacterium
CGGCCTATCAAAGGCCCCTCCTGCTCCCCGTCAGAGCTTGTGGGCGGGAACCAGACTCCGCAAACTCCGCACTCCTCATGGAGCTTGTCATCGGCCAGCGGGTTTTCATTCCGCATAGGAGGCCTTCTCCAGCCGGCCGAGGATCTCGTGATAGGCATCTTCCACCTTGCCCAGATCACGGCGAAAGCGGTCTTTATCAAGCTTTTCGCCGGTTTCGGCGTCCCAGAAGCGGCAGGTATCCGGAGATATTTCATCGGCCAGCACTATTTCTTCAGAATGAGGTTCTTCGGAGTCAGCGGCCCATCCGAACTCGAGCTTAAAGTCTATCAGCCGTACCCCCTGGGCAAGGAAAAAGGGGGTCAGCAGCCCGTTGATCTGTTTGGCGTACCTGTATATCACCTCCAGGTCCTCCCATGTCGCCAGACCCAGGGCTACCGCATGGTAGTCGTTCATGGGCGGGTCGCCCAGGTCGTCGTTTTTATAGGTAAGCTCGTAGACCGGCTCGCTCAGTTCGGTACCCTCGGCAACCCCGAAGCGCTTGGCCATGCTGCCGGCGGTTACATTGCGGATAATCACTTCCAGGGGGATGATCCTGGTTTTCCGGCAGAGCTGGTCCCGGGGACCGGTTTTCTCGATAAAATGGGTTTTCACCCCCTTCCGCTCGAGCAGCTGAAAGATCATCGACGAAATAGCGTTGTTCATCTCCCCCTTACCGCTGATACTCCCCTTCTTTTCGCCGTTAAAGGCCGTGGCATCGTCTTTGTAATGCATCAGCACCCGCTGGTCGTCCTCAACGGCAAATAGCTGTTTAGCCTTTCCCTCGTATAACATCTCTCCTAACTTCTCTTGCTGGTTCATTTCTTCCTGGTTCATTCAAATACCTCCCGGTTTTGTGGTTCCCCCAATAGTGCCGCCGCCCGTTCCCGCCGCAGCCGCTGCAACTTTTCTTCTAATTCTCCAGTATCCTCCCGGTCGGCTTGGGGCGGCCGGTCCGACTGCCCGGCCGCCAGCATCTGCACCGCCAGCAGCCCGGCGTTGAAGCTGTTGTTCACCCCGACCGTGGCCACGGGCACTCCCTTCGGCATCTGCACTATCGACAACAGGGCATCCAGGCCGTCAAAGGCGGCCCTGATCGGCACGCCAATCACCGGCTTCACCGTGTGCGAGGCAATCACCCCCGGCAGATGCGCCGCCAGCCCCGCCCCGGCGATAAACAGCCCGGTACCGCGCTGTACCTGCCCCTCGACATAGGCCTTCAGCTCCTCGGGCATCCGGTGGGCCGACAAAATCCGCGCCTCCCACTCCACCCCGCAGGCATCCAGTGCCTCGGCGGCCCCCTTCATCACTTGGGCATCCGAGGAACTTCCCAACACAATCGTCACATGCATTCTTCACCTCTCATAAAAAGTACTCTACCCCGGCCCGGAAGAGCCCCTGGTCCTTCCGCCCGGGAACATTGATCGCCACTCCCTCGCCGATTCGCTCGGAATGGCCCATTTTACCCAGCACCCTTCCGTCGGGACTGCAGATTCCCTCAATCGCCGCCGCCGAGCCGTTGGGGTTGTCCGGAAACTCCAGGGTCGGCGTACCCTTCGCATCACAGTATTGAAAGGCCACCTGCCCCCGGTTTATCAATTTTTCAATTTCTTTTTTTGGGGAAAAGTAGCGTCCCTCCCCATGGCTAACCGGCAGGGTATGGACATCCCCCAGCGAGAGGGCCTTTAGCCAGGGTGAGCCCCGGGAAACCGTCACCGTTTTCACCTGACGGGATACATGGCGGCCCACTGAGTTCGGCGCCAGCGTAGGCATCTGCGGCGAGGGGCTGCGGTACTCCCCGTAGGGCAGCAGCCCCGTGCGCAGCAGCGCCTGGAAGCCGTTGCAAATACCCAAAACCAGACCGTCCCGCCGCTCCAGCAGATCCGCCACCGCCTCCATTACCGCGGGGCTGCGCAGGACCGCCGCAATGTACTTCCCCGCCCCGGCCGGCTCATCGCCGGCGCTGAAGCCCCCGGGGAGCATCAGAATCTGGGCCTGCCGAATCTGCCGAGCCAGCTGCTCGATAGACTCCTCCACCTGGGCCAGCTCCTTGTTCCGAAACAGGAGCAGCTCCGTCTGCGCCCCGGCGGACTGAAACCGGGCCGCCGACTCGTCCTCGCAGTTGGTCCCCGGAAACACCGGCAGCAGCACCCGGGGCACCCCTATCCGTCCCCCCGCCCTGAGCCGGGTGCCGGACCGGGGTTGGGGTCGGGGGCGGCGGCGCTCCTTCGAAGCGTGGAGGCCACCACGCTTCGTACAAGTCGGCCCCTCCGCCGGCTCAGCCTGCAGGGGAAACACTTCGGCCAGGGGTTCCTGCCAGGCCCGCAGCAATTCATCTAAGTGGTAGCCGTCCAGCAGGGGCTCGGAGGTCGTCCGGCCGAGACGCTGCAGCTGCACCCCCTCCGGCACCGGCGGGAGGGGGCGTGAGGACTTGATTTCCAGTACAAAAGAGCCGTAACGAGCCTCCCGGGACAACTCGCCCTCGAAGCGGGCACCGATAAAATTGCCGAACGCCATCTCGCTGACCGCCGCCGCCACCCCGCCCTGGCGGATACTGCGGCAGGCGGCTACAGCCCCCTCGCGAATCAGGCGGTGCAGATACTCCAGGCCGCGGCGCAGCGCCGGCAGCGCGACAATCTGCTCGGCCCCCGGCCGCCCGTCCATATCAACCTGCAGCAGCATCAGCTCGCGACCGGGGGCCTTGAACTCGGGGGATATCACATTTCCCAGCTCTCCGGCAGCCACGGCAAAGGCGGCCAGAGTGGGGGGAACACTGAGCTCTTCAAAACTGCCGGACATGCTGTCCTTCCCGCCGATAGCCGGGGTACCCAGCTCGATCTGCGCCCGGTAGGCCCCCAGCAAGGCGGCAAAGGGCTTGCCCCATGTGTACGGGTCCTGTCCCAGGCGCTCAAAATACTCCTGCAGCGACAGGCGTACCCGCCCCGGGTCGGCGCCGGCGGCGATTATCCGGCAGACCGCTTCCACCACCGCATTGATGCCCCCCAGGTAGGGGCTGTAGACGGCGGTATCGGGGTTGTAGCCGGCCGCCATAAAGCTGACCGTCGAGCTTGCCCCGCCGGGTACGGGCAGTTTGGCAACCATCGCTTCGGCGGGGCTCAGGCCGCGGGCGCCGCCGAAGGGCAGCAGCACGCTCCGGGCTCCGATGGTCGAGTCGAACTGCTCCGCCAGCCCCTGCTGGCCGGCGCAGTTGAGATCGCGGAAGATCTCTATCCAGCCCCGGGTGCCGGAGGGGTGCCCGGCGGCGGTCGCTGCAGAGGGCGGCGAGACCGGGGGAGCCGAAATTCGCACTTCCCCATGCCGCGCCGCGCCGCTGCTGTCCAGAAACTCGCGACTGAGGTCTAGAATAGCCTCTCCCCGCCAGAACATCCGCAGCCGACCATGGCTGCGCACCACGGCAATCTCCGTCGCGGTGAGGTTCTCCCGGTCAGCCGCCTCGATCAGCCGCTCCCGGTCGGCCGGGTCGACCACAATCGCCATCCGCTCCTGGGACTCGGAGATGGCCAACTCGATACCGTCCAGGCCGGCGTATTTTTTCGGCACCCTGTCCAGATCGATGTCCAGCCCCTCGGCCAGCTCGCCCACGGCCACCGCTATTCCGCCGGCCCCGAAGTCGTTGCTCCGTTTAATGCAGGCGGCCACCTCCGGCCGTCGGAAGTAGCGCTGCAGGGCCCGCTCCTCCGGGGGGTTCCCCTTCTGCACCTCCGCGGCGGCCTCCCGCACCGACTCGCTGTTGTGCCCCTTGGACGAGCCGGTGGCCCCGCCGATTCCGTCGCGGCCGGTGGCTCCCCCGACCAGCAGCACGATGTCCCCGGCTTGCGGCCGCTCCCGCCGGACCTGGGCCAGGGGCACGGCTCCGATTACCGCCCCCACTTCCATCCGCTTGGCCTCGAAGCCGGGATGATAGCACTCACGCACATAGCCGGTGGCAAGGCCCACCTGGTTGCCGTAGGAGCTGTAGCCCCGGGCCGCCTCGCTGGTGATAACACGCTGGGGCAGTTTGCCCCGCCGGGTTTCGGAAAGGGGCCGGCGCGGGTCGCCGCTGCCGGTCAGGCGCATCGCCTGGTACACGTAAGCCCGCCCCGAGAGGGGGTCGCGGATGGCCCCTCCCAGGCAGGTAGCCGCTCCGCCGAAGGGCTCGATTTCGGTGGGATGGTTATGAGTCTCGTTCTTGAACATCAGCAGCCAGTCGGCATCTCCTGCGGGCGTATCGACCCGGATATGCAGGCCGGCGGCGTTTACCTCTTCCGACACATCGAGGTCTTCCAGCCTCCCCTCCCGGCGCAGCTCCCGCATCCCGGCCAAGGCCAGATCCATCAGGCTGCACGCCCCGAAGCCGTGGGACCGCCGAAACAGCCGGTAGCTTTCAACCAGGTGGGGCTGCTGCGGAGCGGCATCGATTTCAACTGAATCGATGCTGGTGGTAAAGGTGGTATGGCGGCAGTGGTCGGACCAGTAGGTGTCCAAGACCCGCAGCTCGGCCATGCTCGGGTCGCGCTGCTCCTCCCGGCGGAAGTAGCGCTGCATCAGCTCCAGATCGGGCAGCAGCATGGCCAGCCCCAGTCTATGCTGCAGATGTTCAAGTTCCGGGCGGGAGAGCTGTCTAAATCCGACCAGCTGCTGCACCGGCGCCGGTTCTGAAAGGGGGAACTCCAGCACCTCCGGAAGAGCATCGCCGGCTAATCTCGACTCTACCGGGTTGACCAGATAAGTTCGGATAGCCTCCAGGCTTCGGCTTGTTCGCCCAATCCCGTAAAAAAGATATACCCTGGTGGTTTTCACCGGGGCGTAGGGCCGGTCGAGGACGAGACTGACAGCCTGCGAGGCGGCTTCCGCCCGGGCATCGTATTGGCCGGGCAGGTACTCGACGTTGAGGCGGACATCGGCGGCGGGGAGTTCGCTGGCGCTAAACTCGGCAGAGGTAAAGACCCGTTCGGCAGCGGGGTCGGAGAAAACCTGGTCGCGGATTTTGGCGAAGCCGTCGGCGCCGGGGTGATAAAAGTCGTAGCACTGGAAAATACGGACTCTTTTCAGGCTCCTAATGCCCAACTGATAACGGAGGGTCTGCTGTAGAACGTGGGCTTCGCCGTCGAGGCCGGGAAGTTTTTCCACGTACAGCCGGGTTACTGGCGCTGTTGGAATTGCTTGATTCACCTATGCTCCTCCAAGTTTTCTTTGAGCTACTTGTGTGAGGTGCCCCGTACAGACATCCAAATAAGGTTCGAATAAGGCCGTCTAAAATAAAAAAGCCCCGAACCAAAGCAGGCAGTGTGCCCGCCCCGGTTCGGGGCTCTCCTTCTTAAGCCTGTAGCGGCGGCTTTCGCCTCCCACAGGCCTTTTTCAGCAGCAGGGGCGCCGGAGCTCTCCCGCAGCCGCGTGTGCAGCACATAGTAACTATGCAATGCTGTGTGAATTAGATTGAGATTAAAAGTAGAATGGCCTTCCATGTAGAACTATTACATATTGGAGTTTACTTGTCAATACCAATTATACCCATTCTATTTTGATACCCTTGTCAGGTTGCGGTTTCCATCATACTGAGCTTATACTTAAAGCAAAGGAGTTCCCATGACCGAAATGTTATACCATACCGATTCATACCTAAAAGAGTTTAGCGCAGTAGTTACTGATATCGACCAAGAAGCAGGAACCGTAGCCCTGGATCGAACCACCTTCTTCCCGGGAGGCGGCGGCCAGCCCTGTGATACCGGCCGGCTTAGCTATGCCGGCAGTTCGGTGCCGGTGCTTTCTGCTTCACGCAGGGCGGAACATATTCTGCATCATATCGAAGGGCAGCTGCCTGAGGTCGGCAGTGAAGTACACGGGGAAATTGACTGGGAACGACGCTACCAGCTGATGCGGACCCACTCGGCGATGCATGTGCTATGCGGCGTTGTGTGGCGTGATTACGGTGCCCAGGTCACCGGCGGCAACATGGATCCCCTCAAGGGGCGGATGGACTTCGAATTTGAAAACTTTTCCGCCGACCTGGTGCATGAGATCGAGGGGAAAGTGAATGTGGAAATACAGAACGGCCGCAACATACAGGCGCGTATCCTTCCCAGAGCCGAAGCTGAACAGATTCCCGACCTCATTCGCACCAAAATCAATCTCCTGCCGGATACATTGCAGGAAATTCGGATTGTGGAAATCGAGGGACTGGACCTGCAAGCCGACGGGGGAACCCATGTAGCGAACACCAAAGAGATCGGGACCTTCAAGATAGTCGGTCACAAAAGCAAGGGGAAAATAAATAAGCGACTTAAAATCGAGCTTGTGTGAAAAAGGAGAATTTATGGATAAGAAGTATTGCCTATTTGCGTTTAACGGAGAAATGATGTGTTTTGTCCATGTCCTGCTGAATGCGCTGGACCTGAACAGCAAGGGATATGAAGTGAAGCTTGTGCTCGAAGGCAGTGCAACTAAACTGATTGCAGATTTTGAGAAGGAGGAGGCCCCCTTCAGAAAGCTCTACCAGCAATGCATCGAAAAGGGGCTGCTTGACTGCGTCTGCCGTGCCTGTTCCAAGCAGATGGGAACTTTGGAGCTGGCCCAAAAGAACGGGCTGCCCCTCTGCGACGATATGTCCGGACACCCCAGTATGGAACGATATATAAAAGACGGGTATCACATTATTAGCTTTTAAAAACTGTTGTAACGCCGCAGAACATAGTTCAGCACCCCGCCGTGGCGCCAATACTCGGCTTCTACCTTGGAATCGAGTCGGCAAAGCACCTCAAACTCAATCAAACCACCACGCTTTGCATCGGCTTGCCCCGAGCCGGGAAGATACCGGGCTGTTACCTTGAGGTTTGTACCGGGCTGCAGGTCTGCATCTATCCCTTCAATTGTAAACGCCTCAAGGCCGGACAAGCCCAGGCTGTGCCAGGACTCGCCGGTCTTAAACTGCAGGGGAAGCACCCCCATACCTATTAAGTTGGAGCGATGTATCCGCTCAAAGCTTTCGGC
>JAWLDZ010000032.1:7123-25192 GCA_041686355.1 Spirochaetaceae bacterium
GGCCCTGGCCCCCTCAATCGATTGTGGTACAGAGGGTTCCCGGGAGAGGTTTTTAAAAAAAGGGGCCTCCCGGATGTAGGTTGAACTCTCATCCCAGACATAGGCGGTACCCTTGGGGGCGACGAGCTGCTGCCACAGCTCATCCCCGGAGTAGATGCCGGCATAACTCTGCCGAAACAGCTCTGGAGAGAGTACCGCCTGCCGGAGCGCCTGCACCTCCCCCGGAGACGGCCACAGTTCCGACAGGTACACCGGTTCGCCGTTGGGATCAAAGCCCACCGGTTCTTTAGTGATATCTATATCCGCCCTCCCGGCGAGCGCATAGGCAACTACCAATGGAGGTGAAGCCAAAAAGTTCATCGACACATCCGGATGAATGCGGGCCTCAAAATTACGGTTCCCAGAAAGCACCGAAGCAACCTGTAAACCCCGTCGATTTACCTCTGCATCGATTCTCGGCGGCAGGTCTCCACTGTTGCCGATGCAGGTGGTACAGCCGTAACCCACCACATGAAAACCGAGGGCTTCCAGGTACGGAAGCAGTGCTGTCAGACGCAGGTAATCGGTAACCACCCGCGAGCCGGGAGCCAGACTGGTTTTTACCCATCCCGGTACCCTAAGCCCCAATTCTACCGCCCGCTTCGCCAATAAACCGGCCGCCAGCATGACCTCGGGGTTTGAGGTGTTGGTACAGCTGCTGATGGCTGCAATAACCACAGCGCCGTCACGTACCTTGTCAAGCCCATCCTCGGCGGTGTGAATATTCACCCGGTCGGCAAGCCCGGGCAGCTGCTGCCCCTCATCCTCGGGCCGTCGGCTGGTAGGCGGCCTATTAATATCAGCGGATGCGGCAGATGTGGCTTTGAGCAGGTCCGACACTTTCTGCTTTAAGTCGGGAAGAGTAATTCTATCCTGAGGGCGGGCAGGGCCGGCCACCGCAGGCTGAACATCTCCCAGGTCAATTTGGATGACCTTGGTATAACTGATGTCCTCTGTTCCCCCTCGCCAAAGAAGATTTTTCTTTGCATACTCCTCGACAATCCGTACCTGCTCCGCAGACCGTCCGCTAAGCTGCAGATACTCAAGAGTCCGCTGATCAATCGGAAAGTAGGTAACCGTACAGCCGAACTCCGGTGACATATTTGAAATCGTCGCCCGATCGGGCACCCCAAGCTCCGAGACAGCCTCGCCGAAAAATTCGACAAACTTTCCCACTACCCCCTCAGCCCGCAGCATTTCGGTGATATACAGTACCAAATCGGTAGTAGTGGTTCCCACGGGAAGCTCTCCGACAAGCTGCACTCCGATTACCTCCGGAAGGGTGAAGTACAGAGGCTGACCCAGCATGGCGGCCTCAGCTTCTATCCCTCCAACTCCCCACCCGAGTACTCCCAAGCCATTCACCATCGGAGTATGGGAATCAGTACCTACCAGGGTATCCGGAAATAGGCACCCCTCGCGGGCGGTAACTACCCTCGAGAGGTACTCGAGATTCACCTGATGACAGATTCCCATTCCCGGGGGCAGGACTGAAAAATTATTAAAGGCAGATTGCGCCCACTTGAGCAGACGGTAGCGCTCTGAGTTGCGCGCATACTCTCTGCCGACATTTGCCTTGAGGGCACGCCGGGTACCGTAATGATCAACTTGAACCGAATGGTCGATGACCACATCCACCGGAATCAACGGCTGAAGTGCATCGGCGGGCGTTCCGCTCCGCTCCATCTCTGAACGCAGCGAGGCAATATCCACTACTGCCGGAACCCCCGTGAAGTCCTGCATCAAGATACGGCCGGGCAAAAAGGGAATTTCGACCTGCCCTTGCCTGCGGTCCCAGGCGAATAGGGCTTCGATATGCTTGTCCTCAAAAAACTGCCCGTCGTAGTTGCGCAGTACATTTTCCAGCAAAATGCGGATGGAAAAGGGCATCTGCTCAACCCTCAACCCTTTTTCACCCTCTATACCTTGCTCTCCCTGCGCGCGAGCAGCCACTTGTGTGTGAGCAGCATGAAAATCCACTAGAGTGAAGCTGTTTCCGTTGATCTCCATTCGTGTTTTATACTGAGTTTCAGGTTCGCCCATACCAATACCCCTTGATTACAGCATATTCTCTCAATTCACACTTTGCAAACACTATACCAATGCTATGCTCACCACTTGCAGGGCACCAGAAAAAAGGCCCCCGGGATCCTGCCCTGCAGGTGTCCCGAAGGCCCTTTCTTTTACCCGATTGCCTGCTGCCCGGTTTCTCCACTGCGAATTCTGACTACATTCTCCAGCGGTAAAACCAATATTTTTCCGTCACCGATTTCTCCTGTTCGAGCTCCGGTGATGATCGCATCAATTGTCGGCTGCACAAACTCCTCGTTCACCGCTATCTCAATTCGGGTCTTCTTTAGCAGATTCACTTCGATATCCACCCCGCGGTATGATTCAGTGTACCCCTTCTGCTGCCCGCAGCCAAGAGAATTGGTTACCGATATTTTGTACACCTCCGCTTTATACAGCTCCTCTTTTACGCTATTCAGCACATGCGGCTGAATATAGGCAATTATTAATCGCATACTCTCATCCTCCCTTACATGTTGCTAAAAATCTGAAAACCACTGTAGGATTCCATCCCGTGCTCTCCGATATCCAATCCCATAAGCTCTTCTTTTTCATCAACCCGCAGCATTCCAATTGCTTTTAAACTGCCGAAGAGCAGGCCGGATAATAGAAGGACCCATGCAAATACCGCTGCCACTCCCAGCAGCTGAATACCCAGTTGCACGGCACCTCCCCCGTAAAAAAGGCCGACGATCGAGGTATCGTTCACCCCATCGGCAAACAAGCCCACGGACAAAGTACCCCAAGCCCCGCATACACCATGCACCGATACAGCACCCACCGGATCGTCAATATGCAGCACCTTATCTATGAACTCCACCGATGCTACCACCAAAACCCCGGATATTAGGCCGATAGTCAACGCTCCCACAGGGGATACCACCCAGGTGCCGGCGGTAATACCTACCAAGCCGGCTAGGGCGCCATTTAGCGACATACTTGGATCGGGCTTACCGAACCACTTCCAAGAGCAGAGCATTGCCCCGATTGCGCCGGTGGCGGCAGCCAGGGTAGTGGTTACCGCCACATGGGCGATATCCGGATCGGTACCGGAGAGGGTGCTTCCAGCGTTAAAGCCGTACCAGCCAAACCAAAGAATAAACACACCCAGCGCAGCCAAGGGCATATTATGACCGGGAATAGCTCTTACCACGGTTTTTTTACCAATTTGCACGTATTTTCCCTTTCGAGCCCCTAATAAATAGGCCCCCACCAAGGCTGCCCAGGCACCAACCGAATGAACTACCGTACTCCCTGCAAAATCGTGAAAACCAAGCTCCGCCAGCCAGCCGCCGTTCCAAATCCAGTGCCCCGATATGGGGTAGATAAAAGCGGTAATACAGACACTGTATATCAGATACCCCCCGAACTTGGTCCTCTCCGCCATTGCTCCGGACACTATAGTGGCGGCAGTCGCGGCAAATACCACCTGAAACATCCAATCGCGATACAGGGTACTATCGGCTCCACCAATAAAGAACTGGTCGCTGCCAATAAACCCGGCTACAGAAGTCCCATACATTAAGCCCCAACCGATTACCCAAAAGGCTACCGCCCCGACGGAAAAATCCATTAGGTTTTTCATCATAATGTTTCCAGCGTTCTTGGCACGGCTTAGGCCGGACTCCACCATTGCAAACCCTGCCTGCATAAAAAACACCAGAACCGCCGCTAAAACCAACCACAACATGTCGAAGGCCAATTCAAAGCGGCTCACTACTTCAGCAAGTGTCGCCTCCTCTGCCGCTGCCTGTGAGACTGCACATAATCCAAACAGTAGTGTTGCAGTCAGATACATTATCCATCGCTTCATTCTAGTTCCTCCTTAAGCGTGTTACCCTACTTAAGCAAGAGCTATGCCAAAGCAGCGGAAAAGCGGGAGAAGAGTTTGAAATGTGGTTTTAATTACTTATTTTACAAAGAATTGCTCAATTTATACTTTTTACTTAACTGGAGGCAACTTGGGCCATAAAGAAGGGACGTCAAATTTTTTCATCAAAAACAAGTTAAATACCTATATGAATACCTACATTTACGTAGTTAACAACAAATTGAGATACATAGTTGTAGTTAATGCAAATCTCACCTACATAATTGTAATAAATACATAGAAAATAGGTGGGGCACCGGGATTTTCAATAAATCCAAGTGCCGCCGATTACAACTACTCCCGCAGATCCTCGCGAACCGGAGAAAAGATGTCCATCACTTTACTGGCGGTAATCGCGTGCCCATAATGGGGCACATTCGGGGGAATGACTACTGCTTCGCCCAACTGAAGCTCCCGCGGCTCTCCCTCTACGGTAAGCACAAAACGTCCTTCCTGCAGCATTGCAATCTGTTCATGGGGATGAGAGTGTTCGGGTAAATCGGTCTGCGGATCGAACTCCCAATAGGAAATAGTCATATTCTCACCATGCACAGTGCGCAGCCGAATCCCCTTCCCCTTATCCCGGGCCGGTAATTCACTCAATTTATAATAGTTCATGAATCCTCCTTTTTTACTCTTATCGGTCGACAATTACCGACCGTTTTTTTCATTCTGCTCAAGCCACAGTCCCAGAATAAACAGATAGTCAGCAAGTCGATTCAAGTACTGCTGAGCTGGTATCAATTGGTTTAGTCCACGCTCACGTATACAGCTTACCATCCAGCGTTCACCCCGCCTGCACACGGCTCTGGCCACATGGGTATGAGCTGCCTTAAGCGAGTCGCCGGGCAGCACAAACTTATCTGGAACCTTGCAGTACTCCATAAGCCGGTGTTCACGCTTCTCAAGCTCTTCTATGTCCTTCCCGTCTATCTTACGTATCTTTTCATACTGCTCAGAGCGTTTCGGTACCGCCAGCATTCCGCCAATAACCTGCAGCCGCTCCTGAACAGTTAGGACATCTTGAGCCGGTTTTTTTTCCAAAGACGCTCGAACCACCCCTAGCTGAGAGCTTAGTTCATCAATACTGCCGAGGGTATGGAAAAGCAGATCATCCTTCCTCCGTCGCTCTCCATTGGCCAGGCTGGTTTCACCTCCGTCGCCTCCACGGGTTGTGACTTGAGAAAACTCATATTGCTTCATTCTTATACCTTATCCCATAGTTTTTGATTAAAAAAGCTTACATTATCGCTGATCTTTCATTATGTTTCACCTAGGAGGCGGTTATGAAAAACCAACATGTGAACCCCCACAACCGTTCTATACTAATAGTAGATGATAATTCCCTGAACATGCAACTTGTAAATTCCCATTTAAAGCGAGAGGGTTATCACAGTACGTTTTCGTACTCCGGGAAAGATGCGCTGGAGAAAGTAAGGGATACCATCTTCGACCTGGTTCTTCTGGATGTGATGATGCCGGAGATGGACGGGTTTGAAACATGCAAGAGAATTCTTGAGTTGCCGGAGTACAAGGAAGTACCGATAATTTTTCTTACCGCCAAAGTTGATACAGAGAGTATTGCAAAGGGCTTTGAGGTTGGGGCGGTCGATTACATACGAAAACCCTTTGATGGAACCGAGCTCCTGGCGCGCATCGGTACTCACCTAGAGCTTAAGGCGTATAGAGAAAAGCTGGAAAAAATCAACATCGAGCTTAACAAAGAGGTCTTGAAGGGTATGCAGATGCAGGATGAGCTTCAGACTAGCCAAGACCAACTGGAGAAGATGAACCGACTGCTGTATGAAAAAGCCAGCAAGGATGCATTAACCGGCCTGTTTAACCGTCGCAAGATGTCCGATCTTATTGAATATGAATACGACCGATCCCTGCGAACTCAACAGTTTTTTTCTATCGTCATTACCGACATCGATCACTTTAAAAGGGTAAACGACAACTTTGGACACGATTGTGGTGATAATGTGCTTAAAGAGATCGCGAGCATACTTAATTCCTTGGTTCGAAACCAGGACCGGGTTGCCAGATGGGGAGGTGAAGAGTTTCTTCTGTTACTGCCGGATACCGATATTGAAGGGGCTTTATTCTTGGCGGAGAAGATTCGCAAGAACATAGCCGATGGCTCCTATTCCTGCGAAGAACACCAGCTACAGATAACCATGACCTTCGGGGTTTCAAGCTTTGCTGAGAATAAGACTGATAAAATGGTTATCAAAGAAGCGGATATTGCCCTCTATGAAGGAAAAAACAGCGGCAGGAACCGCAGCATCCCATTTTCGCCTGACCTCCATGCAGAGGAATGAGTTTACTTAGTCGGATATTGCTCCGATTACTTCAAAATCCCCGTCAATTATTTTGCTCACGAAATAAGGACGCTTTACATCACCATTTTCATCAAAGCGCAGAGTACCCATGAGCCCCTCCATGTTCCAAAAGTCGCTGCGTATGAGCCCAGCCGGAGGCATACAGCCTCCAAGCCTTTCCATGCGCTCGCTTAGATTTTGCAAAGGAATTGTGCTCCCCAGTTCTTTAAAGGAGTTAATGAATGAAAGAGCATAGGGCAGCGAGTAGGCTTGTTTTTTTATGTCATACAATACGGCCACCCGTTTTTTCTCGAGGTGGGTATATGCATACTTAGCCATAACTGCAGCCGACTTGTCTGAGGAGGGATTCAACCTAAAGATACAGTCCTGTTGTCCGCTGAGCAGAGGAGAAGAGGCGGTGGGACTAATAAAAGGTATTTGATGGTCCAGGACGAAACTCTCAACACCCAGGGTTTGCGAACTTGTCATGTGCCCGATTATGGACTCTACCCCGCTTTTGATTAATTGAGTATCTGCTTCAATCGCACCTTTTTCGGATTGTCCTTTGCAGAACTAGAAGGGAAACTCTTCCGGCACATCCTCCGTAGGACTTGTCTGCTGCGGCACCCGTTCATCCCGGGTCTGATGCCGGCTGTGGGCAACCACAAAAATTGCCTTCGGCAGGTCTACCGGACAGGCATATTCACAGCTGCCGCAGCCGGAGCAAATATCGGTTTCTGTGTGAGGCTGGGTAAGACCATTTTTATACGGAACCATCCGCACCGCCTGGGTAGGGCAGACCTCCGCGCATGCCCCGCAATCGGTTCCATCGGTAAATACTACACAGCGGTCCTGGTCAAACTCAACTGTTCCCATCTGCACTAGTTTTTTTTGGGGTATACTGAGCGGCTTGAGCGCACCGGTAGGGCATATTTGAGTACATCGGCTACACTCCCATTCGCAATAAGCCGTTTTATAATCCATAATCGGTTGTAAAAAGCCGGAGACGCCTAAAGCAAAAAAGGACGGCTGCAGGACATGGGTTGGACAAACCGAAACACAGGTATGACAGGATACACAACGACGGGTGTACCTCCGCTTACTTTGCGACCCCGGCGGCAGCACGGCAAGTCCGGGAGTATCCTGAACTGAAGAGTCAGGAGAGGCAGCAGATAGCGGGCGAAGGGAAAAACCAAACCCGCCGACAGCGGCAGCACCCAGAGAACCGACAGCTAGCATGAGCGCTTTTCTCCTTCCCAGATCGGGGTCTCCGGCGAAAGGTGCTGGTTGCCGCTGTTTTCGGTGGGAAAAAGCGGTAAAAGACAGGGCATCAAAGGGACAATGAACCGTGCATTCAAAACAGACAATACATCGATTATATTCTACCCGCTGCGCAGACACATCTATACAGCCGGCAGGACATACATGGGCACATACCCCGCACTTTGTGCAGAGCTCTTTATCAAACTCCATCCTCACTATAGGTCGCAGTGACAGTAGTCGCAAGACCGCCCCTGTAGGGCAGAGACGGTTACAGTACCAGCGGCCATACCTGCAGGTAAGCCACACAAAAAGCACCGCAGCAATAAGGGTCATCATTACTGCAGCTATTTCACCTCGAAACTGGACAGGAGCCCAGAATATATTTACCGTCCTTAAGACCTCAACTACTCCGATACTCACACCTGCCGCCAAGGGCAGCACCAAGTCCCGATATATGCGTCCCCAAAAAGCATAAGGCTCGAGCAGTCCGAACAACAGAGGCAGCCCGATCAGCAGTCCAACTAAGGAAATACTCGCAATTGCAGCGTGCAGACGGGCCGCAGAAGGGCTGGTCCGGTATTTTCTGTGCCGTTTTTTTCCAGAGCTAAAAATTAGTATATCCTGTACAATCCCCAGAGGACACAGAACCGAGCAGTAAAGACGCCCCACCAGCAATGTAAAAAAGGTCACCGGTAGAAACCCTGCAGCCAGCCAGCTGCCCCCCGAAAAGACCACATTTATAAGTGACGGGAAAAACTGCAGCCTGGTCAAATTTTTCAGAATTGAATTATACAGGGGTTGGGATATGCTAATTGAAATATAAAACAACAAAAGTATCGCACCTGCCACAGCGATACGCAGCAGCTTTACAGCCTTGTAGCCTTGCTTACTCATACGCGAATCCGTTTTATCCTCAGATTGTCTAAGTTCTTAGTTCCAATTCCCAGCTCGTCAGCGATATTGATATACCTCACGCTCGAAGCATCGGTTCCCCAGGTAGCTGCAGCCGCAGCATCTACTGCTACAATATCCGGACTGATGATCTGCATCTTTTTTACCGATAGGGAAGATCGATGAGAACTCCCCCGCGGCCCGCCGCTCGTCATTACCGTGTAAGCATCAACCACGTTCAGGCTTGGTACCCGTAGAAGTGCAAACTCGGCAATGCAGCGGTGCAAATCGTTGGAATGGTAGTACCAGCGATCCCACACCAGCCCCATAAGGTTTTTTAATGCACAGGTAATAGTAGTGCTGCCATGGTGTTTCAATATGGGCACATTGATCACTACATCCGCCTCCAGAACCATCTCGTGCACCATTACACTTTTCAGGTTTTTAGCCCCGGGAACCGCTGCTTCCTGAAAATAGCCCTTGGAAGAACCCGGCAGCATCTGCCCTCCCCCCTCCTTAGCGGCTTTCTCTATTTGTGTAGTACTGTAGGCCAACTTCCAATTGTCTATTGTATGATCTACCACATACACCTTCGCTGCACCCGCCTCGACGCAGCGCTGGACTATTCTACTCACAAGGGCAGGGGTGGTGGTTGCACCGCGCTCGGGCTCTACATTCCAGGAGGCGTTGGGTTTTATCAATACCACTTGTCCCTTCTTTACAAAACGACCAAGGCCGCCCAGGGCGGTAATTCCCGTATCAAACATGCCTGCGGGCTCACCGCCCATCACCGCCGTCATATCGTACGGTCCGGATGTCTGCTGCCCATACAATGATAAGGGCTTACCAAGCAGCACTCCTGCCCCGGCAGCCAGGCTGTAGCGGCTTAAGGTTTGCAGAAACTCGCGCCTATCCATCTTTCCCCCTTTTTTTAGACTTAAGATTTCCTTGCTCTGAAATTCGAATGAACAGCAGGCTTAGCTCGTATAAACAGTATAAAATTGAAGCTACTGCTACCTGGGTCACCGGATCCGGCGGGGTAAACAGTGCCGCTACTATAAAAAGTCCCAACAGCACATGTTTTCTCCCCCGGGCCAGCTGCTGTATATTATAAAACCCGGCCTTTACTCCTCCTACCAGAACTACCGGAAATAGAAACAAGAGGGCACAGACCACGGTAACTGATCCAAACAGCTGAATATAAGCACCGATACTCCAGGCAGCACGCACATCCGGCGTTCCAAACCCTACAAAAAAGCCGAGTACATAGGGAAAAAGAAAGAAGTAGGACCACAGCAGTCCAAGCAGATACAGCAGAACCACTATCCCAGCCGTCGGCAGCATGATCCTCTTTTCAGCAGCGGTCAGCGCAGGAACTACAAAACTGAAAGTTTCAATAACCAGTACCGGTACTCCGATTATGGTTGAAAGATACACAGCAAGTCGAAGATAGGTGACAAATTTCTCTTGAGGCTTAATATAGATAAGCTCTATTCCTAAATCGCGGGGTAGTTTGAGTAAAACTTGAACAAAATAGTCCCCAAAGATAAAGAAAACCAACGCCGCAAGTGCAGTTATTCCAAGAGCAGTAAGAATTTTCTTGCGCAACACCTCCAGATGATCCCAAAAGGTGGTGCCCCCACTGCTGTAAAAATCATTCCCCGGGCTGCTGCCCTTAGGTCTCGGATGTTCTCTCAGTATCGTCATTCTTCTCCTGCCTGTGTGCTGCTTCATCCTGAAAAACATCTGAAACTGAATTCATTTCCTTTTTAAAAATTTTTAACGACCTTGCTAAAGAGCCGGCGGCATCCGGAAGTTTTTTTGCTCCAAACAAGAGGAAGAACAGAACCAAAATAATTATAATCTCTGGTGCGCCTATATGCATAATATCGCCTCCTACCCCATAGTATTCTGGATAACAAGTTGATATGCAATTTTAAAATACAATTTCAGATATACACACATAGAGTGAGTTTATGCTATCTTCACATCTATGACTCGGAATGAAAAGATTATCTTAGCCATCGCTTCGGCCGCCCATTTTTTTACCCACTTTGCTATGCTCTCATTTCCTGCAATGGTAATGCCCTTGAGCAGGGATCTAGGGCTGCCTGTTTCAGAGGTAATCGGGCTGAGCTTCTGGATGTATTTTCTCTATGGCGTGTTAGCTTCGCTGTGGGGATGGATAAGCGACAAATGGGGTCATAAACCAGCCCTTGGGGCTGGCCTCATGATTGCAGGAGTAGGATTGATTATGGCGGGGGTGTATCCGTCGCTGACCATGTTAACAGTTAGTTTTGCCCTGGTGGGGGTCGGTTGTTCATCCTACCACCCTGCCGGCACCGCTCTGGTAAGCCAGGGAATCAAGGAGCGAGGAAGAGCTCTTGGAATAAATGGAATTTGGGGCAGTGTTGGAATGGCTATGGTCCCCTTTGCAATTGGGATGTTCAACTTTTTGATCGGCTGGCGCGGGGGGCTGATGATAGTAGGAGCAGGCGGGATGCTCCTGGGGATCGCCGGCCTCTTCGCCCCCTTCCAGATAGAAAAAGGCAGCGACCGTATGCAGACTGAACCGCTGGACGAAAAGACCGCCCGCAAGCTTTTTCTCATTTTTGCCGTGGCCATGGTATTTGGCGGCTTTCTGTTCCGCAGCTTTACCCTTATGCTGCCGACTTTCCTCGAATACCGCTTGGGAGACATTAGTGAACAGGTGCGTTTATGGGTCTCCGAACACTTTGTTCCGGTGGAAGGAAGCACCGCCTTCAATACCCTCGCAGCAAATATTGTTGCTACCTTTGTCTATGTAGTCGGAATTATCGGTCAGTGGATTGGCGGCCGCACCGCCGACCGTTACAGTCTGAAGCATGCCTATTTCTTCTTCTTTCTGTGTGCCGTACCCTTTATGCTGGCGATACTCTTTTTCAAGAGCTGGATTATCATTCCTGCTTCGGCACTGTTTGTTCTGTTCCTGCTGGGGATGCAGCCTATCGAAAACAGCCTGGTCGCCTACCTCACCCCCGCTAAATGGCGTTCGATTGGCTTTGGACTTAAGTTTACCCTGGTATTTGGTGCGGGGGCCTTTGGAGTAAAACTGGTAAGTCTGGTTGAAGAAACAGCCGGCCTTGAAGCTGTGATGCAACTTAATTTGCTGTACCTGATCAGCATAGTGGCGGCGGCGAGCATACTGCTTCTGGCCAGCCGAAAAATCGTGATTCGCCACTTTTAGAGCGGAATAAAAGAATCGGCCGAGAGGCCCGGCAGGAAAGTTTCAGGTTACTTGACCGCTATACTCATATTAAATTAGTATAGCGGTATGCAGATAACTATAGAGTATATGGGCTTTTTTCGCATAGACGGGGTACCCAGTAATACCGTGGTCGAGGTAGAACCGGATTCCACTGTGTCCGAGTTACTGGACCGACTTGATGTAAAACCGGAGCACCGAACCTACATTCGACCAATAGTGAACCAAACTCGACGCTCCTTTGAGTATACCCTACAAGACAAGGACCATTTGTTTCTCTATTTCCCTATCGGCGGCGGTTGAATCGGTTAAGGTTAAATCGGCGGCGCTTAGGCTTTTAGACGAGTTTATTACTAGCTAAAGGTGCTAGTCACGAGATAAGTTATGTAGGCAATATAGCTAATCAGCAGCACCCCGCCCTCGAGACGGTTAATCCTACCGGGACGACCGCGAAAGCCGTAACATACAACAAATAGAGAAAGAGTCAAAACCGCCATCACCAGCATGTCCCTGGTGAAGACCTTGGTCTCTACGCTTATTGGCTGTATGACACCGGCGATACCAACCACAGCCAGGGTGTTGAACATGTTCGAGCCCAGGACATTCCCAATCGCAATGTCATGTTCATTCTTACGAACGGCAGCCAAGGTTGAAGCGAGCTCAGGCAGTGATGTGCCTACCGCAACGATGGTCAAGCCGATCACCAAATCACTCACTCCAAAGGCCAGGGCAATTTCCACCGCCCCCCAGACCAGAATACGAGAACTGACTACCAGCAGCACAAGTCCTGCAAGCAAACTGAAAACAGCCTTAGACATAGGCAGGGTCTTTGCTTCTAGACTCTCCTCTATCTCTCTCCCAAGGGTATCCGGCTGCTTCCTCATGCCTTGCCAAATGTTCCAGGCCATTACTCCGCCGAACAAGATCAACAGAACAATCGCCTCTATCCGGGTAACTGCTCCATCTTGCAGCTGCCAGGCGGATACGGCGGTTACCGCAGTAAGAATCGGCAACTCCTTACGCAGCACCTGTGAATGCACTGCAATTGGACTGATGAGCGCCGTAAGACCAAGTATGAGCGCAATGTTGCTTATATTTGAACCATAGGCATTTCCAAGGGCCAGACCGGGGTTTCCCTGATACGCGGCCAGAGCAGATACCACCATCTCCGGAGCTGAAGTACCGAAGCCAATAATTACCATACCTATCAGCAAAGACGGCATTCCAAAATAGCGGGCGATTGTCGCAGAACCTTCAATAAAGCGATCTGCGCTCCACACCAGAAGTGCCAGTCCAACTAAAACCGCAATAAAATTCAATGCCACCTATCTCACCCCTACCTATAGCACCTTTGGCGCAACTACAAAAAAACCGGCCCTCGATAGAAGGCCGGCCTCTAAAACTGGAGCTATCAGCTTACAGTTTTTCGATCTCTATGGCTTCGACAGGGCATGCGTCGCAGGCGTCTTTGGCTTCATCATAAGCGTCGTCATCAAATTCTCCTACAGACATTACTCCGTCCATCGAGCCATTGGTAACGTCAGCCTTACCTTCATCGTCTTCTTCATAGTGATCGGGGTCCATAGAATAACATACACCGTCGGCGATGCATTTATCCTTGTCTACTTTGATTCGGTACTTCATTATTGATCCTCCTTGAAAGACTTCACTTACTTTTGTACTGCAATCACATGCAATATGTCAAGACAAATTGTTTTAAATCAGCTATTCTGATATATATCAATCAACCCAGTCTATGGTCCGCTGAACAGCTTTTTTCCACCCATGGATCAATTTATCCCTTTTAACGGCTGTCATTTGGGGCTTCCAGGTTTTACCAACCTTCCAGTTTTTCTTCAAATCATCTAAATCTTTCCAAAACCCAACCGCCAGCCCGGCAGCGTAGGCCGCACCTAATGCAGTCGTTTCGGTTACTTCCGGACGAATCACGTTTACATTCAGGGTATCCGCCTGAAACTGCATCAGCAACTCGCTGGCAACCATTCCCCCATCAACCTTCAGGTCGTTCAGGTGTACACCGGAATCTTTTTCCATCGCCTCGACCAGTTCAACCACCTGATACGCGGTGGACTCCAGAACAGCCCTGGCTATATGCGCCTTGGTGATGTAATGCGTAAGCCCGGCAATAATACCGCGGGCACTGCTGTTCCAGTGGGGAGCAAACAATCCGGAGAAGGCCGGAACAATGTAGATACCGCCGTTATCCTCAACCTGGTCGGCCAGATCGTTTATCTCTGGTGCTTTGCTGATCATCTTCAAGTTGTCACGAACCCACTGTACCAGCGAGCCGGCCACTGCAATTGACCCCTCCAGTGCATAGACGGCGGGCTGGTCCCCGATTTTGAACCCGACAGTAGTCAATAAACCGTGCTTTGACTGAACCGGCTGCTCTCCAGTATTCAAAAGCAAAAAGCCTCCGGTTCCATAGGTACTTTTGGCCTCGCCCGGGGTATAGCAGATTTGACCAAACAGGGCCGCTTGTTGATCGCCCAAGATACCTGCCACAGGTATCTTGGCGCCAAAGGGTCCATCTTCTGTTGTGTATCCAAAAAATGAGGGGTCGCTGGAAGGGCGAATCTCCGGCAACATAGAGGGACTCGCCTCCATCACCCTCATCATATCTCTATCCCATTCGAGGGTATTTATATTCATCAGCATTGTCCGTGAAGCATTAGTTACATCGGTTATATGGGAGCCCCCCTGCGGCCCTCCGGTGAGCCACCACACTATCCAGGTATCAATTGTACCAAACAGGGCATCACCCTTCTCTGCCGCCATTTTTGCCTCCGGCACATTGTCCATGATCCACTTCATTTTTGGACCTGCAAAATAAGTGGCCAGGGGCAGACCAACCTTTTCCCGGAAGCAATCCTTATCTCCGTTTTCGGCTAAGTCCTCAATGATCTCTGAGGTGCGGGTATCCTGCCATACAATCGCGTTATAATAGGGTTTACCGGTATTCTTATCCCATACAAGAGTCGTCTCCCGTTGGTTTGTAATACCCACAGAGGCAATTTCTTCGCTGCTCACACCGGCCTCTTTCAATGTTATCTTAATCACCTCTTGGGTACGATCCCAAATCTCCAGAGGATCATGTTCAACCCAGCCTGCCCGGGGGAAGAACTGTTTATGCTCTATCTGATGTGAAGCAACTATTTGACCTCCCTTATCAAACAGGATGAACCGCGAACTGGTTGTTCCCTGATCAATAGAACCTATATATTTTTTCTCTTTCATCACTGCACCTCTTCTTTTAGTTTTTTTTAACTTCGAATGCCGCGGCGCGGCAAGCGAAACAACGAAAAATCGCTTCTGCATAAGAACTTGTGGATCATTTTATAACTGCTCTGGACAGCTGTCAAGAAAACGTTATTATTAATTCTCAATAGAACATTGTTATAATTACATTTAGAACATAAACATACAAATAACGATTGACAAAGCAAAATAGTCAACTTAAAATATCAAACACATACGGGAGCAATGCATGGCTGAATCATACATTCCGGCTGATAGACAGTCTAGAATACAGAAACTCATACAAGAACAGGGCATCGTGAAGGTAGCTGAACTGAGTAAAATGTTCGGAGTTACCGAACTTACCATACGCCGCGACCTGGATGTGCTGGAAAAACATGGCGTACTCGATCGAACCCACGGTGGAGCTATTCTGCGCCACCGAATGCGAATCGAGCCACTGTATACCGAGAAGGATCAAATCAACCGTGGTTCAAAGGAACTCATCGGGCAGGCGGTCAACCAGTATGTCGAAGAGGGTGATACCCTGCTGATTAATACCGGATCTACAACAGCCCAGGTGTTGCGCCACCTTTCCGGAAAAAAACTGAGGGTCATAACCAGTAATGCCGGTGCAGTTGTTGAAGTAAAAGACCCCGAGGTTGAACTAATTCTAACCGGCGGCCTTTTCAGGCGGCAGTCCAATTCTTTAATCGGCGGTTTTGCCCATTACGTGTTAGATCATATATGCGGCAGCAAGGCTATTATCGGGATCGACGGCCTCAGTATAAACTACGGACTCACCACTCCCATCCACCAGGAAGCTGAGGTGACCCGCTTGATGATAGAGAGAACCCAGGGGCCGGTAATCGTGGTGGCCGATCACACCAAAATGGGGGTAGTGTCCAACTTTGTAACCGCCCCGATCGAAAAAATCAGCATGCTTATTACCGATAAAAACATCGAAACCGACTTCAGGGAAGAACTTGAACATCGCAATATCAAAGTGGTAATAGCCGAAGAAGCCCTAAAAAAGCGACCCCTGGAATAATCCAGAAGGCCGCTCATACTCTTGCACTCTTGCTGCTATATTTTGATTTTTATTCCCAGTACTTCGCTATACGTGTGCGCAGCTGCAGCACATAGGCATCCCAATCTTTAATGGGTTCGCGAGCCACACCCTCTTCAACTGCCTTTTTTGCAACCGCTACGGCTTCCCATTCAATTACTCTCGGATCAAAGGGTTTTGG
Organism: Spirochaetaceae bacterium; assembly: GCA_041686355.1. Classification (GTDB taxonomy): domain Bacteria; phylum Spirochaetota; class Spirochaetia; order DSM-16054; family Sediminispirochaetaceae; genus DSBN01. Next base: position 23,330 of record JAWLDZ010000032.1, read on the forward strand.
AACAATATAGTTTTTGCCAAATTTAAAATCGGTATTGTTATAGGCCTTTTTTACCACATCAGGTACAGGTTCTTTTGCCAGCGCAGCTAAAGCCTGGGCGGCGGCAATCTTCATACCCTCGGTGATATTAGTTGCACGAACATCCAAAGCTCCCCGGAAGATAAAGGGAAAGCCGAGGACGTTGTTGATCTGGTTGGGAAAATCGCTTCGTCCGGTGGCCATGATTACATCGGATCTTGTTTCAACCGCTAAATCATAGGTAATTTCCGGATCCGGGTTAGCCATGGCAAACACAATCGGATCACTGTTCATAGACTTCAGCATTGCAGGGGTCACCGAATCCTTTACTGAAACTCCAACAAACACGTCGCTGCCGCTCATAGCATCCTCAAGTGAGCGAAGCTCAGTATCGGCGGCAAACTCTTCCTTCTCAGGATTGAGAGTACCGGGTCGGCCGTTGTAGATAACCCCCTTACTGTCGCACATTATCAGGTTCTCTTTCTTCACTCCCAGTTCGACAAACAGGCGCGCACAGGAGATGCCCGCAGCACCGGCACCGTTGAACACGACTTTAATCTCTTCAATCTTTTTTCCGTTGATTTCCAGTGCGTTCAAAAGCCCAGCAGCACTGATAATAGCGGTTCCATGCTGATCATCATGAAAAATCGGGATGTTGGTAATTTTTTTCAGCTCATTCTCAATACGAAAACAATCGGGAGCCTTAATATCTTCCAGGTTTATTCCACCAAAAGTCGGCTCCAACAACTTTACCGTTTCAATTATTTTATCCGGATCTTCGGTATCCAACTCAATATCGAACACATCCACATCGGCAAAGCGTTTGAACAGCACCCCTTTGCCTTCCATTACCGGTTTACTGGCCAAAGCTCCCTGATTTCCTAAACCCAGAATGGCTGTGCCGTTGGAAACAACAGCTACCAGGTTTCCACGGTTAGTATATTTAAAACTGTCTTCCGGATTATTGGCTATCTCCATTACCGGCTTGGCTACCCCGGGAGTATAGGCTAGGGATAGATCTTCAGAGGTCTGACAGGGTTTTGTTGCTACTATTGCCAGTTTTCCCGGCTGACCCTCTGAATGGTATTTAAGTGCTCTTTCTTTTAAGTCCATCTAAAATTCTCCTCTTTCTTATCTTGGCACTTTCAAAAATCGAAGATTTTTAAAAGTGCCTACAGTGTGCTATTTTTCAAAATCAAAGCTGTAGGGAAGATTAAACCTGTCCCGTACTTCGATTATCTGCTGCTGCAGTTTTGTATCTACCTTTGCACCCTTGTCCTTGCGGTACAGCCAGGCCTCATGCTCTTTCTCGCCGGCGGTATAAATTTTTTCGGCACCCGGCATCTTTTCGGAGTTTCGCAGTTTACGCAGAATATCCCCGGCTATTCGCTTAAAAATATCCGATCCCAGGAAAGACTCAATATTAATAGCAATAAAAAAGTGGCCTAAAGGATAGGGAATCTTGTTGCCATCTTCATCGAATCCCAACAGATCTTTCAGGTACTTTCCATCCTGCAGAGCCGCAGACAGAACTTCTACCACTGTAGCATAGCCGTAGCCCTTGTAGCCGCCTGTCTGTTCTCCAATTCCACCCAGCGGGGCCAGTGCAGCAGTTCCGGCAACAAGGTCTTTCAAAACCTGGGCTGAATCGGTTTTAGTCTTACCATCCTTACCAATCACCCAGCCTTCCGGCAGATCTTTCCCCAGCCGTGAATAGGCTTCGATTTTTCCGCGCTGTGAAACCGAAGTGGCACAGTCGAGAACAAAGGGAAACTCTTCGTCAGTAGGAAACCCGATGGTCAGCGGGTTCGTTCCAAGCATGTTTTCTATACCAAAGGTCGGAGC
>JAWLDZ010000033.1:0-5717 GCA_041686355.1 Spirochaetaceae bacterium
TTTTGTGTATCGTAGGGTAATTCTTTCACAGCACCCCAGTATAGAATAGAGTTTTCCCAGCATCAACTACGCTCGCGGCTATCACGCAGCATAAAAGTACTGGGGCGGCCCGGAGGCTGTGGGAGAAAGGCAGTAGCGGAAAGCCGGGGGCAGCACAGCCCCCCGAACCGGCCGACACCGGCGCCCCCACAACTGGTAAGGTAAAAAACTGAGCTGGCGCCTCTGTAAATTTACATTGGGGAGTTGGAGATTATGTACAATCGTGATAGAGTTTTGACATGGATGAGGTAGACAGGGCCGCTCGCAACTATTTGATTTCTCTAATCAGTACCTTGAAGAAGACTCGGGCTGCGCGGGAAAAGCAGGAGCAAGAGGTCCGGCGTTGGGAACAGCGGGTAGCGCTGGCCCGGGAGAAGGGCCGTGAAGATTTAGCGGCCCAGGCCGAGGAGCGCGCAGGGGAAGCGAAGCAGGCTCTGGGGAAATTGCAGAGCGAAGAGCAGGAAGTGCTGGGGGAGTTTCGGGAAGCCCAGGCACGTTACAAGATAGAGTCAATGGTTCCGAAAAAACGGATAGACCCGGAGCAGCTGCTGGCGGCCCTGGAGTCGGTGTCCGGCCCCCCGGATACCCTGCAGGACGAGCTGAATCGAACAGCCGTGGACGAGCAGCTGACGGCCCTTAAGGGAGAGCTTCAAGGGGAGCAGCGGAGCGGAGATCTGGAGAAGCTTCAGAGCGGAGCAGACAAGCCGGATAACGAGGAGACTACTTAATGAAACCAATGCTTTTTCCCGGGGCCGAGGCACCCTATATTTTTGGACATCGCGGCTACTCCAGCCGAGCACCGGAGAATACCCGCGCCGCCTTTACCGCCTGTGTGGAGGCCGGAATTCCCGGTGCTGAAATGGACATCCACCGCTGCGCCACCGGCGAATTGGTGCTGACCCACGACCATAACCTCAAGCGGATCACGGGCCACTCGGTAATCGTGGAGGAGACCAGCTATTCCGAATTGATGCAGATGGACATCGGCAGCTGGTTTGGCTCGGAGTTTGCCGGAGAGCGCACCATGCGACTGGAAGAGCTGTTTGAGGAGTTTGGACAAGACCTCTATTTTGATGTTGAACTAAAGCAAATGGACTCTAAAGACCACGGGCTGGCCTCGGAGGTGTCTCGCTGTATTACAGAGTTTGGGATGCAGGAGAAGGTGCTGGTTTCATCCTTCAATCCGTGGGTGCTGCGGCAGTTTTCGCGGGTGAACCCCGAGGTGCCCTTCGCGCTCATCTACAGCGCCAGTCCACAGCTGCCCTGGCTGCTGCGGCGGGGCTGGGGCCTATTTGCCACCGGGGGACAGGCACTCAAACCGCACCATAAACAGGTAAATTGGTGGTCCGATTTATTCTATCAACGCATACTTGGACGACCCTTTATACCCTGGACAATTGATAATGTAGACACTGCCCGGAGGGTACTAAAAAAAGGAGCGGTCGGCATTGTTTCCAATGATCCGCTCCCGCTCCTTGATCTAATACCGAACAGTTCCCGCTAATACCGGGCAGCCCCTAGGGCAGGCTCATGGTGAGCGACTCCCCGATCATTTTCCCAAACTGTTTGAAGGCGGCGGACATTGCACTCTGCAGGTTCTGGCCCAGGGCCGACTTAAACATCGACCCGGAGGAGTAGAGAATCTCGCCGGTCTCCAGGTCGGCCGCTTTTATATTGCCGGAGACCTTCACCATATAACGGCTTCCATCCTCGCGAAAATCACTGATACTTACAGTTCCAAAGACCACGCGCTGGTAGCGGTCGCCGTAGAGGGAGCGCACCTGCTCAATAAGCTGCGAATCCGAACCTCTTAACAGATCGATATCCACCGGCAGGGTTCCAACCGAAAAACCCTCATCCGACAATACCTCAAGCACGCCGGAGATGGTTTCATTTTTATCCAGCACAGTGCCGCCGTTATCTAAATCCGCAATCATCAGGGCGGTGGGAACCTCCCGTGCCTGGGATACGACGGTATAGCTAAATTGTACCTGCTTGTCCGCAATCTGCTGCTCCACCGATTCGAGCTGCGAATAGTATTTATCCGGAACGTTCTCCAGGGTTTCCAAGTTAGAGGAAAAATCGAGTTCCATGCTCAGCTCTTCCCGCCCCACAAACTGTGGTGCCGGCCTGGTAAACTCCACAAGCCCCTGTCCGTTGGACATGACCACATCCTGTGCCATCCGTGCCCGCCCGTTCGAGCGAATTTCCTTATAGACAATTTTGACCGGAACACCGGCAAGCCCCTCCCCTGAAGGGAGGCCTTGTGCGGTAACCAGCAGACGAAAGGGGGTGGTGAAGGGCTGCTTAATATCGGCGGTAAGATCATCGTTCAGCTTGTTCAGCTCTATCTTTGCGATAGCCTCTCGCGCCTTGTTCATATTCCGTTCGTATTTTATGGCGGCATTATCAATGCCCGACTTAAAGGCAGCGGTTGCGGCCGTAAGATACTGAACCGCCGCATCGTAGTATTTATCTTGACCAAACAGACGATCACCCTCGAGTTCCGGACCAGAGACCGCCTCCTGCTGCTCTTCGAACAGAGCTTCCAAACGGGCCTTTTCTTCCAAGAGCGCGTTTTTATCATACTCACCCAGCACATACACATTCGCAATTCCGCCACGGTACTCTACATGGCTGTCCACTATTCTAAAATTGCTTAGCCGCGCATCTGATTGCTCGGTAATTGTCTGGGACAGGGACGAGGTGAATTGATCTAAGGTATCCTTGGCCTCGACAGTGGTATCGCTGGTCACTCTCACTCCGAGAAAACGGGTAACTGAGGAGACGAGATCGGAGGCTGCCTGCCGGCGGGCTTCAGCTTCACTTCCACCGGAATCGGAACCCGCACCGACAAAGTACACTTCATCCGCCGTGTCCTCCGGCGGGTTGCTTACCCACTCGGGAATATCTCTTTCGCTGCTCCCGCCGCTCTGCTCGCCGGAGGGTCCACTTGCACAGCCGAATAGCAAGGCCAGTGCTGCAACGATTAGTGTTAATCTTACTACTGCTCTCTTTCTCATCTCTCTCCGCTCCTCTTTATTAAGAAAATAGCCTTCGGCTATTTTCGTCGTTTCGTATGCCGCTACGCGGCATACGAACCTATTATTATTTATTACATGCCTTGCGCGTTTACATGCCCGTGTCAAAAGTGATGGAGTTGCCCCGCTGATACACAAGGTACATACCCCGCATACCATCAACCGACTCGGAGACATCGTAGACCACATCCTCAAGGTCCGTAATTTTACCGATCAACCTAACCTCATACTTGGCTTCTTCCGGAGAGTAGGAAAGGCGCTTGATCTCCTCCACCTGCCGCTCCATTCGTCTGACAAAATCACGTACTGCCCGGGCATCGGGGGTGTTCTGCAGAACCAGCTGATACTTGATTCCCTGGCGCAGCTCTTTTTCGGTATAATTCTCTGCCTGCTTCAGGGCCTCCTGCATTGCCTTGTAAGTGGCTGAGGCAACTGCATTGTTGACTGCATCGTCCTCGCTGACAGTACTCATGGCCGGCGGTACAGTCTGATAATAAGCAGTTCCTCGACCAGCCCCGGTCGATGAATCAAAGTTCTTCAGGCTGATACTGGCACTGCCGTAATACCGCCCATTATCTGTTTCAGTCTGAGCATTCACCGATACCTCGATATAAATGTCCGCGTTCAGCTTGCTCGCAATCCATTGCAGTACCGACACTCCCTGACCAGTCTCAGCCTCGTAGGCTGCCATCTGATCTTCTTTTATCCGCTCGATCTGTTCCATGTCTACGTAATCCATGCCCTGCTGGGAAAGGTATTTGTTTGCCATACCTACCGCAGTTTTGGCTAAAAACGGATTGTCTTCGTTCTCCTCGTCATAATAGACCATGTACACCAGATTATCGACAATATCGTTTATAATCTTTCTCTGTTCCGGGTCAATTTCTTTTTCGGCGTCAGCGCTTTCTTCTTCCTCCGCGGCTTCCGGCTGAGCAGCCGCAACTTGCTCTCCTTCGGCCGATTCCTGTTCAGGTTCGGCTTTTGCAAAAGCGGCGGGAGGCTCTTGATCAAGCAGAGTAACTTCTCCGCCCTGGGGCAGCACCTTGTTGCCGTAAATATCGTTTCCCCGCAGCACATTGGCCACTGCCTCTAAATTGATACGCACCCCTAAGGTTACAGTTGAACTGCCGTCCTCACTTGAGCGATCGAGAATTTCAGTTGATTCATTGTACACGAAGGTGTTGGCATTTGTATCTTCTGAAAACAACGGTTCAATTTGATCCTGTTTTGCAAGTGCGGTGGGTGCTCCCACTGCATCTTGTACAGCCTTGCGAACTGCATTCAGCTTAGCCCTGTTCATAGCGGCTGTTTGTGATGAGCCGCTGCCCGTGCCGTAGTACATTGGAGAGTCGGTCGGATCCGGAGAAGGAGCTCCAGCTGCCGGCTCACCGGCTTTTTGACTTGCCCGGCTTGTGCTCGGTGCGCTCGCACACGATATCAATGCGGCCACTACCACAAGTATTCCAAATAGTTTTAAAACATCCTTCGTTTTCATATTCCCTCGCTTTTCTTGTAATTCTTTTTGCATAAACCCACGCACTTTCAATACTAATACTATACTACACACTAATTCAATATTTCAGCATAAAACCTGAACCGACATACATAAACCTCACTTCTTTAACGGCATCTCCGGTGTAATACCAGCCGCTCATCCCAAAATCAAGCAGAAACAGCCAGGCCTGGTTGATTCTCACCGTCCACCCCAGCTCAATAGAGCCTCCCCAGTACAGGGAGCCGGACTCATCTGTGCTGTCGTTAGTGCCGCTTGTGTCGGCCGTATCTGTGCCGAAAAGTGCGAATATAGGAGGCGTGGTAAAGCCAAATCCCCCGAGCAGCGCCGGCTCAATAGTACATCTGCCGGCATGCCAGTTAAGCGCAACCCCTGTCTGCAAAAAACCCAATTGATTCGACAGTAGATCCGCCTTCATCAGCGGTGAGATCGAAAAGAGATCGCGATCGTAGTAGATCCGGGCGCTAAGCCCGCCTAAATGCTCTGCCGGACTCTCCGTGTTATCGGATCGGTAAAAATATGTGCCCTCCAGAGCAGTACGCAGTCTGCCCTTGCCGCGCTGCTCCATCAGTGTCCCGATGAGCAGCACATCTCTACCATAAACAACATGCCCTTCGGCAAACTCCGGGTACACAGCCGCAACCTTGACCAACCCTTTGTCGCCATTAGCGGGACCGTATTCACCCCCACGACGTATACCGGCCTTCTCTCCCTGATTCAGTACCACCCGCCCTGCCAGGGTATCGCTAATGCGAAGGCCTGGGGCTTGCTGGGCAGTTTGTGTGCCCTTTTGCGGGGCAGCTGGTTGCCCAGTTTGCCCAGTTTGTTCCCCAGGTTGCCCAGGTTGTCGGGCGCTTTCTCGGACGGCGGGGCGGGTCACCACAGGACTCGCCAACAGGGCTCTCCTAAACTCATTTGAAATATCCCCAATAGCCCGGCTTTCAGCTGCAAATGAAGTACTCCCATTCCCGATTGCAGAAACCTCAATTCGATGCGGCAGCCCAGTCAATCGATCTTTTCCACTCTCCAGCGTAAGTAATAGCTCCAGTTTTACGATATACCCAATCTTCGAATCAGTTTCGATAGCATAGTTTTTAATTTCAGTGTCCAGAATTATATCTGTA
>JAWLDZ010000033.1:5817-22711 GCA_041686355.1 Spirochaetaceae bacterium
TTGGCTTCAGCTGAAGAGAGGGCAGACGACTCTGCCTCGGGATCGGCATCGGGATTGAGATCGGGACCGCGATTGAGATCGGGCTCCCGGCTGCTGCCCTGAACCGATACAAGCTGAAAGCCCCCAACGTGAGAAAACTGCGCGGCGATCCGTTCCAGCAGGAGGGTCTTTGATTCAGGGGCTAATTCAAACTCTTGCGCAGAGAGCGGACGAACTGCAAGAGTATACTGGCCAGAAGTGCCCCCATACTCCTGCCCCGCCAACACTCCCCCACCCAGCATGCAGAGCGCGCATACCGACACATACAAGAAAATTCCTTTATAGTACCTCATGTAATTAGTGATCATCTTACCTTTAACTATGCTTCAATTTTTAATCTAATTCTTAATCAAATTCTTTATATGTGGACATGTCCCGGAGCAGCAGCAGCTCGCTCACCTGCATAGGTCTGTCCTCATTGCCCTTATTGTTGCCGGAGGATAAGACATCTGAGCCTTCTGATTTTTCTGAGTTCGCAGCTGCCGCCTTCATAATTTCTACTTGTACAACTTGATTTTCCCATGCATCACTACTGAACAGCAGCTTCCCTTCCTCCGTTAAAACAGCAACAGCCCCTGTCCGGCGAACAATACTGAGGGTAGCAGCTTCATTCCTGATAAACGCATCCGGCGATACGCCCTCAATTCCGTGCTGAGAAGAACCCGAAAGGCCTGCCGACTGGTTTGCTCTTGTTTCGCCCTGTACCGTATTTGAGCTTTCCCGCTTCATGATTGTTCCGTCAAACCCGACTCTAACCTTGGGTCCGTCCTTCGGACCTATTTGCACTGCGGCCTCAGGATCAATCCTTCCATTTTCAAAATAGATATTCATCCATACCTTTTCCCAGTTCTGGTCCAACTCCGCCAGCACCCTGGAAGATCCCGATTCAACAGGCAATGTGTCCGTTGGATGCGACTCAAACCCTTCAGCTGCCAACACCTCTCGCTCTCCGAGTTCGCGCTGCACCCAGCGTTTGTAGATCCCGGTATCTGCAGAAGGCTCTCCTGACTCATCAAAGGCGTAAATTCCCAGTTCATCAAACAAACCTTCAAATCCGTCTTTTTCCTCAGAGGCCGATGTCCCCCCCAGCTGCAGCCCAGCCCAGGTTTTCCCTGGAAATTTCTCGTTGGATATCGATCCGCGGTGTACCAACCTTCCGTTACGATACCACTTAATTGTCAATACCTCATTTTGCGGCACAAAAGAGATAGACAGCTCACGCAAGCCTTCAAAACTAAAAGTACCGGGCCGCTGCAATACTTCCCCGTTCTCCGGGTTTTGTAAAAAGAGATCCCCTCCACTATCCGTCAGAAGCTGTAGAATATCTTCGCCGGTACTCCCCTGGACAGACAGAAGATGAGCATTTTCCTGTATGTCTGAAGCCGACTTCAGCCGGAGGTTTATACTGAAGGGCTCTGAGTTCGCCGGTGCGCTGAATGAAAACTCTCCTGGATCGCTTTTCACCCCATCCTCAGAAGAAAAGTAGTAACCGAACACATTATCATCTGCGGCAAGCCTCGGTCTTCCAATCGAAGAAAAGCCGGCACTGTGAACACCGGTATCACGAAAGGTTCCATCTAAATGCAGCAGTGTGTGATAGTGATTTTCAGGACCAAAATCACCTGCTCGCCTTCCGCTCCGACCTTGTACGTAAAACTGCACCTCCGAAGTGATTGGCGACTCGAAAGCAAAATCCGTCTGTCCCTCCGGCGGTACTTCTGGAAATACCTCGAGGGTAATGCTGTACACTCCCTCCTGCGCCGGCGCGTTCCATTCAAAGCCCCCCTCGAATTCCTTCAGGGGGCCCTTGGTTAGAAGTTCTGAATCCATTCTCCAACGTACCCATACGTTATTCCCACCGGTTACAGTGGGGATCAATAAACCGGTTGATTCCGGATACAGACCACCAGGTGGATACGTCTCAATTTGCACAATGCGAGGATACTGCTGTACCTTAAAAAACGGGAGTACCTTCTTCTCCAGAAGTTCACGGTGCTGGTCGTAGAGTCGCAACTCTAATGTGAACATACCTTGCTTATTCTCTGCAGTACTGATTGAGGGGAGAGGACCAAACAACTCATCGCTCTCTATTGTCTGGGTCCCCAGACTATTGCCCTTTTGATCAAAAATTTGTATTTCGAGGTAGTCGGGCAGTCTTTCGGAAGACTCATCGTACTCTAAATCCAATTGAATGGACTGATCTCCGATTAATACGGCACCGTCCCTAATCGAAGTATGTACTCTACCCCCCTCATCAGTTTGGTAGGCAGGCAGAAAAGCCTCATTCTGACAGGAAGTGTACAACAGCAACCCGAAGAACAAGACCGGTGATAAGATTCTACTGATTGAAACCTTTTTTCTACCCATTACTCACTACTTAGAAGGGTGAATTTCCAAATCCTTCCGGCAGGTTCCCCTGAGGCATACCCCCTTCATCACCAAAGGGAGAATCCATAATAGAGGGGCCTCCGCCGGTTAGTTCATGAAGCTGCTGAAACAGCCTGAGCAGATAGTAAGTTTCTGAGAGCCGACGTTTCATTTGCAGTTCCATGCCATTGAAACTAGAGAAAAACTCGGTGGTACTTGTATTTCTGCTTAGCATTCCCTGCCCATACCCAGCGGCGTGGTAGTCGGATAATCGCTGTAAGCGGAAAAACAGATGTTCAAACATGGGCAGAATGCTCCGCATCTTTACTACCGCAGGGCTTACTTCGCTTTTCAGCTTGAATAGTTGCCCGGTATTGCCCATTTTTCCAGTACGCTCAACCTGCCGGAGCTCCGGCTCAACACGTTTGAGAGCTGAATAGGCCTGCATAAATCGTGGACGAACTTTCAAATACTGCTGTCCATACCCCTTGATGAAGGTATGTGCTCCTCGCTTGAACACCTCTTCCCGCTCTTGCATCCAGCTTGATTGATAGTTATCCAGCTGTTCCACCGCTACTTGAGAGGTTAAAAGCTCTTGCTCAGTAACCTTTTCGACCACTTGTCCCGGTTTGGCAACAGCCAGCTCCTTCTCTTCAGTTGTACACTCGACCAGCCCTTCGTTGGTGGTGCAGAGAATACTTCCTTCCGGAGCAATAGCAACCCGAAACTCGGTTCCCCGCACGCCCATCGCTACCGATTCGGTACGCACCTGAAATGCTTCATTGCCGGATAACTTTTTAACACGGAAAGACATTGAACCGGCCATGACGGCAAAGGAGGTTTTCTGCGGTCCATCTACCTCATCAACTTCAAAATAGAAGGAGGTCTCCGGTTCAACGGTAACAGTGGAACCACCCCCTGACTGCGACAAGAGGATCTCTACCAGCCCATCGTCACCTGTCTCTATCATATCGTACTGCTGTAAGTAGGTGCCGATATCAACCGCTCGCCAATCAAGCTTAGAGCCGTCCCTATAAACCTCTACATTTCCTTCAATATATACAATTTCTCCGCTTACTTCTTCAGAAAATGCAGGCACAAGCACACACATCATCAATAGAAGAACTGCGAAACTGTGTATATAGAGTTTTTTATCTGTTTTCATTTTTTATTCCTCATCTGCCTTTAATATAGCACGAGGTAGAATCGAGTTCCAAGAATTACTTCATGCAATTACAAAAACCTGCTTTATTCGGTTCTTGCCGCCCATAAGCGAATTAAGTTTATGGCCGTCTCTGTCGCTTCAACCATGGCTGAAAGGGAAGCCCACTCATACCGACTGTGAAAGTTGTACCCCCCGGTAAACACGTTTGGAGTCGGCACCCCCATTTCACTGAGTCGTGCTCCATCGGTTCCGCCCCGAATGATAGTCCGTTGCGGCTCTAAACCGGCCTGTCTGATAGCCTCTTCAAGGAGGTTCATTATATACGGCTTCTCGGCTATGTGCTCACGCATGTTGGTGTACATTTTTTTGGCATGCACTTCAACAAAACCGCCCGGATACAGGCCTTCGACTGTTTTGGCCAAATCATGCAGCATATCTACCCTGTGCTGCATTCCGTCCACTTCAAAATCTCGAAGATAAACGGTCAGTTCCGCTTTATCCAACTCACCGTGCAGTTCGAAGGGTGCATAATAACCGAAGCGTCCATCCGTAGCTTCGGGAGATTCATTCTGCGGCAGCATTGCTACATACTTCCCCGCCATGGTAAGGGCATTTACCAGTTTGCCGCGGGCATCGCCGAGATGCACAACTTTCCCTTGGAAAGTAATTTTTGCGATATAGGCGTTGAAACATTCGCTTTCGATAATTCCACGCTCTCCCCCGTCAAAGGTATAGCAGCATTTCGACTTAAGTGATTCGAGGGGAAATTTGTCCATTCCCTTCCCGGTTTCTTCATCCGGAGTAAAAATAATTTCAAAGGGGCCGTGCTCGATTTCGGGGTGATCGGTGAGCCACTTGAGGGCGGTCATAATCAGGGCGACCCCGGCTTTATCATCGGCTCCCAGGAGGGTGGATCCGTCACTGGTGATGATGGTGTCTCCGATATACTCTTTGAGTGCCGGATTCTCTTCTACGGAGAGGGTATATCCGTTGCCGATTTCTATATCTTTACCGTCGTATTCTTTGTGCAGCTGAGGTTTGACCCCCTTTCCAGACATGTCCCCGGAGGTGTCTACATGCGCCATTAGCCCGATACTGGCTGCTCGCTGGACTTCCGCACCGCCGCGGGCTGGTATACGCGCGATGAGGTAACCGTGTTCGTCGAGGGACAGGTCGCTTACCTGCAGCTCTTCGAGTTCTGTTTTGAGGAGGCGCAAAAGGTCCCACTGCCCGTCGGTCGAAGGTATTTCTGCTATGTGTTGATCGCTGGTAGTCTCGATTTGCACATACCTGAGGAAGCGATCTAAAACGTCTTGGCTGATCCAATTTCTGTTGTAGGTTTGTGTCATGTCTACAGTATATAGCCCTGGTCCAATTTGTCTACCCTGTTGCACGAACATTGGTGCTATGGAGAACTAACCAGTTTCTAACTAATGATATAGATTGAAAATGGGTTTTTATTAGAATTGAATCAAGAATAACTATTCAATGTGAATCAAATTAACCTTCTGAGAACACCACGGTTCGTACAACAGGGTTGATAGGGGAGTTAAAAAGCACTATCCTATCTACATGATACCTACTTACCCAAATTTTGCAGCAATCGACTGGTCAATGCGTGAAGACCTCCACCCCCGCCTCTCTATGCTCCACGACGGGATCTCGGAGTTTACCTTTGCCAATCTATACCTCTTTCGAAAACAGTACAGTTATACCCTGTCAAAACTAGCCGACGAACACTTAGTCATCTCCGGAACAGACGACTCGCACACACACTTTTTTATGCTGCCCTGCGGAACATCCGACATCAAAACGCTCAAACAGCTATTTGAAAATCACGATTACCTGAAAAATTTGTCTGAGTCTACAGTTGAAACACAAAGAATCGAACTTGAAAAAAACGGATTTGTGGTAGAAGAAGATAGAAACAACTTTGACTATCTCTACTTAAGAAAAGACTTAGCAGCTCTTCCCGGAAAAAAGCTCCATAAAAAGCGCAACCTGGTAAATGCATTCATCAACAACTACAACTACGAAGAAAAACGAATCGAGGCTAACAACCGTCACGACACCCTCGAAATCTTGGAAAAATGGGCCGAGGGACGAGAAAAACTGGACGAAGCAGACGCCGCCCGCGAAGCAATCGAAAAAATGGACGATCTAAACCTGACCGGATGCCTGACCTATGTCGACGGAAAACCAGCCGCCTACTCCCTTGGAGAACCCCTCGCCAGAGGACGCTGCTTTGCAATTCATTTCGAAAAAGCGCTTTCGGAGTATAAAGGAATATACCAATTTGTGAACCGTTCATTCGCCTCCATGCTTCCCCGGCATTACGTACATATCAATAGGGAGCAAGACCTGGGCGATTCTGGATTGCGCCAGGCAAAAATGAGCTACCGTCCCTCGGGCTTTGTAAAAAAATATAAAGTGCATTACATCAAGAATGCATGACCTCGGCCCCTCCCCCAACCAAAATCAGAACTCAACCAGAACCCAACCATCACCGGGATATCGTACCGGCCTATCGTGCCCAGTTGCATCAAAAGCTGTTCCAGGGTAAAATGCGAATAGTAGTTACATTAATGTAGCTTATTAAACCTATGACTACATTAATGTAATACTTTTACTGGCTATCTACATTTTTGTAGGTTCTTCATGATTTTGTTTAGAAAACAACAATCACAACGCGGAACTGGGCGTAGCACCGGGAAATTCGCCGGATAATTTTGAATCCCTTCAAACAACAATAATAAATCAATAATAACAGAATCAAGGAACCCGTCGAAAAACTAATTATCTATACTGCATTTAGTTATTTTACATAGAAGCCCATAGAAACTCATAGAAGCCCTTAGAAGCTCTGGGGGCGTCAAAAACTCTTAACCTTTAGAACCCCGCACACAAAATAAAACATAATTAAAGCGTTTAATTCCAGCAGCTTGGCACACGAATTGCTAGTTACATAGTAGGAACTTTTTAATAGGAAAGTCATAGCAAGAACAAGAAACAGACAAGAGGAGCATCATCCATGAACCACAGCGAAACAGATTACAGAAAAACCCCCTTAACTGAAATCTATGGGATTCACGTATTTAACGACAGCGTCATGCGCCAGCGACTGCCGAAACCGGTATACAATCAGCTCAAGGACGTCCAACGGGGAAAACGGGAGCTTTCGCTGGAAGTGGCGGAAGTAGTGGCCAGTGCCATGAAGGACTGGGCCATCGAAAAGGGCGCCACCCACTACACCCACTGGTTTCAGCCCCTCACCGACCTCACCGCCGAAAAGCACGACGCCTTCATCTCCCCCACCGACGACGGCAAGGTGATCATGGAGTTCTCCGGCGCCGAGCTCATTATGGGCGAGCCCGACGCCTCCTCCTTCCCCAGCGGCGGGCTGCGGGCCACCTTCGAGGCGCGGGGCTACACCGCCTGGGACACCACCAGCCCCGCCTATCTGAAGGAAGACAAAACCGGCATCACCCTGTATATCCCTACCGCCTTCATCTCCTACCGCGGCGAGACCCTCGACAAGAAGGTGCCCCTGCTGCGCTCGATGCAGGCCGTCGGCAGCCAGGCCATGCGGGTCCTCAAAGCCCTGGGCAACACCACCGCCGAGCGTGTTATCACCTCGGTAGGCCCCGAGCAGGAGTACTTTTTGGTGGATAAAGAGTTCTACGACCGGCGGCCGGACCTTATCATCACCGGACGCACCATCTTCGGTGCCGCCCCCTCCAAGGGCCAGGAGTTAGACGACCACTACTTCGGCAGCATTAAAGAGCGGGTAGCCGGGTTTATGCACGAGCTGAACAACGACCTGTGGAAATTAGGCATCTCCGCCAAAACCCAGCACAACGAAGTCGCCCCCAATCAGTTCGAGCTGGCCACCATCTACAACACCGCCAACGTGGCCACCGACCACAACCAGATTGTCATGGAAACCCTGCAGAAAGTCGCCTCCCGCCACAAGCTGGTGGCCCTGCTGCATGAAAAACCCTTCAAGGACTTTAACGGATCGGGCAAGCACAACAACTGGTCCCTGGCCACCGACGACGGAGTCAACCTCCTGGAGCCGGGGGACAACCCCCACAGCAATGCCCAGTTTCTGCTGTTTCTCACCGCCATCATCAAAGCCGTAGACACCTACGCCCCGCTGCTGCGGATGTCCGCCGCCAACACCGGCAACGATCACCGATTAGGCGGACACGAAGCGCCCCCGGCCATAATCTCTATTTTTCTGGGGGACATCCTCAGCGAAGTCCTGGAGAAGCTGGCCACGGACAAACCGGTCAATGCCACCAACGGCACCAGCCTGGAAATCGGGGTGAGCACCCTGCCGAAGCTGCCGAAGCACCTGACCGACCGTAACCGTACCAGCCCCTTCGCCTTTACCGGTAACAAGTTCGAGTTCCGGATGGTCCCCTCCTCCCAGTCGATCGCCGAGGCCAACACCATCCTCAACTCCACCGTCGCTGCGGTGCTTGAAGAGTTCGCCGACAGACTCGAAGCGGACATTAACGCCGGCAAAGACATCAACGAAGCGGTAGCCAAACTTATCAAAGAAACCTATAAAACACATAGCCGGGTGGTCTTCAACGGCAACGGCTACTCGGAAGAGTGGGTAGAGGAAGCCGAACAGCGCGGCCTGCCCAACATCAAAAGCACCGTCGACGCCATCGGAGAAACCACCACCGACAGCGCCGTCAAGCTGTTCGAAAACCAAAAAGTCTACTCAAAGGAAGAGCTCGAATCGCGGCAGGAAATCTGCTATGAAAAATTCAGTAAGCAGGTAGCCATCGAAGCCAACGTAATGCTGTCGATGGCCCGCAAATCGATCATCCCCGCCGCCAACCGCTATGCCGGCGAGCTCGCCCGCACCGCCCAGGCTGTGCATGGCGTCGACCCGCAGTTGGACATCACCGGCCAAACTGCGCTGCTCAAGTCGGTATTGGGCGCCCTCAAGGGCCTTGAAACCGAACTCGCCGCGCTCGAGCAAATGATCACCGAGGCCCTCAGCCTCCCGGAGGGCTCCTTCGAGCAGGCGCACTTCTACCGCTACCGGGTCTTCGAAAAGATGAACGACCTCCGCAGCTACGGCGACCGCCTGGAACAGCTGGTAGCCAAAGACCTCTGGCCCTTCCCCACTTACGAGGACATGCTGATGCAGCTCTAAAACCCCGGCTTACCTGGTTGTGGTGAGTTTAGATGGGGATTTATATGGGATTTAAACTTCGTGAAAGAACCGGTTTTACAGGTTCAGTGCCCCCGCATACGCGGGGGCATCTCTCTTTCCAGGGAGCTGCTGCTCCCCGATAGGATATGCTCGCCTGTGTTTCTCTTACAGCCCTGGGGCCAGCCCGAACCTGTTGCCGGGGGCCGGGGCTGTAGTACAGCCTGGCCAGCGCCCTTCAATCAGCGCCCTTCAATCAGTGCCCTCGGCCGGTGCGGGCTTAGTGCGGCCTCCAGGTCAGGGACAGCTCCAGCGGATTGTACAGGGTTGCCGGCCGGAGGAAGGGGATAGTGGCCTCGGCCCGACCGTCCTGCAGGGTAAAACCCTCGGCCGAGGTAATTTCGCCGTCGACCTGCACCACTATATGCAGGTTTTGCGATTTCAGGACCCTCTCCAGTTCGCCGGCCTCGGCGTAGGTTCCCAGAGCATAGCCCATCATATCCAAATACTCCTCCTCGGTCAGGGGGTTGGGCTGGGGGCCGAAGGTCAGCATGTTTTGCTGCTCCTCCATGCCGACCAGGCTGTAGAGGCTGTTGACATTCTCGGAGGTAAGGGTAAGCTGCAGTGTCCGCTCACCGCCGGATGAGCTAAAGCTCACAACCCGGGGAATGCCTTCTTGCTGCGGGTCCGGCAGTACCTCCGCGGGGTTGTCAAAAACAGCGGATAACTCTATGTGTCCCGGGGCTCTGCGCTGAAAGTCCTGGAGTGTGGCGCCGTCGGTGCGGGCAAAGGCGTCGGCAATCTTCAATTCGTCAAAAATCCTAAAAGGATCTTCCCCTGAGGCATCTGTTTCAGAGCCGGTCGTCCCTTCAGAGGACAGCCCGGCGGTGAGATCCCGTAAATACTGCACAAAAATGGGATGCAAATCTATCCGTACAGTAGTGCTGCCGCTTCCGTCGGCATTTAACTCTAGATCCTGCCGTGCGGAACAAGCCGAAAACAGGCTTATCAGCAGAAAAATCGTTAAAATTCCCGGAAGTATCAACTGGTAGAAAGGCTTTCTATTCATTTTCATATGCCTAATGTATCTCGCAGCACCTTAATCGTCAATTCAACCGGAAAAAATGGTTGATTTTTTCACGCCTGGTGCATACGCTATTCTGGTCGGGCCGATTGAGGTCCGGCCTGCTTAAGACAGGAAGGAGTACTTGATGAAAGGCCTGATTGTTGCCGCCGGGTACGGAACCCGTTTTCTCCCGGCAACCAAAACCATACCCAAAGAGATGCTGCCCCTCATTGATAAACCTACCATTGCATTTATCATTGAAGAATTTCTGGAAACCGGAATAACCGATATCGTGATCATCTCTTCACGCCGCAAGAAGGCGCTGGAAGATTATTTGGACCGCGAGATGGAACTTGAATGGCTCTTCTCCCGCGAGGCAGCTGCCGGCAGCAGCGCCGGGGAGGCAAAAATGGCCAAGATCCGCCCGTATAATGCCAATTTTGCCTTTGTTCACCAGCAGGATATGCTCGGAACGGGCCATGCCCTCTTACAGGCCCGTCATCTCCTGCAGGACGCGCCCTTTTTGGTAGCCTATCCCGACGACCTCCATTTTGGCCGACCTCCACTGGCCGCACAGCTGGTGGAAGCCTACGAATCGACCGGGAAATCGGTGATGGCTGCCCTGCACGACCCGCCGGACCTCCACCGCTACGGGGTACTGGATATTGCCGAGGACGGCCTCCACGTACAGGACATTGTCGAAAAACCGCCCATCGGTACCGAACCCAGCCGGGAAGCCTCGGTAGGACGCTACCTGTTTACTCCCGATATTTTTCCCTTTCTGGAGGAAGGCTGGAGGGCCCACAAGGATACCGGCGAGTATTACCACATTCATGCCCTTAAGCGGCTAATGGAACAGAAACAGGTGGTGTTCCACCCCATGCAGGGCCGCAGGCTGGATATAGGAGCCCCCGCCGGTTATCTTGAAGCACTACTGCGGTATGCAGCGGACAACCCGGAGTTAAAATCCGTGCTCGACCGCGTGTATCCTCAACTCTAGGGCCGGCCGTAATGCTGTTTATCGCCTGGACCTTGTTCTTTCTACTCACTCCGGCCGTCATTTTGACCCTCACCTATAAAAACGAGCGGCTCAGCCGCTTAGGTGCCATCGTCATTACCTATGCCATCGGTTTGATAATTGGAAACATCGGTGTACTGCCGGAAGGAATCGGCAGCCTCCAGGACCAGCTGGCCAGCCTCACCGTTCCGGTTGCCCTGCCGCTCATCTTCTTCAGCCTGAACCTCACCCAGTGGAGGAGCCTGGCCCGTCGGACAGTCATCTCACTCTTCTGCGCTCTAATTGCAGTCAGCATCGGTACTGCGGCTACCTTCTTCCTATTTGCTAGGTTTCTTGGCCCAGATACCTGGAAAATAGCGGGAATGCTTGTGGGAGTCTACACCGGAGGTACTCCAAACCTGGCGGCCATCGGAACCGCTCTTAATGTAGACTCGCTGACCTATGTGGCGGTACACGGGTCGGATGTAGTAATCTCGAGCTTTATCCTGCTGCTGATAATCAGCGTATTTCCCAGACTCTTTAGAAGGATACTGCCCCCGTTTGCATCCACGGATGCCCACGATGGAAACTACCATACCATCACCCCCTACTTTACGGGCTATTCCAAGCATGAGATAATAGATATATTCAAGGCCCTCGGCTTAGCTTTAGTGGTCTTTGCCGCCGGCGGCTCTTTTACATTGTTTCTACCGGAAGCAGCTGCTCTACCGGCTGCAATTCTTACTATAACCACCCTTGGAATCGCCTTCTCCTTCGTTCCTGCGGTACGACGAATGAAGAACAGTTTTCAGCTTGGTTATTATCTTATCCTTATCTTTTCACTCACCGTGAGTTCAATGGCGAATGTTCAGAGTTTAGTAGTCTCGGCACCGGTGATACTACTGTATGTAGGCGTGCTGCTTACCCTTGTCTCAGCCATACATCTGCTCCTCTCAGCCCTGTTTCGCATCGATGTTGACACTCATTTAATTACTGCCACCGCTTTTATCTTTTCTCCCCCCTTTGTTCCGGTAGTTGCTGCAGCACTGCGAAACAAAGAGGTGGTTGTAAGCGGTATCCTTACCGGTGTTACCGGATGGGTTATCGGAAACTATCTGGGAGTTGCTCTGGCCTATGCGCTCAAAGGTTTTTTGTAGTAAGAAAATAGCCGTATCCGGCTATTTTCGTTGTTTCGCTTGCCGCGGAGCGGTATGCGAAAATAGTCCAGTAAAGGAGACACTCAATGACCGAAGCTGTTAAAATTGAACAAGTAAAACCGGGAACTCAAGCAGAAAGAGATTTTCTGCAGCTGCCCTTTGTGGTATATAAAGACAATCCCCATTACGTGCCCTGGTTCAACCGTACTCTCAAGAAAATCATTTCTAAGAGTCACCCTTTCTTTGAACACTCGGAGGGTGAGTTTTACATCGCCAAACGAAACGAGGAAACCGTCGGCCGCATCGCCCTGCTGGAACCTAAAAAATTCAACCAGTATCAAAACAAAGGGGATGCCCGATTTTACTTTTTCGAAATTAAAGACGACCTCGGCGCTGCCCGGGAGCTGTTTGCCTTTGCGGAAGAGTGGGCCCTCAAGCGTGGACTCGACCGCTTGATAGGACCGCAAGGCTTTTCCGGTTTTACCGGCGCGGGGGTCTTAGTAGAGGGCTTCGATCAAACCGCCGCCATGACCATGATGAACTATCACCTTCCCTATTACCGGGAATTGTTGGAGTCGGTAGGTTTCGAGAAATACAAAGACTTCTACAGCGCCGAAATCGATGCCGAAACTCAAATTCTCCCTCAGAAGTATAAAACCTTCGCCGAGCTGGCCAAGAAACGTGGACGGTTTACCGTTCCCGAACTCTCCTCAAAACAGGAATTGCACAAAATCGCCCAAGAGGTAGGCCAGCTCTACAACCAATCCTGGGAGGACCACGAGGAGTTCTGCCCCATGACTCCCGCCGAGCTGGACCAGCTGATGGAAGAGCTTCTGCAGGTAACCGACCCTTCGCTTGTTAAAGTCATCCGCAGTGGTGAGGACCTGGCCGGCTTCATCCTCGCCTTTCCCGATCTCTCGGAGGCCTTAAAACGGGCAAACGGAAAAATAAACCCGCTTATTCTCCACAATATTGCCAAAGAAAAACATCGAACCAAAAAATTTCTTATAAACGGCATCGGCATCCTGCCCAAATATCAGAAAAACGGCGGTATAGCCATTCTCTTTAACGAAATCGCCAAATCCCTCCGCGAGCACCAAGTGAAAAAGGCGGAAATGACCCAGATAGCCGAAACCACCGATATGATGGTCAGCAGCATCGAAAAACTCGGAGCCCGCATCTACAAAACCCACCGGGTCTACCAAAAAAAGTTATAACCCCAGGCGGCGCAGCCGTTATTCCCGTATCAGAATGCCCGGCTCAGCCGGGCATTTGCTTTTACCGCCTCCCAGTTAGTACACTTGAAGAAAGAGCAAAAGAAGGAGCGGGAACATGGAAACAGTACAAGCCTTGAACCAGCACGAACGGATGTTTTTAGCCGGATGCATGAAGAATCTCATCCTCACCGACGGTTCCATTGAAACTAATGAAATCGAAGGGCTCGACAATGTGATAGATGCACTGCGATTTACCGATTTCGATGAACAGCTTACCAAATTCGAGGAGCAGACCAACACCTGGGAAGAGTTTTGGGAAGAGGCCTCCCAAGTAGAATCTAAAGAAACTCGATCTTTTATTATTGCGGTGCTCGAAGATATGGCCGTCAAAGATGCACTCTCCCAGCGGGCTGAGAGAAAACTAATCGATGACCTGCGGACCCACTGGAATATACCGGCCTAAACCTGCTGCAGGATTCGCAGCTAAGGGCTGTACTCGCTCGCCTTAGCCTCGTATAGCTGAGCCTCCTGTTCGCGGCCGCGTTTTCTGCAGCCCGCCGCATAGATGGCGCATTTATCGGCCAGCTCTGCCGAGGCCATGTGCTGCAGGTGTGGGGTTGGGTTTTTGTTTATAGATTGACTGGAGGCCTGTCCGGCGAACCAGCGGCGGCGCACTAAATCCTCCAGGCCCTTCAAACGGAACAGTTCAATATGGCCGTATTTCTCCGATAACTGCGCTCCGTGGCCGGCCCGTTTTACAATCAGCGGCTCCTCCACAAATTCAACCGGGTACAGCGCCGTTAGCCGCAGCCACAGCTCGTAATCCTCGGCTATCTCCAAGTCCTCGCGAAACCCTCCCAGCTGCTCATACACATCCCGCCGCATCAGCACCGTCGAGGGGCCGATCATACACTTTTTCAGTGCCTCCGCGAACACTTCTCCCCGGCGCTCAAACCGCTGTCCCTTCTGGCTGATAATTTTTTCACCCCGCAGCCAAATCTCCCTGCTGTGGACCAGTGCTGCAAAGCCGCCGAGCCGCTGTGCAGGCTGTTCCTGCAAAAGCTGCACCTGCAGCTCCAGTTTCCGGGGCAGCCACAGATCATCCGAATCAAGAAAGGCCAGCAGCTCGTAGCGGGCCGCCTCGACACCACGGTTGCGCACCGCCCCCGGCATACCAGTATGTTCAATCGGTAAATAGCGGAAACGCGGATCCGCCGCACACAGTCGGCAAGCCTCCTCCGGCGCCTCGCTTGAACCGTCATCCACTAAAATGCATTCCAGCTGCGGATAGCTCTGCAGCAGCACCGAACGCACCGCCTCTGTCGCCAGCTTAGGGCGGTTATACACCGGAATGATAACGCTTACCCAGGGCCGGCCGCCGGGAGTACTTGAACTATCGCTCACGGCGGGCCTCCCCGATGGGCCTCCCCGGCGGAGCGGGGGCGGTCCGGGCTTCCGGGGCTTGACTCCGCCCGTCCGACCGCCGACAGCACCCTTCCGGCAGAAAGCGCCTCCGCGCCGTAGTAGCGGCCCCCGGAGGACTCGGCAAAACGGTGCATCTCCTGTACACGCCCCGCCGAAGGCGTCTTTGTATCTATGCAGATCAGCTCATCCGCCTGCTGCTTTACCCGCGGCAAGAGCTCCATTACCTCCTGATGGGGGTCGGCATTGAGATGCAGAGGAACATTGGCCTCACCATCGGAGAGCAGAACCACAATCTTCGAACCGGCCGTCCCGCGAGAGCCTACCTCATGCAGCAGCTTCAGCCCCTGAGCCAATGCATCGGCCAGCGGGGTAGCCCCCTCGGGGCGCAGCTGGTAGAGTGCCCGCCGGGCCAGGGACACACTGGAGGTAGGCCGCAGCAGCACTTGGGCCTCCCGGCCCCCGAAGGCAATTACTCCAACCAGATGGCGCTGCTGGTAGGCCCGCCGCAGCAGCGCCATCACGCTCGCCTTTACCACCGCCAGTCTGCGGCCGGCACCCATAGAGTCGCTGGCATCCACCAAAAACAGCACGAACACTTTCTCTGTTGTACGCCGCTGCCTCACCCGCAGGTCCCGGGGCAGTACGGTGGGACTGCTGGTGTGCCCCAGCCGGAGGAGGCTCGCACGAAGCGTGGAGGTCCAGTCGACATCCCGCACCCGCTCTCCCGGGCGTGGAGCACGGGAGGACACGGTTTTGCCCTGCCGGCCGCGGCCCCGGCGTCGCGTGCGATTCTTTCTCGATTCAGGGGAGTTCCAGCCGCGGGGCAGAACCCGCAGCTCATGGGGGGCTATATCGATCTGCTCGGCCAGTTCGGACTCTTCAGACTCTTCTAGGGTGGGCTTTTTTTTTTGAGAAAATCAAAAACAATACTCCCGGCCGCCGCCGAGCCCGGCACCTGCAGTTCGTCCAAAGGATCCACAGATCGTTCGCTGCGGCCTTCAAAACCGGAGGCTGGGTCGAAGCTTGGTGGTGGTGGCCGGTCTATTTCGCCCTCCGGCGGGGCATCAAGGTCCGGCAGCTCCTGCCCGCCAATCAACTCCTCCAGCCGGTCCGCCGAGCTCTCCGGAGTGTCGCCAATGCGCCCGGACAACCGGTGGGGAAGGGCCAGGCGGGCGGCCTCCTGCACATCCTCCTGCCTCACCCGTCCGCGCCCATTCAAGGCCGCCAGGGCGGAGGCGGTCTTGGCCATCACGATATCCGCCCGGTGCCCCTGCACGCCGCCGCGGGCAGCATAGGCTACAATCATATCCCACAGCCCATCCGACAGCTCTACCGTCGGCAGCACACCCCGCGCTGCCGCCACAACCTGTGATAGCCGCTCCTGCTCGGCCTGCCACCCGGCGGCAAACTCCCGGGGAGAACGCTCAAAGGCAATACGTCGCCGGGCAATCTCCTTGCGCAGCTCCGCATCACCCTCGCCCTTCACACTAATGCAGAGGCCGAAGCGGTCAATAAACTGGGGCCGCAGCTCCCCCTCCTCGGGATTCATTGTGCCGATCAGCTGAAAAGCCGCCGGATGCTCCAGGGAAAAACCCTCGCGCTCCACCCGATGCAGCCCCGTAGCCGCCGCATCCAGAATCAAGTCGACCAGATGGTCCTCCAACAGGTTAACCTCGTCAATATAGAGGATACCCCGGTTGGCCGCCGCCAGCAGCCCCGGCTCGAAATGGCGCTTCCCGGTGCGCAGGGTCTCTTCCAGATGCACCGTCCCGGCCACCCGCTCCTCGGTCGCATTCAGGGGCAACTCAACCAAGGGAGCCGGTATTTCAACTGTGCTCAGCTCCGTGCTGCCGCCGGCGCCAGCGTTAGCTGCGCCGGCAATTTTCTCGCGGCATTCGGTGTGGGGTGTGTGCGGGTCGGAGGGGTCGCAGCGGTACGGGCAGCCCTCTATCGCCTGCAGCGGCGGCAGCAGTTCGGCCAGAGCCCGCACCACGGTGGTTTTGCCGGTGCCCTTTTCGCCGCGGACCAGCAGCCCTCCTATCGAGGGGTCTACCGCGTTGGCCAGCAGGGCAGCCTTCAGGCGGGGCTGGCCGACCAGGGCTGAAAACGGGAATATCGGGCGATGATAATGCTCGAAGGATTTTTTGTTCTGCTCGGGCGCGTTAGTGCTCATTCTCTAAACTCCATCAATTCTCTCGATCTATTGACAGCTCCCAGGGATATCTCTAGGCTACTATCATATAAGATAAATACAGTAGGAGCAACTTCAATGAAAACGCATATTACGA
>JAWLDZ010000034.1:0-22707 GCA_041686355.1 Spirochaetaceae bacterium
CTTATTTTACATCAACTTTAATTTGCTTGCGCTTTTTCTCTTCACGCTTGGGCATTGTAAGCTTCAGAATGCCGTCCTTCATCTCTGCTTTGGCCTTGTCCGGATCGGCAGAATCCGGCAGAGCTACTGTGCGCTGGAAGGAACCGCTCCAGCTTTCGCGTCGGTAGTAGTTGTCCTCTTTCTCTTCCTTCTCGTCTTTCTTTTCGCCCTTGATGGTCAAGAGATTGTCGGATACCGAAATATCGATATCGTCCTTCTTCACACCCGGCAGATCGCAGCGTACTTCCACTTGATCGTCGTTTTCGCTGATGTCTACAGCTGGTGCGAAACCCTCATCGAAGAGCGCCGGTTCGGTACCGAAATCCAGCATGTCCCGGTCGAATAGCCGGTTTATCTCATTTTGCAGCAGATCAAAAGGATCTCTCCTGCGCGTAGGTGCTTGTCGGTTTCTCCATTTCGTCAATCCGTTCATAACTTACCTCCTCCTTTCTATAAGGTGGTTTCTCTTTTCATTAATAATGCAGCAAAACCCGTGCCAAGAGTATTTTTCAAAGTAATTGTATGTATTATGGGAATTTATATATGAAGCTTTTTCTCCGATCCGCCTCTGAAAAAGTCAATGTCTGTGTCAAAATGCGTCAGAAACTACTGGCCTTGACAAGCCCTGTGGATAATTTTTGCCCAACTGTTCGGGGCCCTCGGGAGGGCTGTGTAGTTTTGCCCACAGGCCTTCTCCGGCCGCTTCAATCCGCCCTGTCGGGCTCCGTATAAAACCTTACTTTTTTACTAGAGAAATAGAAATTACGCGCTGTATGTTCTATAGTAGTAGCATCAAAGACAGGAGGTGCGGTATTAAAACTTTTACTAAAGCGCTTAAAATAGTTGTTCTGGCCACACTAGTCGCTTTGCTGGCCGGCTGCTTCAGCAGCTTATGGACTATCAATTTAAAGCGTGACGGCTCCGGAACTATTCGGATGGAATATAAGATGGATAAGCAGGTGATGTCCATGGCCCAGGGAATGGGGGGCAGCAGTGCGGGAATTCCAAGTACCAGCAGAGAGTTGCTGGATGAGGAATCGCTGGACGAAATGGCGGCTCAAATGGGCCCAGGGGTGCGGCTGATCTCCGCCGAAGCACTTGACGACACTGGGCAGTTTATAGGCTACACCGCCCTGTTTGAGTTTGATGATATTAACGGACTTAAAATCGATCCTATGGAAGAAGCCCCCGACGGCGGCGAGCTTGACTCGGACACCGAGGAACTGCCCTTTACCTTCAGCTTTACCCGTGGAGCCACCTCTAAGCTGGTGGTACTGCTGAACCAGGAAGATGACTCGGATGAGGACTTCGAGGACGAGTATGATGAGTACGATGATGAATATTATTCTGAAGACTATGAGGTCCCGGAGGCAGAGCAGGAACAGACCGAACAGATGCTAGAAATGATGAAGCCCTTTTTTCGCAGTATGGCCTTTGGGGTGGAAATAATTATCGAAGGTGACATCAGCAGCACTAACGCCACCCATCGTGACGGGAATAGAATAACCCTCATCAATATGGACATGGATAAGATAATCGACAACGATGCCCTCTTTATGGATGTCGTTAACTCCGAGGATATGCAGGACGAAAAGATGCAGGCTAGACTGGAAGAGGTCGGCCTCCAGATAGAAGCCCAGGAAGAGGTGTTTGTACACTTTCGATAAAAGTAGTTCCTCTGTGCCCCTCGCTGCGACGGTGAGGGGCGGAACCCCTGGGTGGGGGTGTAGTTTTAGCTTTCCCTTGCCGAAACTAGAAAAGAGTATTATATTCGAACCTACGAGAAGGAGGACATTCTATGGTCGATTCAATTAGTTCCGGTGCTATGAGCATGAGTCAAGAGCAGCTGAAGCAGCAGGTACAGATGTCTTTACTCGATAAAAGCCTTGAAACTGCAGAGACCCAGGGTAACGAAATGACGAAGATGATCCAGGAGTCCGGACAGGCGGCGAACCAACAAACGCCCATCACCGACCCTTCGTTGGGACAAAATATAGACATCCTGGCTTAACACCCCTCCGTCCCCTTACCCATTCCCAAGGCTTGCTTTTTTCTTATGTTCCGCCTGAGAGACGGTAGAAAAGGATATTTGCCTATTAAGTTGACTAAAAAGGTAATCTATAACTATTTTAGAAATAGAATCATAAAAACCATAAAAGGAGTTCAGCTATGGCACAGGTAACATTTAAAGGCAATCCGGTACATACAAGCGGGGATCTCCCGCAAAAAGGGGCAGAAGCAACTGATTTTTCGCTTACAAGCCAGGATTTACAAGAGCACTCCCTGCAGGACTATGCGGGTAAACAGAAAATACTGAACATTGTCCCGAGTTTAGATACGGGGGTCTGCGCCGCATCAGCGAAAACCTTTGAAGCCCGGGCGGATCAACTGAAAAATACGGTGGTTATTACCGTAAGCATGGATCTGCCCTTCGCTCAAAAGCGTTTCTGTTCGGCAGAGGGTATCGAGAATGTGGTGACCTTATCGGCCTTCCGATCCACCGATTTTGCACATAATTATGGAGTTGAGATGGTTGATGGACCGATGCGCGGCCTGTTGGCTCGGGCGGTGGTAGTGCTCGATGAAAAGAACCGTGTAACCTACACCGAGCTGGTACCTGAGATTGCCCAGGAACCCGACTATGATGCGGCAGTAGCGGCCCTAGGTTAGATTACCGGGGGCACAGTGTTCTGGAAGCCCTTGCGCTCCATTGTGCCCCAGGGTTTCTCTTTGAAAAGGTACGCAACGTACGCAGTCACCCTGAAGGCGCTTATCACCTGACGGAAGCCTAAGTTTTCCACTATTGCATATAGAATAATGAGGAAGGTTTCTCGATTGTTGAAATAGAGGATTTCGTTTTCCGATATCAGCAGGGAGCCGAGGGAAATGAGAATTCCGTATAATATGACCGTAATGAACAGGAGCAGCGCTACCGGGGTACTTACCACTCCCAGAAACACTCCAAGCAGCAGGTTAATGTATCCGTACATCTCTAGAAAGGGGCCGATTAGCTCAAAAATTATAAAGTAGGGAAATGCAACCGTCCCCACCGGTCCGTAGCGGGGGTTTAACAGCATCTTTTTATGCAGAATAATCGATTCCATCAATCCCCGATGCCATCTGTCCCTCTGTCGATGGAGTACTTTGAAGCTTTCGGGGACCTCGGTCCAGCAGTTGGCGTTAAAGGCGTCAAAGACCTTATAGGGAATCCTTTTTTTTCGTAGATGCTCATGCAGGCGGACTACCAGCTCCATATCCTCGCCCATAGTGCTGGTGTGCATCTCGCTGCGGGGGGTGAGATAGCCGCCGACTTCAACCACCCGCTTACGGATAAACAGTCCAAAGGCCCCGGAAATTATCAGCATACTGTTCAGCAAAGACCAGCCAAGCCTCCCGGCCAGGAAGGCGCGCATATATTCGATGGTCTGAAAACGTGCCAGATGGTTTTTCGGCAGATTGATTTTGGTAAGCCGCCCGTTTCGCACCTGACAACCGTTGGCCGGCAGAATATTTCCCCCCAGGGCGATGGGCTCTCGATCGGTCAGCACCGTTTGATAGGCAATTTTCAGCAGCGCATCGTGTTCAAGCAGCGAATCGGAGTCGATGGTACAGATATAGTCGTTCCCGGCCAGGTTAATACCGGCATTTAAGCTGTCCGCCTTGCCGCCGTTTACCTTGTCGATGACAGTCAGATTGGGAAAGTCACGGCTGCTGTAGATTCCCCTGACCGGTTCGGTAGACAGGTTGGCCCGTGCTTCGACGTTGCTGCGCTCAAGGCCGAAATTGTCAATGAGCGTCTCGATAGTTGCATCCTTGGAGCCGTCGTTAATTACTATTAGCTCGACCTCGGGATAATGAAGGTTCAGCAGCGATTTTACGTTGTTCACTATATTTTTTTCTTCATTAAAGGCCGGCGCCAGCACGGAGATAGAAGGCAGAAATTCCTTTGCAAATAAGATCCGGTGACTGCTGGTAGCCCAGTTGCGCAGCTGCTGCGATAAATGCACCAGGGCGAAGATCAGCAGCAGTAAATAGATGGTATTGATTGCCCCGGCATAGAAGGCAAATGCATAGTTGTAGCCCTTTACGAACTGGAGGAGGTGCTCCATCGGAGAAAGGGACAGTAATACGTTCCAGTGCAAAGCGGCATAGAGAAGCGGCCCGACCAGGATAAGGGCTGCCAGTCCGCCTGCCAGGACCAGGCGGTCAAACCTTTTAAAAGGTGCCTTTATCTTTTCCGGGGCGCTTCGGGACGGGGTATACCCCATCAGTTCCAGCTGCTTATCCGGCAGGTAGCGGCGACAGAGTTCCTGTACTTTAACATCTTGTTCCGATATCGAATGCAGTATCTCCAGCAGTAGTCGGTTAATCTGAATATCCCGGTTGCGCTCGAGAAAACCAAAGATAACCGCTACCTGCTGCATACCGGTCAGCACCTCCACCAGCCTCTTTACCGTGTGGTAGCGCTCGCCGCTCATTCGATAAAATAGATACTCAATCCGGCTTTCCAGCACCTGGGCCAGCTTTTTTTCCGTCTGCGGTGCCTCCCGGGCGCCTTCAAACTCATCGATTACCCTTTCAAAAGAGGCCTGCCGTTGGGATATCAAGCTCTGCAGGGAATGCACGGCGGTTTTGCTGACTTCGGGGTCTCCTTTCAGGGCCTCTAAAAGAATAGGGATTACCGAGCTATCCTTCATGTAGCGTAAGCTGTGAATTCCGGCCCGGCGGACCTCCGGGTCAGGATGCCGGTATACCTCGTCCTTATACAGTTGTTGGGGGTGAACCTGGGCCAGAACCCGGGCCGCCCGTCGGGCCAGGGTAAGCTGTGAGCCGTGTATGGCCGCCAGTAGATAATCGTGCAGTTCCTCAATGGGGTACTCTTCGGAGATTTCCAATATTAGTTCAATGTCCCTTATTTCTTTATTGACGAGCATCTGTTTTAATTGCGCATGGAGCGGCTCGCCAAAGGAGGGCAGTACGGCAAAGGCCTTTTGGCGGACCCATTTGGGAGCTTTTTTGAGGCTTGCAAAGATATCCGGAAGGGCGGGGCTGTACTCTATGCGGGATAGGGAATGGATTAAGGCTAGGATAATATACCAGTGTGTCTCCTGGCGGAGGCGGGCCTGCATGGCCTTCCCGACCCTTGGCCCTCCGATTACACTTAAACTCATAACTGCCTGAATACGGGTTTGCCGGCTGCGGGCTGACAGTCTATTTAATAGTTTTTCATCAAGCTTATGCCACTGTATAATCTGAAGCAGCTTGGCCTTTTGCATGGATGGAAGTTTTACCGAATCCTCCAATTCTTTCAGCAGCTCGAACAGCAGGCGGGGTCGTTTTCGCAGCTTGGAAACGATGTGTGAGGAGCTTCCCTGGTGGACTAATTCCTGATACAGCAACTGAGAGAGGGCGGTCTTACGGCGGTAGCGGCGTCGGTAATGGTACTTGCTCAATAGAAGCACCAGCAGAATGAGAAGGTCTAAGGCCACAAAAACGATGACCACCCGAAAAAGTAATGGAAAATCAGCTGCCATGCTGCATCGCCTTGGTCACATATGCATCCACAATACCGAGAAGTTCCGGAAGCATATACGGTTTTTTTAGGTAGTGGACGATTCCCATGTGAATGGCGCGGACCACCGCGGCCTCGTTCTTTTGATGCGAAATAATCATGAAGGGGATGTCCTTGGTACGTGAGTATTCGAGCAGTTCCTCCCGTACACTAAAGGCATCCGTTTCCAACAGGAAAAGCTCGGAGATAATTACATCGGGATGAAAATCCTTTATTGTCTCGATCGCCTCGGGGCCGTTCATGCAGATTTTTGTACGGATCGACAAGGACTCCAGAGCTTCCTGTATTAACTGGGCATGGAAGTGATCATACTCGATAATTACTACCCGACCTTCAGTGCCCTCTCTTTCGGAGGCATAGATGTCCTCCACTACCCGGTTCCCCCCGCTGCGCTGGGCTTTTCTGAGTATCTGCCGGCCGATGGTAAACACGTATTCCATTGCTTCCGTGGCACTCAAGGCCCCAATCAAATCGTGGTTGGCCGAGACGATTCCAAGGGAAACGGTAATCTGCTTAAAAAAACGACGATCGTCCTCTATCCGGCTTCGCAGCTCCTCCGCCTGTTCGATTACTGCCTCGCGGGTCTTTCGGGAAGAGACAAGTACAAACACCGGTCCGTCTATTCTGAACAGATAATCTAATTTCTGCTTCTCGTAGAATAGAATCGAGCCGACCTGCTGAATGATTTCATCTCCCTCGTAATCTCCATGGCTGTCGTTAATTTCACGCATATTGTCGATCTGTATAAATATGGTGTGAAACTCATTCCAATGCTCTTCATTGAAAATGTTGAGCAGGTAGCGAACGAAAAAATCCTCGTTGTAGAGCCCCGTCACCTGATCCTTAGTCATCTCCTCGCGAGTAAGGTCCAGATTTTTCTGCAGGCTGGCGTTGACCGCCTCCAGGGCCTCCTTCTCTTTCCTGAGTTGAGCCGTTACCTGCTGTTCCTGGAGCAATGCCGACTGGTAGACCCCGGGCTTTGTAAAGCCGCACTCCAGGTCGCGGAGTGTAGTTATGTGGGCGGTAATTTCGTCCTTGATAATCGAACCGTGTTGGGGACAAATCATATCAATTTCCCGGTTCAAGAGCGAATCCATAACCGGTCGGATCACCTCGTTACTGGGAACATAATGCTCATGGAAGGGGATCATCTTTTCCTTGTAATCGGCTTCGGCAAAGAGTGACCAGGTTGATAAGATGGCCCCAAACAGGTCACCGGAAAACAGGGTCCGGCTCTGCGTATCCAGGGCCATCACCGCACCGGGAAAATGGAGGTAGGGGGCCGGAATAAAGCTGATCAGCCGGTCGCCGCCAAGGCTAAGCTCAAAGTTTTGCTCATTGACCAGATAGTAGTCAGACCTAATGCCGTAGTAGGCGGCAATCAATGAGGTCCTCCAGTGGGTGGCTATCTTTCCACGGAAGCCGGCCGCCTCAAACAGGGGCGTGCTGCCGGCCACGTCGGGATCCTGATGCAGCAAAACGATATACTCCAGCGCTTCAATCGGCAGGATACTGCACACTTTGCGGGCGACTGCCTCGAATTCGGCGGCTGGCCCCGGGTCAATCAGCAGACCTCGGCCCTCATGGCTGATCAAGTATGAGTTACAATGCAGATTATTCCGGTTTTCCGCGGCCCCCACCCAGTATATCCCCGGCGAGAGCGCTACCGCTTCATTCAGTTCCATGCGGCTCCTTATCTATTCATCGGAAGAGAAGCTGAAGCCCTTGATTATAAGCTCCTGATCTGATCCGTTGACCGGCGGCTGACCCTCATACAGCCATAAGTTCATTCGCACCTGGGCATTGCCCGGGCTGGGAATATCCCCGGTATAGCGCCAAGGATCGGTGAGGGGCTGCGGAGCAGGGACCGCTGCATCGCGCTCTGCTGCGTCAAGCTCTGCGAGACTGTGATGTCCGTGGTAGCTCTTAATAACAACTTCGTCAGCCCTCCACTCCAACAGGTGGGTGGTATAAATACCCTCCGGGGCTGTAGCAAGTGAAAAATCGAACTCTTTTTTATTGGCGGCGCCGTCATGGGGCTGCAGTACATACTGTCCGTTGGTGGCCGCATCGGTATCTCCCCAGCGGCTGAACTCGATGTCTATCTCCCGGTTGTATTCCACCGGATCGGTGTCCCAGGTAAACAGGCCCAATACCGCCTGCGGGTCCAACTGATCGATCGGCCCGTCGATGTGAAAGAGGTAGCGTCCGTACCCGAAGGATTCCATCGAGATTACTTCGCTGGTATACCAGCGGCTGTCTCGCTGTTCAATTTTCAGGTGTAAAGCCCCCTCGCTGTCTATATACACATTGGACGGGGAGTCGGAAAAGTGGTTCGGCCCCGGGGCCAAAAAACCCGCCTTTACCGTCCACTGGTAGCCGGAGAAGGCAATAGTCCGCTGCGCATCAATATCTATCAGAATGCAGCCTCCGTTGAGCAGTATGGATATAAGCAGCACTATCTGAATCGATCTCAAAATCTAATATCCGCCACCAGTGTATGAGCCCCCTTCTCATAGTTCTCCCGGATCAGATACTCATATTGATAGGAGAGACGGACTGCTGAGGCCGGCTTGACTGCAAACCCGCCCAGTACTGAGTACTCAAGTTCCCTCTCATCGGTTTCTTCGTTGCTATAACTGCCGACGGTGGCACCGAGCTTGCCAAACAGCCTCTCCGTCAGACTGTACTCTGTTTCTGTCCACAGGGAGTGGTTGAAGCCGTCTTCACTGTTAAAGGAGGTGGTGTATTTTCCCCAGAGAGAGAGCCGGGGTGTCCAGTTCCATCGGGCCCCGATTGAGGGCAGCAGGGTCTGCTGAACACTGGAAAGTTCAGCTTTGAGGCCGCCTAATATCATATAGCGGTCCCGCTCATAGTATAAATCTGCCAACAGGTGATGTATGACTGTCTCTTCAGTCCCAGTCTTTTTTAGTGAAACCCCGTAGGAGGTTTCCATATAAGAATAAGAAAATGCGGGAAATACCACTCCCCCCATACCCTTTATCTCGCTGCTGTCGGCCTGTTCCTCATACTCTGCCTTTGCCACCAGGCTCAGGCCGGATTCGAGCTGTGCAATTGCTACCTCCCCGATCTTATAGCCAAGCTCATCGTAGGAATACTGGTCTACTCCAAGGGTGGTAATGGAGCGTATTGGAAGGGCATATGCCGCCGAAGCGATACTTAGTAGGATCAATATGATTAGGCTGCTTTTTATTCTTTTCATTGTGTTTCTCCTTAACCGTTCACAAAGAAATATAATACAACCTAGCTTGAAAGCAAATTTTTTCTCATATAATATCTACAAAGCGTATAAAAAGCCAAATAAATGAGTAGAGATCAATGAGTAGAGATTAATGAGTAGAGATTAATGAGCAGAAAAAAGAGCTTCTATCAGAGCATTAGACAACGATTCGGCCGGCGACTTGAGCAGCGTGTCGGAATTCATCGGATTCTTCTTTTCTTCTGCTTCCTTGCCTTTATTAGTCTTGGACTGCCCGACGGATTGTTAGGGGTAGCATGGCCTTCCATCAGCCGTACCTTCGGGGTGCCCCTGAGCCGCTTGGCGGTGCTGCAGGTGGCAATGACCATCGGCTTTGTTTTCTCCAGCGGAAATGCCGGGCGTTTGGTTGAAAGATTGGGGGTGGGAAACTTGCTTATCCTTAGCAATGTTCTGGTGGCCGGCGCGTTAATCGGATATGTACTTGCAGGTCACTGGTATGTGTTAATTGCCTCCACGGTAATCTTGGGCTCCGCCGGGGGTGCGATTGACGCGGGGCTCAATGCGTATACTGCCAAGCGCTTTAGCAAAGAGCAGGTTACCCTGCTGCATGCCTTCTTCGGATTCGGCGCTATGCTGGGGCCGGCTCTCATGGGGCGCGTGCTGAGTGTTGGTCACCCCTGGCAGCGGGGCTACCTCTATACCCTGCTGCTGGTTCTGCTGCTGCTGAGTATCTTTATACTGTTTCGGGGCTTGTGGAAAAAAGACACTCCCCACAGCGAAGAGGATGCCAAGGCTGACCAGACCGGTGCTCCGGCGAAATGTGCTAAATGGATGGTACGAAAATACACCCTTGTCGGAATCGCTCTGTTTTTGTTGTACACCGGCCTTGAGATAACTGTCGGAGGCTGGAGCTTTACCCTGCTGACTGCCGGCCGCGGTATCGCAAATGGTATTGCGGCGCTGTGGGTCGGAGCCTTTTGGGCCGGATTGATGGGGGGCAGAATTTTCTTCGGATTATTCGGCCTTCGCTGGCACGCCCGGTCGATTGTAACGGCCATGCTTGCAGCTCTTTTTGCGGGAGTTACCCTGTTCGCTCAGCCGTGGATTCCCTGGCTCTTTCTGCCGGCGCTGCCTCTGGTGGGCTTTGCCTGTGCCCCGCTGTTTCCGCTGTTTGTCACGCTTACCTCTTCGGTGGTCGGCCGGGAGGCCGCCTCGCGGACTATCGGTATGCAGGTCGCTTCGGCCGGTTTGGGCGGTGCGGTTGTGCCGTTTTTGGTAGCCCTGTCGGTGGAGGCTTTGTCCCTCGAAGCTGTGGGAGGCTTCGTTATGCTGCTTTCTCTTTTAGTAGCGGCGATCTACCGCATTTGGATTACCCCGGCGCGGAACTATCATCCAATTTAGGTATTAGCGCGCCCGCTCCTTTAGAAACTCCTTCAAAATGGGGGTGGTGTAGCCCTGATGACCGTACCCTTTGCTCTGACGGTGGACCAGCTCTTCAGGAGTACCCGTAGCCACCACCTCTCCACCGGCCTCGCCGCCCTCCGGTCCAAGGTCGATAATCCAGTCGGCTTCGGCAATGATATCCAAATTATGCTCGATAATGACAATTGTGTTGCCCGCATCTACCAGGCGGTGCAGTACCCGCAGCAGTTTTTCTACATCAGCCATATGCAGGCCTACCGTCGGCTCGTCTAAAATATATAGAGTTTCCATCACAGCGCTGCGGGGCTTTGCCTTGGACAGTTCGGTGATCAGTTTCAGGCGTTGCGCCTCCCCGCCGCTCAAGCTGGGGCTCTGCTGTCCAAGGCTGAGGTACCCCAGCCCGACATCGTTCAGCAGTGACAGCGGACGATGTACTCCAGGGATTGCCTTAAAAAACTCAGTCGCCTCTTCCACACTCATCTGCAATACGTCCGCAATTGTTTTGTCCTTGTAGGTTACCTCAAGCGTCTCATGGTTGAAGCGGCGTCCACCGCAGACCTCGCAGGGAATAGTGACATCCGGCAGAAAGTTCATTTCTATCCGTTTTACCCCCTGCCCTGAGCACTCTTCACATCGCCCGCCGGATACGTTAAAAGAGAAGCGGCTGGCGCTGTACCCCCGGACCTTGGCTTCTGGTGTTGCTGCAAACAGGGACCGTATTTGGTCGTAGAAACCGACATAGGTAGCCGGGCAGGAACGCGGGGTTTTCCCAATCGGGGTTTGGTCTACCTCCAGGGCTCGGCTGAAATGCTCGAAGCCGCTCATCTCCCGGCAACCGATGCACTGCGTGCCCTTTAACTGCATATTCCGAAACAGGACATCCCTCGCAAGGGTGCTTTTTCCGCTGCCGCTGACACCGGTTACGGCTATCAGCTTGCCCACCGGGAACTCTACATCGATCTGCTTTAAGTTATGAGCATACACTCCGCGCAGTGATATGTGTAAATCTTGTGCGCCCTGTTCTGTGGAATTGTTTCCCCTTTGCCGCCGTTCGAGAAACAGGGGGTGGGTGAGCGGGTTCTGCAGCCATCGTCCGGTGGGTGATTTCTCTGATTCAAGCAGGCGAGAGACAGGACCGGTAAATACCACCTGTCCTCCATGTATTCCTCCCCCGGGTCCGATGTCAATTACATGGTCGGCGGCGCGGATGGTCTCCTCATCATGTTCCACCACAACTACCGTGTTGCCCTTCTGTTTCAGCAGCTGCAGGGTGTCCATCAGCATGCGGTTATCCCGCGGGTGCAGTCCGATAGTCGGTTCGTCCAGAATGTAACAGACCCCCCGCAGATTGGATCCCAGCTGTGCGGCCAGGCGAATTCTCTGGGCCTCGCCCCCGCTCAGGGTGGGCGCGGCGCGTTCAAGGCTCAGATACCCCAAGCCTACCTGTTCCAGAAAACTCAGGCGCGCCTTCAGCTCTTCCACGGCATCCCGGGCAATTTGCGCGCTGCGCCCCTCGGGCTGAAAGCCTTCGAAAAAGCTTCGCGCCTGGCTGACGGTCATTCGATTGAACTCGGCAATTGAACGTTCGGCAAACTGTACCGCCAGCGCCTCCGGACGCAGACGCGCACCACCGCATTTTGGACAGACCCGCGGTTCTATGCTCTCCTCATCAGGATTCACGAAGCCGGTTCCGCTGCAGGCGGAGCACCATCCATGGGGGGAGTTGTAGGAGAACAGACGCGGGTCGAGCTCGGGGAAACTGCGGCCGCAGCTGGGACAAGCCCGTTCTGTGGAGAAGATTGCAGGTTGTGCAGACTTCTCAGTGGGGTCCTGTCCGTCCCGGATGATGTGGACGGTATTTTTTCCCATCTGCAGGGCCGCCTGCAATTTCTCGCGCAGTTCATCTTCCCTTTCGGGCTCGGCGGTAATGTGTGCGATAGGCAGTTGAATTGTATGCTCCCGGTAACGGTCCAGCCGGGGCCACTCATCGGTGGGGAGCAGGGTACCGTCCACCCGCAGGTGGGTATAGCCTTTACCCGCCGCCCATGCGGCTAAATCGGTATAGTAGCCCTTGCGGGCCAGTACAAGGGGAGCTGCGATTTCAATTCGAGCCGAGCGAAACTCCTGTAGTATGTGCTGCACAATTTGATCGATTTTTTGCGACTGAATGGGGATGCCGCAGTCGGGACAGTGCTGGGTGCCCAGGCGCAGAAACATAAGCCGAATGAAGTGGTAGAGTTCGGTGACGGTGGCCACGGTGCTCTTCCAGCCGCCACGGCTTGTCCGCTGTTCGATTGCGACAGTCGGCGGGACCCCGGCTACGCTGTCTACCTCCGGCCGGGATGCCGGTTGTACAAACTGGCGGGCATAGGCATTCAGAGACTCAAGATAGCGCCGCTGCCCCTCGTTAAACAGAATATCAAAGGCTATCGTACTTTTTCCGCTGCCGCTTACCCCGGTAATCACGGTAAACGCATCCCGGGGAATGTCGAGCTGGATGTCCTTCAGGTTATGCTCCCGGGCGCCGCTGAGCGAGATAAGCTCTTCCACCGGAGCACTTGCATCGCCCGAGTAAACCGCAGTCCCTTCGCCTGCCTCGTACTCGCTGTGAGAGGCATAGCGCTGCAGGGCCCGGCCGGTGTGGCTCTGCTCCGCTGCTAATATCTGTTGCGCTGTGCCCTCGTACAGAATCTCACCGCCCCCCTGACCGCCTTCAGGTCCGAGGTCTATAATCCAGTCGGCGGACCTCAGAATGTAGAGGTTATGTTCAATGATCACTAAGGAGTGGCCGGCCACGGTCAATTGCCGGAAGGCCTGCAGCAGGGTGGCAATATCCGCAAAGTGCAGGCCGGTACTCGGTTCGTCAAAGAGAAACAGAATTCTGCCGGAGCGCTGTGCACTGCGGCCGGAGGCCGCGGTGAGGTGGCCCGCCAGTTTAAGGCGCTGAGACTCTCCTCCGCTGAGGGTAGGCAGGGGCTGGCCCAGGCGCAGGTAGCCCAAACCGACCGCCTGCAGGGGTTCCAGTTTTTTCAGCACCTTAGCCTCTCGACGGAAGAAGCTGCAGGCCTCTTCTACGGTCATCTCCAGCACATCGGCGATAGATTTGGCTGCAATTGTTTCCCCTTCACGGTGCTCGGGCAGCAGTTTTACTTCCAGCACCTCCGGCCGGTAGCGGCTCCCGCCGCAGTCGGGGCAGCGGATATAGACATCGCTTAAGAACTGCATCTCCACATGCTCGAACCCGCTCCCGCCGCAGGTCGGGCAACGTCCTTTGGGCGAGTTAAAGCTGAAGGCTCCGGTGCTGTAGCCGCGCTGCTTGGCAAGGGGTTCTCGGGCGAACAGGGCCCGTATCGGATCCAGGGCCCCCACATAGCTCACCGGATTAGAACGGGCGGTTTTACCGATGGGGCTTTGGTCTACCAGTACGATATCATCAATCAGCTCATGGCCCTGAATTGCACGGTGGGCCCCGGGCTGTTCAACCGGACGCTGCTTGAGCTTGCGGACTGCCATGTAAAGAATATCCTGAATCAGCGTCGATTTTCCCGAACCGCTGACCCCGCTGATACATACCATCTTATCCAGGGGTATACGCACGTCGATATTTTTCAGGTTGTGCTCGGAGGCGCCGATTACAGA
Source organism: Spirochaetaceae bacterium (assembly GCA_041686355.1). Taxonomy (GTDB): domain Bacteria; phylum Spirochaetota; class Spirochaetia; order DSM-16054; family Sediminispirochaetaceae; genus DSBN01. Next base: position 13,893 of record JAWLDZ010000034.1, read on the forward strand.
GATCGCCTCGGCCTTCGACTCGAATTCCCGGGATGCAGTTTCCCTCGACTCGGAACTCGTCTCGGAAACAGAGAAGCGGCCGGAGAGGTACTCTGCGGTAAGGGTGTGGCCGGTTCGGAGCAATTCCCGGGGGCTGCCGATAAACTGTACCTCGCCCCCGGCTTCTCCGGCGGCCGGACCCATATCCACTACGATATCCGCGGCCATAATCAGCTCCGGATCGTGTTCCACCACTATCAGGGTATTGCCGCTGTCTCTGAGGCGGGTCAGGATAGTAATCAGGCGCTGAATATCGCGGGAGTGCAGGCCGATGCTCGGCTCGTCCAGTACAAACAGGGTATTCACCAAAGAGGTGCCCAGGGCGGTGGTCAGATTGATGCGCTGAACTTCTCCTCCGCTGAGGGTCCTGGACTGACGGTCAAGGGTCAGATAACCTACTCCTACCTCGGTCAGATAGCGCAGGCGGCTGCGAATCTCGTTAAGCACGGTCTCTGCTGCCTCATCAAGGTGGGCAGGCAATTCAAGGTGTTCAAAGAACTTATTGTTCTCGCCGATGGGCATCTGCACGATTTCCCAGAGGTTCTTGTCGCCAATGCGCCACAGGAGTGACTCGGGCTTCAGTCGGGCACCCTCGCAGTCGGGGCACAGCTGATACATCCGGTATTTTGACAGCAGTACCCGAATGTGCATTTTATAGCTCTTTGTCTCCAGCCACTGAAAGAAACGGTCGATGCCGTACCACACCCCCTCATCCCAGTCGCCCTCTCCCTGAATAAGCCACTCTTTTTCTTCTTTGGTGAGGTCCTTCCAAGGTACTTCCGTCCGAATACCCCGGCGGCGGGCAAAATGCATGAGTTCGCGTTGTGCCACTTCGTAGCTTGGTGATTGCCAGGGCTTTATTGCTCCCTCGGACAAAGATTTGGTTTTATCCGGAACCACCAGGTCGTAATCGATCCCGATGGTCCGCCCGAACCCCCGACAGGTTGGGCAGGCCCCGATAGGAGAATTGAAGGAGAACATATTCGGCAGCGGGTCGTTGTAGTGTATATCACAGTGTGCGCAATGCAGTTGACTTGAAAAATGCAGGCTCTGTTTCACTACCTCACTTTTATCCACCACATGCACCGCGGCCTTTCCACTGCCGTAGTGAAAGCATTTTTCTATGTCCTCGGTAAGACGGCCCCGTTTTTCTTCAGAAAAGGTGGTGCGGTCCTGGACCACTTCAATATCCGTTTCATTTTCCATGAAAATCCGCTGGTACCCCTGTGCCTGCAGCAGCTCTTTTATTTCGTCGGCACTGAAGTTGTGGGGTATATGAATCGGAAAGGTGATTATCAGCCGCGTTCCGGAGCTGATTTTCTCATGCGAGTGCAGGGCAGCATATATCGAATCCGGAGTGTCCCGGAGTACCTCACGACCGCAGCTTCGACAGTACAATCGTGCTGCCTTTGCAAACAGCAGTTTCAGATGGTCGTTGAGCTCAGTCATGGTTCCCACTGTCGAGCGGGATGTTCGAACGGGATTAGTTTGATCGATGGCAATTGCCGGGGGTATACCCTCGATTCTCTCTACCTGGGGCTTGTCCATTCGATCGAGAAACTGCCGGGTATAGGCCGAGAATGTCTCGAAATAGCGCCGTTGACCCTCGGAATAGACGGTATCGAAGGCCAATGACGACTTTCCGGAACCGCTTACCCCGGTTATCACTATCAACTTATGCAGCGGCAGCTGCAGATCAAAACCTTTTAAATTATTTTGGCGTGCACCTTTGATGTATATATGTTCTTCCACGCATATAAGGTAACAAAAAATCGGCATTCAGAGAACAATAAGCTGTATAGGAAATCTATTTTACTATTTACAGGGCTGCCATACTGTTTATACTTTAGTAGTAGGAGGTAGCAGCTATGTATGTACCACTTGAGATTTCTGTAAAGGATATTGAAAAAAGTCCACAGTTGGAGGAACTCATCAAGGCAAAGACTGAAAAGTTGGAGCGGGTATGCGACCATCTTTCCAGCTGCAGGGTAAGTGTTGAGAAACCCCATGAACATATGGAATCTGGAAACCCGTATCGGGTACGGATTGATATGACAGTTCCCCCGGCCCATGAACTGGTTGCAAAGCAGGAACCCGGGCAGGGCGATATGCACCACAGTGTTGAAACTGTCATTCGGGCTGTATTTGAGAAAGCGGAGCGTCAGTTAAAAAAGTTGGTCGAGAAACAGCACAGAAAGACCAAGACCCACGAGACACAGCAGCCGATTGCAATTGTTACGCAGCTATTCAAGGACGAAGGCTACGGCTTTCTAAAGGCGGTGGACGACGACCGGGACGTGTATTTTCATCAAAACAGCGTGGCCGATCGGCAATTTGATCGCCTGGAAGAGGGAAGTGGAGTGTGGTACCAGTACGAAATGGGCGACAAGGGACCGCAAGCTACCACGGTACGAGTTATAGATAAACCATAGCTACAGCAAAAGGAAGCAGTCGCCCCGTTCAGAGCCAATATACCGGTTTTGGGCGGGGCATTTTTAACGGAAGGAAAGAATGAAAATACCAACGAAGAACAATACAAAGATGGAACTTGTGCTTGAGGCGATCAATATACATGAGGAGCTGAATGCCCTGTGGGAAGCGGGTAATATTATGGCGGTCAAGCGGCTTGGAATGTCGGATCACGGCAAGACCCACGTCACAATTGTCGCTAATCTGGCCGTAAAAATATTCAGGACCCTGGTTGAAGCCGGAGTAACCCCCAGCATTGTCGCGGACTGGGAGATGGAAGTGAATGATGCCGAGGTAGTGGTACTGTTGGCCAGCTTAATGCATGATTTGGGAAACAGCGTGCACCGCGATCTGCATGATGATATAGGTGTTGGTCTTGCTATCGGAATCCTTCCGGAGGTGCTGCAGGAGGCCTATCCGGATAAACGTACCCGCCAAATCCTCATTACCGAAACCCTGCATGCTATGGTAGCCCATGATACCGAGGTTGATGTGTATACTATTGAGGCAGGGGTAGTACGTATAGCCGATGGATTGGATATGAAAAAAGGGCGCGCCCGTATTGGCTTTGAGTCAGGCAAGAAGGATATTCACAGTATCAGTGCGATGGCAATTGAAGATGTACGCCTGCTGCAGCCCACTGAAGAAAAGCCGGTGAGGGTTGAAATTGTAATGGAAGATGCCGCAGGGGTGTTTCAGGTCGATTATCTATTAAAGAAAAAGATAAAAGGCTCCGGTCTGGAGCCTTATGTAGAGATTGTTGCCAAGATTAGCAAATCAGCAGGACAAGAGCATCCGATCGAAACCTATCGCATCGGTTAGCCCTTGTTTTTTTGAAACAGCCGCTGCAGAATGCCGGGCTGTTTTTTTTGTTTCCCTTCTGTTTTACTGGTTTTGGAGTTAGTCTTTGAGGGGCCTTTAGCACCACCGCTGGAACTGCCGCCGGCAACCAGTTCGAAGTCTTCCCCGTATTTTTTTCGATAATATTCAAGCCGTGATTCAAGGTCGTCGCTTTTAGACGTCTTGGCCGTTGCGGCCGCGGGTTCTTTTTTCGGAGTTCGCGGTTTTTGCCTTGTATCTGGATTTTGCTCTGTAGCCGGCCTCTGCGGTTCGGGCTTGCGAGCCCCGCTTCTATTGGCAGCTCCACCGGTAGTTCCATTCTTAATTGGATGTGCCGGCCTGTCCTGCGTTGGAGCTTTGCTGCGGTTGGATTCTGCGGTGCTGCTGCGTCTGCGGGAAGGTCCTCGCGATGAGCTTGACGCGCTTCTGGATGAGCCGGGTGAGGATCTGCGGTTCGTACTTCCTGAGCTTCCCGAACTGCGCCGGTTCTGACCGCCTGAACGGCTGTGTGATGAGCGGTCCGGCTGGGTTCCGGTTACTCGCTTCCCTCTGCTTTTATCCTCGGCAGTTAACAGAGACTCATCGGCCCATTCGGTGGGGATCTTTATTCCGATAAACTCATGGATGGCTTCGAGGCCGTACACATACTTCTCACAGGCCAAGCTGATCGCTTTACCGCTTTTACCGGCGCGAGCGGTGCGGCCTATCCGGTGCACATAGTTCTCAGGATCTTCCGGTATATCGTAGTTGATCACTAGATCGAGGTCGTTAATATGTAGTCCCCGAGCAGCCACATCGGTGGCTACCAGTATTTCGAGCTTGCCTTCTTTTATTCGATTTATAATGGCCTGACGTTGGTTCTGGGGAAGATCGCCCATGATGTATTCGGCTTGGTAGCCGTTCATGCTAAGCCGTTTGGCCAATTTTACCGCCATATCCTTTGTGTTACTGAAAATTATGGCGTTGTCCGGCTCTTCGCGTTCCAGCAGCCCCAGCAGAAGCTGCATTTTTTCATGGTTCGAAGTGTGGTAAAGCTCTTGGGTAATTTCATCTACTGTGACCCGATCGTTATCAATTACGATTTCCTGGGCCTTATTCATATATTCCCATGCCAGTTGGGCAACCCGTGTTCCCAGGGTTGCGGAAAACAGCATCGTCTGCCGCTGCTCCGGTTTTACCAGCTGACGCATCATTTTTTTCAGGTCGGGGAGGAATCCCATGTCGAACAGCCGGTCGGCCTCATCTATGACTAAAATATCCACCTCTTTCAGGGGCAGCTTCTTCGATTGTGCATAATCCAGCAGCCGTCCGGGGGTTCCAATAATTATATCGACCCCCTCTTTCAGCAGTTTGTCCTGGTCCTTATACCCCACTCCCCCGTAAAAACTTCCGATTTTATAGGGCAGATCCTTGCCGAGCAATTTCGCTTCTTGTTCAATCTGCACCGCTAATTCTCGGGTAGGAGCTATTATGAGCGCTTTATGTTTTGCTTCCGGGTCCCGGGTGAATAGTTCGAATATTGTAAGAAGAAAAGCGGCGGTTTTACCGGTACCGGTACGGGACTGTACGGTTACATCCTGCTTTGCGTTTAATCCATGCTGGAATACTTCGGCTTGAACAGGCATGCACTCGGTGAAACCTGCTTTTTGAATACCCTCAAGTACTTTATCTGAGAAATTGAATTCTGTAAATTTCATGTAAATCCTTTGTATAAAAATGTGCACTGGGCACATTTAATAATAGCATATAGCAGGGGGAATGAACAGAGTACCGGTGGGTGGACCCCTCCGGAAGGATACCGGCCATGCTGTGCAGCTTCAAAATAGGTATTGACAAATAATCAATTAAACATTACAAAAAAAGTCAGGAATAAAATTTAAGGAGGGCGTATGTCCTTATATGGTGAACCAAAAGGTAAATTGGTGCGGCGGTTTGGTATAAATCTGTTTGCAAATCCTAAATATGAACGTTTACTGCAGAAGAAGCCCAACCATCCGGGAAAGGAAAGGGGTAAACGCAGCCGGGCACGGGTGAGTGAGTACCGGCGGCAGTTGGAAGAGAAGCAGAAGCTAATGTTTGCGTATGGTCTGACCGCAGGTCAGCTGCGGAGGCTGTATCAGAAGGCCCATCGGCAAGCCGGTATTACCGGCGACAATCTGCTGCGAATGCTCGAGCTGCGTCTTGATAGTGTGGTCTTTAATGCCGGGCTGGCAGCCACTCGCGCCCAAGCGCGACAACTGGTGGGGCATCGACACATCCTGGTAAATGGAAGAATCACCAACATTCCCTCTTTTCAGGTAAAGGCGCAGGATCTTGTAGGCGTAAAAGCCACAACAGGCGCGCGTACCATTGTTCGAAAAGCATTAGAAACGGCGGGTGCTCCAGCGGTACACTGGATAAAAGTGGATAGAGATGCAATGCAGGCGGTGGTGCAAGATACCCCGCCGCGGTCGGAGCTGCCGACTATTTCCGATGTGCAAATGGTAGTAGAGTTTTATTCCCGTTAATAGTTAATAATAGTATGCCTTCAAAATTTTTGTTATACTTGCACTATGAGTAATGAACATTCCAATGCAATTCGCTCTCTCACGCCTGAATTAGAGAAACGAATACAGCGGAACCCTCTGCTGCATATCGACACCTTTATTATCCCTTCGCCCTACATTCGTGACAGTTCGATCGAAAAGGATTACTCCCATAGTTATGTGTGGATCGAGGAAGGCGAGATCCTCGGATATATCCTGGTGTATTCGGACAAGGCTAACCTCAACTTCAATATCTACAAGCTGGTCACCAGCCCCTTCGGCCGCGGCCGCGGTATCGGCACCCTGTTCATTGAACACCTTGCCCAAAATATTCCTGAGAATGCCACCGTGTACCTGTATATCTGGGAGAAGCAGACCGATACTTTGGAGTTTTTTCAAAATAAGGGGTTTAATCTTGGAGAGACAACGGTATATCGAAACTTAGTCTATTACCATTTGTACGCCGGTAGTCAGGAGATAGGCTTTGGAAAAAACGCATACGAAGGGAATCCCCAGTTATTGAACGAAGAGATCGGGAAGACCCGTCATGATGCGCGCAAGACCATTCGTCTGCTTTCGAGCATGGTGGATATGCTTACCATAGAAAACTGCGGTAAAATTATTGAAGACATCAACCGGGAAACCACCACCCTCATAAATATCTTAAACGCTTTTCGCGATACCATGAGCAGTATCCACGAAGTTAATTTGAAGGATCTGCTGTTAGAGCGGATTGTGCCCTATATTGAAGCCTCTTCAGTTCGCTGTCGTTTGAATATCGCCCTTGATTCAGCCTCCCCAATCGTACTCGGGTATTATGTAAATTTCGGACGTGCCTTGGTGAATATTGTCTCGAATGCCTTAGAGGCGATTGCAGAGACCGATGGTAAGGGGCTAATTGAGATTGAGATGGTAGATGACGATGATGAAGCCTTAGTTCTGACAATCACCGACAATGGAATCGGCATGTCGGGGGATATGCTGGAAAAAAATGAGCATGGATACCCCGCCTTTGTAGGCAACACCACCAAGAATCGGCAGGAGGGTGAGGGCTTGGGAAGTATCCAAATCTACTCGACCTTCGGTCCTGAAAATATCCGGGTCGAGAGCGAACCGGGAAAAGGGTCGGTCTGGACCCTCCGCTTCCAGAAACCCATTAAGGGCATAGATAAGTGGTATGTAAAACTTGAGAGACGCTTCAACGAATTTAAGAAGCTCACAGAGAGTTCTCGCATCGGCCATGAGACCTCCCGCACCGAAGTGATTACCTACATCTGGCAGTTGCGCAAAATGGAAATATTCTTGTTTGACCTGATCCTGCAGTTTAGTAAGTACCACAATATCCGATCGATCTATCGGATCGTCTTATCGTTCTTTATGGGGAGAATTAATGAACAGAATCTTCGGTCGGAGTTTGATAATTTTCGCTGTGACAACGAACAGTTGAAGCACATGTTTTTAGATATCACCCTTGAAATTAAACAGCGCTTGGATCACCTGAATGAGCGGGTAGACATCGACAAGTTCAAGGGAGCCCTGTTTAAAAGCTACGGACAGGCGCTTGAGAATGTAATGATTTTTACGATCGATCCTGAGTCAGGAAGCTTTTTGGTGACCGACCGTAAACTGGCGGAACATCTCGATTTTGCTGCCTATTTGGGAAAGCAAAAGGAACAGCTGGTGCGTGGGGAGTTTATTGGCGACATGAATAACCATAATCAGCCGATTTTTCTCGGTGTCTGGAGTATTGTCTCTGATGAGGATTTGCGGGATAAATTGAAGATGATGCAGCGGGCTGCCCGTCGTCTGTTAGGGATGGGAGTTCATCGGGATAAGAAACTGTCCTTCTATCAAACCACCTACGTACAGCACAGCGCCGATATAGACAGCGATATCACTACTACTTTTGGAGAGTTTACCAAGCTCTCGGAGCAAGAATTGTGGCGTTTCACCTGCGAAACGACTGACGAAGATATGCTTGGGTTTATGCTCTATCAGGATTAGAAAATACTTTTAAGGAGTCAGTCCAAATGGCAACTACGGTACGAGAATTAGCGAAGATGATCGATCACTCCCTGCTGCATCCGACTATGGATGATGCAGCTCTTCAGGCAGGCTGTGCCCTTGCCCAGAAGTACGCCACCGCCTCGGTGTGTATAAAGCCCTACGCCGTCAAAACGGCGGTTAAACTATTAGCCGGCAGTACGGTAGAGGTGGGAACTGTATGCGGATTTCCACACGGAAACAGCACTCCCGACATAAAAGCCATGGAGGCCCAACGGGCTGTTGAAGATGGAGCCACGGAAGTGGACATGGTTATTAATATCGGCAAAGCCCTGAGTGGAGAATGGGATTTTCTCCGCCGGGAAATCACGCTTCTTAACAAAACCGTAATCGAAGCCGGAGCGATTTTAAAGGTTATTTTCGAAAATGACTTTCTCGATGAAGCACAGATAGTAAGGCTTTGTGAAATCTGCAGTCAGGAAGGAGTTGCTTTTATCAAGACATCCACCGGCTTCGGCTTTACCAAGCGGGAGAACGGCATGTATGCCTATGACGGGGCTACCCTTCACGAAGTAAAATTGATGCTGCAGCATGCCGCACCGGGAGTGCAGGTAAAGGCTGCCGGAGGTATTCGAAGCCTTGAAGATCTGCTGCGAGTAAAAGCCCTGGGAGTAACCCGGGTCGGAGCGACCGCTACCGCCGGCATGTTGGACAGAGCTCAGCAGCTGATCGATGAGGGAATTGAATTGGAGAGCCTTATTTAATTCTCTCCTGTCGGCACAGGTACAGCACTATTATGCAAACAGCATGGCACGGCGAAGCGTTGAAAAATAGGCTGGGATTCGTAGAAGTTCTTGCAAAATCCAATAATCTATAGTATGTATATTTATAGACATTCTGTGTATATTTATTGAGGAGGAAGGCGATGAAAAAGTTAG
>JAWLDZ010000035.1:0-3948 GCA_041686355.1 Spirochaetaceae bacterium
TTCGACGGGATGTACTGGCCCAAATATATATGGATGTAATCTCCAAAACTCGCCGCCGGCGTGTGAAAACTCGCATCCCCCAAGGTTTGAACCACTAACTAAAGTTTGCCCGGACAGTAGTACCGGGTTTTACGTCCTCGGTGAGCCATACATTTCCTCCGATAACCGACCCCTTACCAATACGGATACGTCCCAGGAGGGTAGCTCCGGAGTAGATTATCACATCGTCTTCAAGCACCGGGTGACGTTCGATGCCCTTGATCGGTTTACCGTTTTCGTCCAGAGGAAAGCTGCGGGCGCCGAGGGTGACCCCCTGGTACAAACGTACATTTCTTCCGAGAATGGATGTCTCTCCAATAACGACGCCGGTGCCGTGATCGATAAAGCAGCGCTCGCCTATTTGGGCTCCCGGGTGAATGTCGATGCCGGTGTTAGAGTGCGCAATTTCAGTAATGATGCGGGGGATTAGGGGGACATGCAGACTGTAGAGGACATGGGCGATCCGGTAGTTTGTCAGGGCCTGCAGACTGGGGTAGGCAAAAATAGTCTCTCCCACGCTCTGGCTGGCCGGGTCGCCCTCGTAGGCGGCCTGTGCGTCAGTGGACAGCAGGTGGCGGATGGCCGGGAGTTGTTCGATCAGCTGCTGAACAGTGTGCTCGGCCTGAATCTGGCAATCTTTGCAGGCGCCACTGGATCGATGCCCGCATTCAAAGCAGTAGCCTCGGCGTACCTGCTCCGAGAGCTGGTGGTATACGTTATCAAGTACCGCTCCTATGTGGTACTTGAGCAGGCGGTCCTTAATTCCCGAGTCGCCGAAGTAGCCGGGAAAAAGGACGGCCCGCAGCTCTTCGATGATCTCGGTGAGTACTTCCACCGAAGGCATTGGTACCTGATCGAAGCCGTGGTGATAGATGCTGCTTAGCACCTCTCTGGTCGACAGCTGCTTGGCTATGCGTTCGATGAAGGAGTTTTGGTCGGAATCTGAATCTGCCATGTGTTATAACCTCAGCTTAAAGAGTAAGTACATGCCCTTTGTGAGTCAAGCACATTGTGGGGGGAGGCAGCGGGGGACTAAGTAGTGGGGGTGCGTGCAGGGGAGAGCTGGAAGAGGAGCTGGTGGGCGTTCTGCAGTACCAGTACTGCAGCGCCGATGGCACCAGCCTGTTCGCCAAGAGTGCTGGTACTAATATGTACGGCTGAGAGGGGGTAGGCCATGGCCCGGTAGGGAACCTTTTCCCGCAATGTTGTGGCTAAACGGCGGCTCCGGTTTCCCACCGGTCCGCCGAGTACTATTTTTTCCGGGTTAAAGAGGTTGATCAGGTTTCCGACTGCAATCGCAAGGTGTTCGGCAGCGGTATCGACTACCTCGCAGGCAAGGGAATCGCCCTCTTCGGCAGCATCGATCACATCGTAAGCGGTGAGTCGCTCGGGATGGTGACCGGCTACCGCATATAAGCTGCTCGGTACACCGGATTTTAGCTTTTCCCTTGCTCCAGCGGCCAGGGCGTGTTCGGATATGAGCTGCTGCAGGCAGCCGTGATTCCCGCAGGGACAAGCCGGCCCTTCGGGAATGATAGTCACATGGCCCAGCTCTCCTGCACTGGAGTTGGCGCCGTGGTACAGCTGTCCCTGATGCAGAATTCCCGCGGCAACCCCGGTACCGATGGAAATATAGATGAGGTCCTGACTGCGGTTAACTCCGCCGCTCCACATCTCCGCCAGGGCGCCTCCTTTACTGCGGTTTACCACATAGGCGGGTAAGCCCAGCTTTTCTTGAATGAGCTTAGCCAGGGGTACTTGGAACCAGCCGATATCCACAGCGCTTTGGATGGTACCGCTCGAGATATCCACCAAACCTGGACTGCCTATTCCGATAGCCGGCAGAATGGGAGCGCCGGCGGATTGTGAGATGATTTGTTCTACCAAGGATGCGAGGGTGTTCACTGCCTGCTCTGGGTTGTTTTGGGGAATAGGTGCTCCCAAGGAATGGATGATTGTCCCGTCCAAATTGGTGGCAACTACTGTCCACTCATTATCCTGCATGTGTGCACCCAGGGCGTACGCTGTGTTGGGGTTGAACTCTAGAATGATGGGCGGTCTCCCTCCGCTGGAATTGCCCTGGCCGGCTTCGGTGACAAGCCCTATTTCGATTAGTTCGTCCACTAACATGGAAATTGTTGCTCGACTAAGACCGGTAAGCTTTGCAAGCTGTGCCCGTGAAATCTGTCGATTTTGAACCAGTAGATTGAGTACATGGTTGTTATTGATTTCTTTGAGTAGTTTTGGTTGGCCCGCCGACTTATGCACTTTGTACACCCTAAAAAAACAATTTCAAAATTATTATGTAACGATACCATTGAGAAAATTCTTTGTCAATAAAATAATCAAAGTCTGGTTCATAACCAGGTTATGGCCGCTTTATGACCCCTATACTGGAATATATAGCGCTATTTTTGCGAGGATTGAAAAAAACTTAATTAAATACTTTGACAAAGTCCTGGTGTGGGGGTTAAAATCTGATATATAAGGTATGGAAATATGAATTTAGCAGATATCAGAATAGTTTCTCTCTCAATTTACTATTTGCCTGTGAAAACACGTATTCCGCTCCGTTTCGGGTTTGAATCTATGACTGGTATCGAGTGCCTGCGGGTAAAAGCGGTGGTGGAGAATGGTAAGGGACGGATTGAGACCGGTTGGGGAGAGGTTCCATTGAGCATGCAGTGGCTTTGGCCTGCCTGTTGTTCCATCCGGGAGCGTCTGTCATATATGAAACAGGCGGTGGCTGCATGTGCCGACCATCTGTTGAGTTCCAACTTAGAAGGTCATGCGCTGGATATTGGCTTTCAGGTGATTCGGGAGTTCCTTCCGTACTTGGTGAAAGAGATCGATGCTCAGAGTACAGCGGACAAGCCTTTTCCGTGGAGTGCCGCTTTGGCGGCCTATTCGGCATTTGATATTGCCCTGCATGATGCATTCGGCAAGGTAAATGGGCGTCCGGTGCATGCCATCTACGGAAGCGATTTTCTGAGGCATGATTTGTCGTATTATTTGGAAGGCCAGGCAGAATCGCCGCATCGGTTTCGAGATATGTATCCCTCCGACTTTCTGCGCGCCAGGCCGTTGGATCGGATGCCGGTGTGGCACTTAGTCGGGGGCGAGGATTTTCTGTTTCCCGAGGAGATTCTGGAAACGGCGCCAGATGACGGGTACCCCCTGCTTCTGCAGGAGTGGATTAAGCGGGATGGAATTACCTGTTTGAAGGTAAAGCTGTTGGGACAGGATTATGAGTGGGATGCACAACGGCTGATACAGGTGGGAAAAATCGCCCTGCAGCATAGGGTTGCATGGCTTTCAGTAGATTTTAACTGTACGGTGAGTGATCCCAGATACGTGGTTGCACTGCTTACAAAACTTATGCACGAATATCCACGTATATTCGGAATGCTTCTGTTTGTCGAGCAGCCCTTCCCAGCGAAAATTGAAATGCTCAGCATGGATGTCCATGCCGTTTCAGCGCTAAAGCCGTTGCTGTTGGACGAGGGGGCGGATCATTGGTCGGTATTGCTGCCGGCCCGCAGGCTGGGTTGGAGCGGGGTTGCATTGAAAACCTGCAAAACCTACACCGCCTCCATTTTAATGGCCAGTCTTGCACAGAGTTATGGGATGCCCTTAATGGTGCAGGATCTGACTAACCCGATGCTGGCGGCCCTGTCTCATACCTCTTTTGCGGCCTCTGTGCCGACACTAATGGGCTTTGAATCGAATGCCTCTCAGTTTTATCCGGAGGCCTCCGCCGCTGAGGCGGTGGTGCATCCTGGGGTGTACCGACGGAGAAACGGAACGGTTTCGACCGGGAGTCTCAGTGGGCACGGTTTTGGATATCGGATTGATGAGATCGACCGGGTCCTGCCTGAACCGGCGTATACCAAGGATGCCCATTCTATT
>JAWLDZ010000035.1:4048-22658 GCA_041686355.1 Spirochaetaceae bacterium
TCGACCGGGAGTCTCAGTGGGCACGGTTTTGGATATCGGATTGATGAGATCGACCGGGTCCTGCCTGAACCGGCGTATACCAAGGATGCCCATTCTATTAACGGATAAGGAGAGAGTGGCGATGTTTATTACTGGTTTCACTGATGAAGCTTCCCCATCTATCGAAGGACAGATAGAGATGTGCCGCAGTCTGGGCTGGAACAAAATTGATTTGCGGGCTATTGACGGGGTAAATATCACCAAGATTCCAGAGCATGGCTTTGAGGATGTATATGAAAAACTATCTACGGCCGGCATTCAGGTGGTGAGTTTTGGCAGTGAAATCGCAAATTGGGGCCGAAGAATTGATGATCCCCTGGAGTGGGATATTGAGGAGATAGAACGGGCGATACCGCGAATGCAGCGGATGGGTGTAGAGATGATCCGCATTATGAGCTATCGGGCTCCGAATGGGCCGGTCGGTGGTGATCCTGATTTAGAGAGAGAGATAGTACGGCGGCTTAAAGAAATTGTGCGGCGAGCCGAGGACGGAGGGGTGACCTGTGTGCATGAAAACTGTGAGACCTGGGGTGGGCAGAGTCCGGAGCACAGCCTTTACCTGCTTGAACAGATCGATTCACCGGCCTTCCGACTGGTGTTTGATACGGGAAACCCCTTTGCTACCTATGATTATCGCGGACAGCCGCCCTATACCTACCAGGATAGTCTCGGTTTTTACCAGCAGGTGAAGGAAGCGGTCCGGTACGTGCATATCAAGGATGGCCGGGTTCTCAATGGAAAGGTGCAGTACTCCTTTCCCGGCGAAGGTGATGGCCAGGTGCCGCAGCTGCTTGCAGAACTGCGTAAGGACGGATACAACTCCGGCGTTTCTATCGAGCCCCATGTGGCGGTGGTGTTCCATGACCCCACGGTGACAGCCGATGCGGAGTACCGCTGGAAAACTTTTTATACGTATGCACAGCGGACTAAAGAGCTATTAAGAGAGGCGGGGTATGCCTCGCTCTCTTGAAATATAATTCTAGAAAAGGAGGGTAAGCATATGAAGAGACTGCTTACTGTAATGGTGCTGCTGTTGGTAGCGGCAGGATTTCTGTGGGCCGGCGGCCAGCAAGAGGCGGAAGAGGGTGGCTATGAATGGCAGCCTAACAAACCGATCAATCTCATCGTTCCGTGGGGAGCCGGTGGCTCCACCGACCGCTCAGCCCGTGTAACGGCGGATATCGTAGCGGATGAACTTGGAGTTGAGGTTGTAGTAGTGAACCAGGCCGGCGCCTCTGGTTCCGTCGGAACCAAGGGTGCCCTCGATGCACAGCGGGACGGATATACCTGGACGGCCGGTGCGGTGAAAGATTTGGGAGTGTATAAACTTCAGGGTCTTCTGGATACCACATTGGATGATTGGCATCTGTATCTGAACGTCGCTATGCCGGCGGTAGTGTCGGTACATCCTGATACTCCGTATGAGGACTTTGGTGAGCTTTTAGATGCATTTGAGAACAGCGACGAAAGAATCAAAGTGGCAACTGCAGGTGTAAATAGTGCAGGACACACGGCCATCGAGATGATAAAGAGCTATACCGGAATTAACTACAACCATGTGACCTACGATGGAGGTAATCCGGCGGTGGTAGCGACAGTCGGCGGCGAAACTGATGTGGTTCCGCAGTTGTCGGTTGAACAAGTGGATATGATCAAAGCCGGTAAACTGCGCCCCTTGGCAGTCCTGGCCGATGCACCCCTTGAAATAGCCGGATATGACGAAACTGTTCCGTCCATTAAAGAGTGGATACCCGACTTCAAGACCGCACCGATTTATTTCGGCATATTTGTACCGAAGGGCGTACCCGCCGAAGTAACTAACACCCTTAATACTATTTGGGAAGAGGTAGTGATGGAATCCGATAAACTGCGTGAATGGGCCGCAAACAATGCGGTTGTGTTTGATCCAGCCTACGGTGATACGGCAGTGGATAAATCATTCCCGATGGTGCAAATTGATGCATGGCTGAAGCATGATTCCGGCGATACGGTTATGAGCCCGGAAGAACTTGGTATACCTAAACCGTAAACTTAAATTTTGCTACTGATGCAGCGGCAGGCCCATAAGCTGCCGCTGCAGTTTTTTACGGTGTATGCAGCTTGCATGAGGAGTAAAAATATGAATGAAAAAGATATGCCGAAAGCAGATTTTATTAGTTCACTAGTATTGCTGGGCTTTTCTCTGTCTGTGGTGGTGATGTCGATTAATATGCCGCGCCTGGAAAACCGGGAGGTGAATCCTCTGTCGGTACCGGGGATCGTACCCGGCTTTTTAGGGGTGGTAATAGGGATATTTGCGCTGATTATGTTGGTACGATCAATTCGTCAGAGGGGATACATATTGGAGATCAACGCGGAGAAAACCCGCGCCTTTTTTATAAAGGATTCTATCCTGAGGGCCATCGGTACCATTGCGCTTACCCTGGTGTACGCCTGGGGTTTGGTTGGACGCTTGCCCTATCTGCTGGCCACATTTCTGTTTGTATTTGCTTTTATTGGCATTTTTGAATATGAGAAAAATGATCCCCCGAAAAGAAAGAAGAAAAAGCTGTTGATTGCTGCGCTTATGGCTATTATATCTTCAGCTATAGTTACTGCGGTATTCCGCTACCTGTTTTTGGTGAGTTTGCCTTAAAGGAGGCTGTTGTAGTATGCATGGACTTGTAATGTTCTTTGACGGATTAATGGGGTACATGAATTTCTGGTCCATCTTTCATGTATTGTGGGCCACCCAGCTGGGTATAATTGTCGGGATGCTTCCGGGATTAACCGCCACGATGGGAATAGCTCTGTTGACCACCCTGACTTTCAAAATGCCCGCCAGTCAGGCGGTGCTTATCTTAATTTGTATGTACGTAGGGGCCATCTACGGCGGCAGCCGCAGTGCAATCCTGCTTAACATTCCCGGGACACCGGCCAATGCAGCCACTGCAATGGACGGGCATCCCCTGGCCCGCAGCGGCTTTGCGGGCAGTGCGATCGGAATCGGTACCACCGGTTCCTTTTTAGGCTCTTTGATCGGGCTTCTGTTTCTGGCTGTTTTTACGCCGCTTATCGGTAATCTTGCACTGAACTTCCAATCTTTTGAGTTCTTTGCCCTCGCTATTTTTGGTGTGGTAATAAGCGGAAATCTAACCGCCCCAAAGGATCCTCTGAAGGGCTGGATAGCCGGTTTTCTGGGCTTGTTCGTGGCAATGATCGGGATGGAAGGGATCCATGCCCATGTGCGTTTTGCATTTAACAGTGTAGAACTCTCCGGAGGGATCGATTTGATTCCGGCGATGGTCGGGGTGTTCGGTTTTTCCGAAATAATCTCGGTAATGAAGAATCAGAAGCTTGAGGTGATCGAGACGGAGATAAACCGGGTGTTTCCCAAGCCCAGGGATGTATTTAAACACTGGAAAACTATTATCCGCTCGGGGGTGATCGGCACCTTTGTGGGGGCAATCCCAGGAGTTGGAGAGGATATCGCTTCCTGGGTATCCTACGACTTTGCGAAGAATTCCAGTAAGGAACCGGAGAAGTACGGAAAGGGCAGCTATGAGGGCCTTATTTCGGCGGAAACCGCGAATAATGCAGCGGTTGGCGGAACTATTATTCCGGTACTCGCCCTCGCCATTCCCGGCTCAGCCCCGGCGGCGGTTTTGCTGGCGGCTATGTTTATTCATAATGTTCGGCCGGGTCCTTTAATAATGATGGAATCGCCGGAGTTTGTGTATCAAACGGTGGCAATGGTGTTTATGGCCACCATCGGAATGTACGTGCTGGGTATGTCGATGGTCAAGGGGCTGGTGAAGGTTTTGCTGGTTCCCCGGGAAAAACTCATGCCAATAGTTTTTGTGCTGTGTGTGGTCGGAGCTTATGCCATTCACTCCCGCATTTTTGAGATAGGGGTAATGGTGGTATTCGGCTTGATTGGCTTTATGATGAAAGAGATGGATTATCCGGTGGCACCGCTGGTATTAGGCATTATTCTGGGGGACATCCTGGATAAAAACCTGCGACGGGCGCTGGTAATAACCGATGGAAACATGCTGCCCCTGATTACACGGCCGATAAGTTTGATCATTGTACTGCTGACGGTTTTTACCCTGGTGAGCAAAATGCCGTGGTTTAGAAAGATGATGGGACAGGCCAAGGAGGCCGTGTTCGGGGCTTTCAAGCGGTCTGGTTAGTAATTTACATGTAAAGAAGGGCATGGGCTTTCAAATTTTTTTTGAAAGCCCCAGAAGGAGGTAAAATTGAAGAAACAGAAATTGAGAACAGGTATTGTCGGCTCGGGATTCTCCGCATCCTTTCATGTGGAAGCCCTGCGCCGTGTATATGGAGTTGAGGTTGAGATAACTGGAGTATATTCGCCCAGTCGCGAGAATCGTGAAGCATTTGGTAAAAAGAATGAAATTGAAGTAGCCGAAACTCTTGAGGCCTTAATTGATAAATCCGATGTGGTTCATATTTGTGTGCCCCCGGCGGCGCACGAACCGGTAGCGGTACAGGCCCTGGAGGCCGGTAAAACTGTGATAATTGAAAAACCATTTACCGGTTATTTCGGCCCCGCCAAGGACAAAGCCGCGAACGAGTCCGTGGACGAAGCAAGAGGTGAAGCCGGTTTCAGCGGAGACACATTCCCGCGGGAAAAGGGCTTAGAGGCGGCCCTGGGCAGTGTCAGGCGGCTGTTGGCGGCGGAACAACGCAGTAAGGGACAAATTTTTTACGCAGAGAATTGGGTTTATGCCCCGGCGGTACAGAAGGAGCGAGAGATAATTGAGAAAACCGGTGCGCAGATTCTCTGGATGCATGGTGAAGAGTCACACTCGGGTTCCCACTCGCAGTACTACGGAATATGGTCGCACTCGGGGGGCGGATCTATGATTGGCAAGGGAGTTCATCCCCTTACAGCCGCCCTGTATTTGAAAAAAGTCGAAGGACGGATGCGCGGAGGCGGACCAATTAGGCCTCAGTCGGTCAGTGCCCGCAGCCATGCAATCACCCGGTCTGAAAACTTTATCGATAAGGGACATATTCGAACCACTTACACTGATATTGAGGATTTTGCGGCTATCCACGTGGTCTTTGAGGATGGTACCTTTGCCGACATTTTTGCCTCTGAACTGGTCTTGGGGGGTGTACACAACTGGATTGAGGTGTCGGCGAACAATCACCGGGGTATCTGCAATATTAACCCCAACACCGCCTTCCAAACCTACAATCCCCGGGATGAGTACTTCAACGACATCTATGTTGTTGAGAAAACCGGCACTAAACAGGGCTGGGCCTTTACTTCACCGGACGAGGACTGGTTTACCGGGTATCAGCACGAGATGGAGGCCTTCTACAGGGCAGCCGCCGAGGGGAAGCCGGTGGAGGCCGATAGTATGCTGGCCGCCGATACCATTGCTGTGGTGTATGCAGGCTATTTATCCGCCGAGCGCAAGGGGGCCGAGGTGGAGGTGACACAGGTATGAGTACCGTCAGGCCGGTAGTACTTGTTACGGGGGCCGGCCGCGGTATCGGCCGTGGAGTGGCCACGCAATTAGCCGGCGCCGGCTGCTCGGTCGCGGTAAATTACCGAAGCAATGCCGAAGCAGCTGAAGCGGCGGTGGAAGAATGCAAAAGCTACGCGCCCCATAAGGAACAGCTTTTTTTTACCCTGCAGGGGGATGTGGGAGATACTGAGAGCCGTAACTCTCTGGTGGAGCATACACTGTCCCTGTTCGGCCGGATCGACGGGTTGGTAAATAATGCCGGGGTTGCGCCTCTGGAGCGAAATGATATCGTAGATGCAACGGAGGAGTCCTTTGAGAGGCTGCTGCGAATAAATCTGCAGGGGCCCTATTTCCTTACCCAGAAGGTGGTGCGCTACTGGCTGCAGGCAAAACCGAAGGCTCTGCTTTCCGGGGGCTTTAAGGTGGTGTTTGTTACTTCCATATCCGCCGATACGGTTTCGCTGAACCGGGGTGAGTATTGTGTATCCAAGGCCGGGGCTGCGATGGGGGCCCAGCTGTGGGCACGGAGACTGGCCGGCGAGAACGTGCAAGTGTACGAAATTCGGCCGGGAATAATCGCAACCGACATGACCGAAGGGGTAAAGCAGAAGTACGACCCCCTCATTGCGGATGGAATGGTTCCGCAGCGCCGCTGGGGTTATCCCGAAGACATAGGCAAGGCGGTGTGTTCGCTTATCGAGGGAGATATGGCCTTCTCTACAGGTTCGGTAATTCATGTCGACGGTGGATTTCATATTAAGGAGCTATGAGGACATGATAAAAATCGATGAAAGCCTTACCCCTATAAAATTAAAGTCCGATATCCAGCAGGTATTCACCTCCGCCGGACCAAAAATAAAGAGTTTGGACACTGCCTGGGACCGAAGCCAGGGGACGCCGGTGTATACGGTTAATGGAAAGTACACTACCCGCGGCTGGACCGAATGGACCCAGGGCTTTCAGTTCGGCATGCCGATTCTGCAGTTTGACGGAACCGGGGATAGCTCTTTTTTGGACATCGGCCGCCGCAGAACGGTGGAGCTGATGGCCCCCCATCTTAGCCATATCGGGGTGCATGACCATGGTTTTAACAATATAAGTACCTACGGCAACCTCCTGCGGCTCATGGGCGAGGGGCGGATTAGCCATGATGAATGGGAGGCTGAGTTTTATCGTCTGGCACTTAAGGTTTCGGGGGCGGTACAGGCCGCCCGCTGGACCTCCCTGCCGAAGGATCTGGGCTATGTGTACACCTTTAACGGCCCTCACTCGCTGTTTGTCGACACAATCCGCAGTATGCGAATTCTGGGCTTGGCTCACCGGTTTGGGCATGTGCTGATGGGCGAGGGTGACCGGAAAATTTCGCTGCTTCGCCGGCTGCTGCAGCATGCCGAGACGAGTGCGCGATATAATGTGTACTTCGGCAAGGGGCAGGACAGTTACGATATCCGGGGACGTACGGCCCATGAGGCGATTTTCAATACCACCAACGGGGCTTTTCGCTGCCCCAGCAGTCAACAGGGATATTCCCCCTTCAGTACCTGGACCCGCGGCCATGCCTGGATCCTCTGCGGTTTTGCTGAAGAGCTGGAGTTCTTATCTACCCTGCCGGAGCAAGAGTTCAGTGCTCTGGGGCTGCCCTATTTCCCGGACAAGCAGTCTGTACTCAACCGCTTTTTTGAGGTAGCCCGGGCTGCGGCGGATTTCTACATTGAGCAGATGCCGAGCGATGGAATTCCCTACTGGGACACGGGTGCACCCAACCTTCACAAGTTGGGTGATTACCAAAACCGGCCGGCCGACCCGTATAACCAGTGGGAGCCGGTGGACAGCTCTGCGGGGGCAATTGCCGCCCAGGGGCTCCTGCGGCTGGGGCGTTACATGCAGCAGGGGAAGAACTCCGACCGGGACGCAGGTTCCCGCTACTTTCAGACCGGTCTTACCGTGGCGGCAGCCTTGTGCAGGGAACCCTACCTGTCAAATGATAGTGACCATCAGGGGCTCCTGCTGCACTCAATTTACCATCGACCCAACGGCTGGGACCATGTACAGGCGGGGCAGCACATCCCTAACGGGGAGTCCTGCATGTGGGGCGATTACCATCTGATGGAGCTGGCGGTATATCTGCAGCGGCTGGCTGATGATGGGCCTTACCTCAGTTTTTTTTAGGCTGTCGTCGATGTAAAGGCTCTGTAAAACAGAAGAGGAAAAGTGAATGAGTTTGCAAACAACAGTGCTGAATGATACCAGTCGTTTATGTATACACAGCATTAGCACCAAGCCGTGGAGTGTCGAGATAGCGATAGAACAGTACGCCAAAGCAGGCGTACAGGGTATCACTGTCTGGAGGGATGCCCTTCAGGGTCGCTCGATTCCTGCGGTGGGACGGCAGATTAAAGAGGCCGGACTGCAGGTCGTGTCCCTTTGCCGGGGCGGTTTCTTTGCTTCCGCTGAAAAAACCAAAAGAGCCGATGCCCTGGAGGACAATCTGCGGGCCGTCGAAGAGGCGGCCGAGTTGGGAGCCCCTTCGATTGTGCTGGTCCCGGGGGCCGATCCACGGCAGTCCCTGGAGGATTCCCGCAGCCAGATTGAGGAGGGAATTGTAAGGACGAACGAGGCCGCCGAAGCGGCGGGGGTGAAGCTCTCTATTGAACCCCTGCATCCGATGTACGCGGATACCCGCTCGGCGGTAAACACCCTAAAACAGGCCAATGATATGTGTGAACATATAGGCTCTGCGAATGTAGGGGTGGCGGTGGATGTGTATCACCTATGGTGGGATCCGGAGCTGCAGCGGGAAATTGCCCGCTCCGGGGAAATGGGTCGAATTTTTGCCTTTCATGTATGCGACTGGCGTTCACCCACCCGTGATTTGCTGCACGATCGGGGTTTGATGGGTGAGGGATGCATACCGGTGAGGCAAATTCGCGGCTGGGTCGAAGAGGCGGGGTTTAGCGGTTTTATTGAAGTTGAGATTTTCTCCACCTACTATTGGACTATGGATCAAAACCGTTATCTCGATATGATTGTAGATGCGTATAAGACACACACATAAGTCGCTTTCTAAAGCACATATCAGGAGGTACAGCAGGTGGCTGTAGAAAAAATAGGTATCATTATGAACGGTGTTACCGGCCGGATGGGAACCAATCAGCACCTCGTCCGTTCAATCCTGGCAATCAGGGAACAGGGCGGGTTGCCCTTGAGAAATGGAAATCAGTTGTATCCGGTGCCGATTCTGGTAGGACGGAACGAAAACAAACTTCGGCGCCTTTCTTCCGCATACCATCTTGAACATTATACGACCGATCTTGATACGGCCTTGTCGGAAAAATCTAATCAAATTTACTTTGACAGCCAGCTTACCACTATGCGGGCCGAGGGAGTTCATCGGGCTATTAAGGCGGGCAAACACATCTATTGTGAAAAACCTACGGGAACCACCGCCGCGGAGGCTCTGGAATTGTACACCGCCGCAGAGGCGGCGGGGGTGAAGCACGGGGTAGTGCAGGATAAGCTGTGGCTGCCGGGTTTGCTTAAGCTGGACTATCTGATTAAAAGCGGATTTTTTGGGCGCATATTATCGGTGCGGGGTGAATTTGGATACTGGGTGTTTGACGGTTACCATCAGCCTACCCAGCGGCCTTCCTGGAACTACCGCAAAGAAAAGGGGGGTGGAATCATGATAGATATGTTCTGCCACTGGCGTTATGTGATCGATAATCTGTTCGGTGAGATAGACTCGCTGACCAGTCTAGGCGCCACCCATGTACCCAGTCGGATAGATGAGCGGGGGAAGGAATACACATGCACAGCCGACGACTCGGCCTATGCGATTTTTCAGCTGAAGAACGGAATAGTCTGTCAGTTCAACAGCTCCTGGGCGGTACGGGTGCGTCGGGATGACCTTTTGACCCTGCAGGTTGATGGCACCGAGGGCAGTGCAGTCGCGGGCCTGCGTGACTGCTATGTGCAGCATGACTCTGCTACTCCAAAGCCGGTGTGGAACCCGGATATTGAGAGCCCCATCGACTATTATGCCGGCTGGACTGCGATGCCCACCCGCGATCCTGCGGGCAATGCCTTTAAAGCCCAGTGGGAGCTGTTTTTGCATCATGTGACCGAAGATGCACCCTTCCGATGGAGCCTGCTGGAGGGCGCGAAGGGAGTGCAACTGGCGGAACTTGGAATGCGCAGCTGGCGGGAAGGAGGCTGGGAGACACTACCCGGGCTCGAATAGCGGGGGTTAAGAGGCTATAACTACGGAAAATTAATAAGAACATTGAAATTTGGCCGTCTTGATAGTATGCTTCTATCTGTATTCAACCTAAGGAGGAACAGGTATGCGGAGGAGAACATGGTGGGCGGTAGTGCTGTTAGTCGGGCTGCTGGGAGTGATTCCGGCGGGTGCCCAGGAAGTGTCGGAGAAAAATGATATTGCAGTTTTTGATCTCAGCTATTCAGACTATTCAATTCCAAGCGGTGCCCTAAATCTGGTCGACCAGTCAATCCAGAATGTATTTATAGATCTGGGCCGGTTTAACGTACTTGGGATGGAGTACAGGTTAAATTCAAATGAGATTGACGAGTTTATCAATAAAATTAAAGAGCTGAAGCAGGAGAATGTTGAAATACCGGAAACAGTACGCCTGGGAGAGGAGACCTTTACCGAGGCCGACTTCAATAAGTTGGTAGGGTCTTTTATCGTGGTGGTACCGGTTGTTTCCTATTACAACGTATATCAAGATGGCGGTGAGTACGAGGCGGAACTGCAGACCTCCTTTACCTTCATTAAAGTGGATACCGCCGAGGCCTTTGCCAGCTTTCAAATAGACACCAGCGCCAGCGGTGATAATTCCCGACAGGCCGTAAAAAGTGCCGTAGATATGATTCCTATACAATTGCAGTATAAACTGCGCAGTATACCCGAGTTCCAGCTGAAAACCGGAATTGTGGACATTGAAGGCAGAGAGATAATTATTGAGTTCGGCCGTAATATGGGTGTGCGGGTAGGTGATGAATACGCGCTTACTAAATCCCGTATCCTTTCCTCAGGGTTTACCCGCACGGAAGAAACCGGACTGTTTGTGATTAAAGATGTGGACGAACAGATTTCTACTGCAACCAGAGTTTACAGCAGCGAAAGACCGGGGATTGGCGACCAAATGCAGGAAATCCCTCGGCTCGGAGTGAACGCCGAAGTGTATGCCCACGTTCTTCAGGATAACGCTGTGGATGGCATAGATAATAGATTTGTAGTTGGGTTCGAAGCAACAGCTACCAGGGGTTTTTATGATTTACGCCCCATAGCAGGGGTGGAAGTACCCCTCGGAGATAATCTATTCATATGGTTTCCCGTAATCTCCTATGTGGGAATGGAGTATAACCTCCGGCTTGGTCGGCTGAGTATCGCCCCATCGGCTGCGGTCGGGCTTGGAATGATGGTCCCGATTCTAGGTGATGAAGAGTTCAGAGATAACTTTGACTTTCTCGGCAGTTTCGGGGGGACCGCAAAACTGAGTGTGAATTATCTGTTCAACCGGGATATGATGCTGAATCTGAATGCCGGATACAGCATGTATATCGGCTTGTTCGACGACATCTCTTTCAACAATAAAACCTATACAAATCCGGCGGATGTACAGGGCTCATTTGTTGGGGTTGGTTTAACCTTTAAATTATAGATTTGGTTGAATAGGTATACAGGAATGAAGTCGGTAAAAGGTGGTCTCCCTCTAATTTTAATAGGCCTAGCAGTTCTCTCCTCCTGTTCCATCAATAAAATGGCCACGTCGATGGTGGCCGATGCGGTTGCCTCGCCCCAGGGAACCGCGGTCTTCAGCAGCGACGGCGACCCGGAGCTGGTGAAGGATGCCCTTCCCTTTGCGCTGAAGATGTATGAGAGTCTGCTGCAGAGCAACCCGGAGAACCGGGACCTGCTGGAGGCCACCGCCGAAGGCTTTATCTCGTATGCAAATGCCTTTATCCACACCCCCGCGAGCATGCTCGAGTATCGACAGCTTGACCGTCAAAAGGAGATGCTCCAGCGGGCCCGTAATATGTATCTGCGGGGCCGGGACTACGCTCTACGCTCGCTTGAGGTTGAGTACCCGGGCTTTCGTGCTGCCCTGGAAAGCGGCGAGGGTTCTTCTTTCCTAAAGCAAATGAAGGAAAAAGACCTCCGGGGGCTCTATTGGGCGGCGGCCGGCTGGATGGGGGCGGTTTCTGCGGCCGGGTTCGATATGGGGCTGCTGATGGAGCTGCCCCGTCCGGTAGCGCTGACAGCCCGCGCCCTGGAAATAGATCCGCAGTACAAGCGGGGGGCTCTGCATTCTCTGATGCTGGAGATATACGGCGGGATTCCCGATGTGCAGATGCTGTTTGGAACTTCCGAGGTAGGCGCATATACAGAAGCAATTTTAGAAAATTTTTATTCCAAGCACGATCTCACCCCCGCCTCCGCTGACAATGCCACCGACCCTGCTTCTCTGGAACAAAAAGCTCGGTTTCATTTTGACCGGGCCATTGAGCTCTCCGAGGGCCATGCGGTTGGCCCGTATGTTGCCCTGGCCGGGAGTATAGCGGTGAAAAATCAGGATGTTAAAGAGTATCGCCGGCTGCTGGAGAAAGCCCTGTCGATCGAAGTTGATAAGTACCCTGAAATGCGCCTTGAAAACACCATTCTCCAGGAGAAGGCACGCTGGATGCTCGAGCATATTGAAGACAAATTTCTGGTGCTGGACTAAAAAAGCAAGCTGGTTTAAGTATAAGTCCAGCTGCAGTTGTATTACCACCGGAATTACCTCAAATAATTTCCTCATAAGCCGAAAATAATTACAGGTCAAACTGAAAGCGAGGTAATTTCATGAAACACTACGTAGTAAAGGGTGATGGGGAGTATAGAACGTACGTTGAGGTACTGGAAAAAAGCAGCAGCGGGTATACTTTACTGATGAAGCAGGAAAGGCGTTGGGGTTTTAAGGAAACTACCCACCAAATGAGCACAAACCTGTTTGAAACCTGCCTCAGAACCGGCTATTTTATTGAAGCCGAGACCGGCAAATTAGCTCGCTACGCCTAGCACCAATCCGAAAAAATACTTAGATACTTATAAAGTACAAGGGATAGTTATGGGACTAGTTTTGTTAATAAACTCCGAAAAAAGTGTACGCCGAAGGGTTAAAACCGCCTTTGAGCAGCGTAAACCCAGCGGTTATTCGGTAAAGATGGTAGCCAATCAGGAGCGGGCCCTGGAGTCGCTCAATTTTGAGCTTCCCGAAGTAGTCCTCATCAACTGCAATGACCCCCTGATCAACTACCGCGAAATTGTAGAGGCAGTCCAAAAAGATGCCTGGCTTCACAGTTTCGGTATGATTGGGGTGTACGACAGCCAAACTCAGGATGAGCGCTCCATCATTACCGAGTTCGGCGAGCTCAATTTGCTGGTGATGCTGGATAAATCCAGAATTGTAAGCCACTTGTCAAAATCGGTTTCCATTATTATTGAGAATCGCCAACTTATTTTTCAACGGGAGTTGGCCAACCATCTCTCCAGTCACTCCTCGGGTTCCTTTGAACTGGACAACGACCCCCTGGCTGTTCCTATCTATGCCGGTATTGCCGCTACCAGTCTTATGCAGAAGGGCTATCTCGCCTCGGAACATAAGTTCGATCTGCAGATGGCCCTCTCTGAGCTTATTATTAACGCGATCGAGCACGGAAACTGCGGTATTACCTATGAAGAGAAAAATGCCGAGCTTACAAAAGGAAAAAGCGTAGTGGATATTATTCTCGAGCGCTGTACTGACCCGGATGTTGCCGCCAAGCGGGTGCATTTTGAGTGGGAAAGCCGCCGCGACTCTTCCTCGTTCATCATTCGCGATCAGGGCGAGGGGTTTGATGTGGAGAAGGTACGCGGGCAGATTGAGCAACAGGATCAAATGCGGCCCCACGGGCGGGGAATAAAAATGGCCGAATACTCCGGTGCGGAGATTCGGTATAACGAAATCGGAAATGAAGTCCAGCTCACCTATCAACATCCTGAATACTCCGAGCGCGGCACCCCAGAAGGATTTGCCGGTGAGGAGGTACTGTTTACTAAGCCTGGAGATGTGGTGTTCCGCGAGGGAGAGAAGGGAGATTTTCTTTACTATATCTCCAGTGGTCATTATACCGTGACTCACCGTGGAAAAATTGTCGGTGAGCTCTCACCGGCGGATGTGTTTATGGGAGAAATGTCCTTTCTGCTTAACAATCGTCGCAGCGCCGCCGTCACCGCCGACAAAAACGGTAAGCTTGTGCGGGTTTCCCGCAAGTCCTTTGTACAGGCAATGAAAAATTATCCCCATTACGGAATATTTCTGTCTAAGCTATTGGCACACAAACTTACCCGCTCGAACACCCAGCTTACTCAGTTATCCTCATAATTTATTAATTTTTTAAAAATGCCCTTGCTGACCGGCACTGGCCTTGTGTAAAAGCCCGCCGGGCAAAGCCCTAGACTAAACGGCGTGCCATCGCCGGTAGCGGGCCGAGAACTCGTCAATAAACAGGTCCAAGTAGTCCGGTGCTGCGGCGCTGGAGTGGGGCATTAAGTAGCAATTGGAAAGCCGGCGCAGGGGCGAGCTTTGGGGCAGGGGCTCTCTTTCAAATACATCCAGATAAGCCGCATCGATCCAACCCGAGCCCAGTGCAGTGGCCAGGGCTTCCTCGTCAACCGCATTGCCCCGTCCGACATTGTACAGTGCCGCCCCTCGCGGAAGCTTCTTCAGTTCACGGCGGCCGATTATGCGGTCGGTGTGGGGGCTGCGGGGCAGGGCCAGCACCAGGTGGTCGGCAGTGGACAGGATGCTCTCCAGTCGGGCAACTGGTTCTATCCGGTCTTCGTGGGTGAAAAAATCGGGAGCAGGCGTATCGATGTTCCGTTTAATACCGGTAACCTTGCAGCCAAACAGCTTTGCCCGGCGGGCTATCCACGATCCGATATTGCCGAAACCCAGAATTACTACATGCGAACCGCTCAGCCGCCGCATGCGGTCGGTAATTCCCACTCGCGGCCACTCTTCATCGCGCATTCGTTCAGCGCTTTCGGCGATACGTCGGCTTTGGGACAGCAGCATTCCCATTACCGATTCACTGATAATCTTTCCCTGAAAGCGGGAGTTTTTCAGCTGCACCTGCGGCGGCAGCTTCACCGAAAAGTAATCTAAACCGGCGGCCGGGGTGACCAGGTAGCGCAGCAGCGGGGCGCGGGCGACCCACTCCTGTTCAAAAAACCAGCTGACTGCGGTTTCGACCTGCGGTAAAAGCTCGACGAATTCCTCTGGCGAGCGGGCATGGTGCACCTGTGCACCGGGAATACGGCTTTTCATATATTCAATTTGGGCTGGTGTAATAGTCCAACAACTGGAATAGGGGCTTTCAAGCCACACTGCAATATTCATGACAAACAGCTTAAAACTGAAAAATTTACTAGTCAATAGCTTTATACGGGCTGCAAGGTGTTGCATTAAAAGCTCCATAGAAGATAATATACGGTCAAACCAATATTTGAACATCGATAAAATAATAAGGAGAGGTGTATGGACCTGAAATACGATGATGTCTTAAAATCCAAGATGAGTGAAGGGAGCTACAAGAAGCTCATGGCACTCGAGAACCAGAAGGTCTACGACCACGTAGGGTATTTCGCTCAGCATTGTAACCCCGCATCCATCTATGTATGTGATGACAGCCCCGCGGATGAAGAATACGTGCGGAAGATGGCTATTGAAAAGGGCGAAGAACACAAGCTGGCAAAAGACGGACAGACTATCCACTGGGACGGATACGGCGACCAGGCCCGTGATAAGGCGAATACCAAATTCATGGTATACAAGGAAAACCTGGAGCGGATGAAATCACTCAACAGTGTTGAGTATGAAGAAGGACTGGCCGAGATCCAGGGTATTGCAAAGAACATTATGGACGGCAAAGATGCAGTAGTAAAATTCTTCGCAGAAGGCCCCACCTTCTCCGAGTTTACCCGCCCCTGTATACAGTTTACCGATTCCTGGTACGTACTCCACTCCGAACAGATTCTCTACCGAAATGCGTATGAGCACTTCAAGGCTATGAAGACCCAGGAAGAGAAAGACGATATTTACCGCTTTATTCACTCCGCCGGTCAGCTTGACGAACGCGGTTGTTCTGTAAACCTGGATAAGCGCCGCATTTATATGGATACTCAGAACAACATTGTATATTCAATGAACGCCCAGTACGCAGGTAACTCCGTGGGACTGAAAAAGCACTCCATGCGTCTGGCCATTAACCAGTCCGGGCAGGAAGGCTGGCTCTGTGAGCATATGTTCCTGATGGCCGCTGCCGACAACGATGTAGACCGTAAAACCTATTTTGCCGGCGCCTTCCCCTCCGCATGCGGTAAAACTTCAACTGCGATGATCCCGGGAGAAGAGGTTGTCGGTGACGACATCGCCTACTTCCGCAACATCGACGGACAGTTCCGTGCGGTAAACGTTGAGCAGGGCATTTTCGGTATTATCAAAGAGGTAAACGCTGAAGATGATCCGGTTATTTTCAAGAACCTGCTCATACCCCAAGAGCTCATTTTCTCCAATGTGCTTCGTGGGCCCGACAACAACCCCTACTGGATCGGCATGGGTATGGAAACCCCCAAAGAGGGTGACAACCACTCCGGACCCGGTTGGTACGAAGGCAAGAAAGACTCCAAGGGACAGGAAATCGGCATTGCCCACAGTAACTCCCGTTACACCATGCGGCTCGACTACCTGGATAACTTTGACAAAGAGGGCTTTGAGGATAAAAAGGGTGTGCAGGTACAGGGCGTGCTTTACGGAGGACGTGACAGTGACACCACAGTTCCGGTTGAAGAATCCCACAACTGGGAAGAAGGTATTGTACTGAAAGCATCAACCCTTGAGTCTGAAACCACTTCAGCAACTCTGGGTGCCGAGGGTGTCCGAAAGGCCAGCCCCATGGCTAACCTCGACTTCGTCTCTTACCCCCTGGGTGAGTACACCATGAATAACATTGACTTTGTGAAGGGCATGAAAGATGTTCCTAAGGTATATTCTACCAACTACTTCCTGAAGGGCGAGGACGGCAAGTTCATCAACCCCAAAACTGCGAAAAAGGTCTGGCTCCACTGGGCTGAGAAACGGGTACATGACGAGCTTGGTGGTTACGAGACTCCCACCGGAATTATTCCGACCTACGAAGATATCTCAAAGCTGTACAAGAAGTACATGAATGCTGAATATGATAAGGCAACCTATGAGCAGCAGTTCAGCTTCCGCTGTGACAAGTGGATCGAGAAACTTGAAAGAACCAAAGAGTTCTACCACAAGATGGATGCCGACACACCCAAAGCGCTCATCGCAAAATGGGATGCTGCCATCGAAAAAATCAAAGCCGCCCAGACAAAATACGGAAACGTTATTAAACCGGGAGACTTCAAAGGCTAAGCACTTTTTCTGTATAATACAGCCGCCGCTTCGGTATACCGAGGCGGCGGCTTTTTCTTGATTGAATCTTTAAACTGTTTCCATTAAACGTAAAAACTTATCCTGTAAATTCGGTGTAACTTATTATCACAGGAGAGGAATCATGGATACATTACATGTGGCAAAGCGGAAAATGGACAAGTTTGCAACAGCGATAGAATATTTTCATTATCCAACCTTTTATACTGACCTTGAAGGGGATATTCTTGCATATAATCAAGAGCTTTTAGAGATCCTAGGTTTTCAGGCAGGGACGGATGTTGAAAATATAAAATTTATCGATCTAATAGCTGTGGAAGAGCGGCATTTTGTGTTTAGACATTATGAGAAAATCCTTTTAGGAGCCGGAAGCGCTGTCAGTGAAGTCTATCCTCTCTTGTCCCGGGACGGCATAAAAGTTGACGTTGAAATTACCGGTTCCCTCTTAGAGGATGAGCATGGAACTCAGTACGGCATTTTATTTACCCTTCAAAAACTCTCCCCTGTCGGACGAGAGAGGGAGATAGTCAGGCAATATGTGTATCACCTTAAGCATGAGTTGAAATCTCCTCTAAATGCGGTTCTCGGCTTCACTGATTTGCTGCTGAGAGATGCGCGACTACGTGGAGAGGCAAGGGAGTACATAGGTCTTATCAATGAGAGCGGGAGTGATATGCTGCATATGATAGAAGGCTTGTCTGAGCTCCCACTTAAGACGCAGAATCACCTAAAAGTGACATTTGAGTGGTTTTCACTGGATAAAATTTTCTCGTTTATTGCCAATGTAGGCAAAATGCTCATAAGACAATCGGGAAAAGACATTTCTCTCCGTGCTGTGCATCCTGCCGATGTTGACCTTTATATATATGGTGACAAGAAGCGCATGAAGCAGATCCTCCTTAATCTTATAAGCAACGCGGTGAAGTTTACCCATACCGGTATGGTTGAGTTTGGGGTTGAAGAGAATGAGAAGGAGGAATATGAGTTTTTTGTTCGTGATACCGGCATGGGGATTCCTGAGGAGGAGCAGCCGAAAATATTTGCACCTTATCATCAAACGCAAAACAGTGTAACTGTTGATGTAGAGGAGGGAGATGGGATTGGTTTGAGCATAACAAAGCACTTTGTAGAGGAGATGGGCGGCGAGTTGTATTTGTTGTCCAGTCCTAATGAAGGGAGTACTTTTTATTTTACCCTGCCTCCTTTCAGTGCCGGACAAAACAAATCTTCACAGAACCTTGATAAATATCTGACGTAATACTGATGGAAAGTTACTATCATTTTACCATATGAGAACTTATCATAATTTATTTTCACTAAAAGTTGTCCTGATAGCTGTATTACTGCTCAATGCCGCCTTAATGTACGGACAAAGCCCGGAGCAAGTTGAGGGACCCGAGCAAGGTGAATCCCAGACTGGTGAACTAAGCGAAGAGATTACCCCTGAGGAAAGGGAACGCTTCGAAACTGCGTACTCGCAGTTGCAGGAATTGCAGAATGAACTGGAGCAGAATGAGCGCAGGATTGTGGAGAACTCTTCATTGACCCCGGATGCATTTCGCAATATGTATGAGTCCTATG
>JAWLDZ010000036.1:0-22506 GCA_041686355.1 Spirochaetaceae bacterium
GAGCAGCTGCTTTTTCTTACCACCCTTCCGGCTCAAGCAGGTCCGGAGGTTGAAGCGATTGGACAGGAGCTGAAGGCTCTGCGTGATAAGCTTATGACCCGCCAGCGGATGATGTTAAACATGAGTGCTGACGGACAGCAATTAGGTCGCATCCATACCCAGTTGGCCAAAAGCTTAACCGCTTTTAGCTCTGATGGAAGCGGATCAGTCCGCAGTTTTGACCATTTTGTCTCTGATGACGGTACGCAGATAGAACCCTACCAGGATAACTGGGAGAGCCTGCAAGTGCCGGCCTCAGTCGGTTACAGTGGTATGGCACTTCCGGGTCTGCTGTACGGAAAACCGGGATATGCAGCTTACATTTTAGTAGCACATCTGCTGAAAACCGATTACTTATGGCAGAAAATTCGAATGCAGGGCGGGGCCTATGGTGCCTCCGCCTCGACCCATGGACTGGAAGGAATTTTCTCTTTTCTCTCCTACCGTGATCCGAGTGTAGAGAAGTCGCTGCAGGTATACGAAGACGGCTTGGCCCATATAGCGCGCCAGGGAGTCTCCGAGGAAGATCTGGAAAAGGCGATTATTGCAATAGTCGGTAAGGATACCCGCCCTAAATCACCAGGTGAAAAGAGTGTAGTAGGCTTGAAGCGGCGCTTGTATGGTATAAGCGACGAGCTGCGTCGCGTCACTCGCCATGAAATGCTGGAGGTAAAGGTAGCCGATGTAAAGCGTGAGGCTGAGGTTCTGTATGAGAACAGCGGCAAAGCGGTACGGGTTGCGATGGCCGAATCGAAGGTGTTGGATAAGGCCGAGCTGCTGTTCGGCCGCCAGGGGCAAAAGCGTATTATTGTGCCGATGTAGGCAGATATGCAGGAAGTATGGAAGGCAGATAGGCCGCTCAGCTGCCTTCCAGCTTCTCCCGCCCCCATATTTTGATCATCCGCTCTAGATTAGTTTTGGCATTGCGGCTGTCCAGCAGCTCTTGACGCCTTTGATAAAAAATACACCGGGATAAATCCGCCTTGCCCTGGACAATATCCTGGGCAAGGGCCTCACAGGAAGGGGAGCCGCAGGTACCGCAGTCGACATGGGGCAGTTTCTTTAACAAATCTTGAATCTGTTCCATCTTTTCCATGGCGGTCTGGAAATTGTCATCGAGCTTTACTATAGAGCGGGCTTCAATTCGTTCCAGTTTTAGATTATGTCGAAGATATTCCCCCTGCCCCTGGATTTCCTGTTTAACATGCGAGGAAATTCCGTCCATTGATTCCGCCCGATGCCGGAGACGTTCGGCGGTAAGAAAGCGGTTCCCCGAACCGAGAATGCCGCCGGCACAGCCCTCGTCACAAGCTCTCAGCTCTAAAAAATCTATTCCGTGGATCTCTTCATTTTCCAGCTTTTCCAGAAACTCTATGACATTGTGAATTCCGTCGACCGCCAGGCTGCGGCCCGGCATGTGTGGAGCTTCACCCATGGTGAGACTCCATACCACCGCCTCACCGGACAGGTTTCTTTGCGGAGGAATAGTGCCGTTTTCCTTATGCTTCTGCTTCACAATGGTTTTATGGACCAGATTGAACAGGAAGTCCATGTTGATCACCCCGTCAAAGCCGCTTTTGCTCTCTCCCTGAGGACTTTTAATCGCGGCTATCTTAGCAGCACAAGGAGTTACGTAGAACATTCCGATCTCCTGAGCTCTGGCTCCCTTCTCGATTAGCTTCTGTGCGGCATACGCGGCGGTGATATCGAGGGGCGGTTTAATCAGGTTGAGGTGCTGGACAAGGGAAGGAAAGCGTACCTGTATGAGGCGCACGATCGCAGGGCAGAAGGTAGATATTACCGGTGTGCGATCGGCATAGGTAGTATACCGGCCGCTGATTACATGAAGAATATCACTGCCGAACTCTGCTTCGTAGACATGGGTGAAACCGAGTTCCATTAGTATGTTGTAGATTTGCTCCTCGGTGATCTCTTCTTTGAACTGTCCAATCATCACCGATGGAACAACCGCCACCCGGTATTTATAGCGATATATTTTCTGGAAATCATCTTGTTCAATCACAATAGCGTTTACTGGGCAGACTTCCATACAGTTGCCGCAGTCGACGCAGCGGTCGGGGTTTACATGGGCCTTGCCGCGATTGATACGGATTGCTCCGGTTGGGCAGATCATCATGCAGCGGGTGCAGCCGAAGCACACATCTTCCTTCACCTTCAGGGCGTGATGAAAGGGAAGGGTTTTCACGACTGTCTGCCCTCTGTGGACTGCTGATCTGGATCTTGGTCGCTACTCTCTTCGGTATTCTGGTCAAAGTGAATTAGCATTTCAATTTCGGTGTGGTCGCCTGCTTGACTGCGTATATTGAGGTAGTCGGTATTCTTCTTGATATTCGGCAGTCCCATACCTGCTCCGAAACCCATCTCTTGAATTTCCTTGGTGGCGGTAGAATAGCCCTCGGACATTGCCAGATCTACATCTTCGATTCCTGGACCGGTGTCGCTTACTAAAATGTGTAATTGTTCGTTTTCAATATCGATTGCCACTGTTCCGCCGAAGCTGTGGCCGATCACATTTACTTCCGCTTCAAATAGAGCCACCACCGCCTTCTTCACTACATTATTCGGCAGGTTAAGCTGTTTGAGTATTTTTTTTATTTGGCTGGATGCATATCCGGCATTGGAAAAATCGCCGGCTTCAATTTCGAATTCAAAATGCACGGTTTTTCATACCCTCTCTTGCCCGGCAGACCTTTCAGTATACCGGTGATAAGCCGGCTGCCCATAATAAGCCGGAAGCCTTGAACATTGAGTACGAAGTAGACATCAGGACAATCTGCTGCTCTTCGGCCAGTTCAATCATTTTTTCACTGGGTTGTTTACCCCTCACAAATAGAATATGACAGATATCACCCATTTCCGCGGTTCTTACGGTTTGAATATTGTTCAATCCGGTAATTAACAGCAGATTATCCGTAAGGAGCGTTAATACATCGCTCATCAAATCTGAAGAAAAGGCCTTTTCAATTGTACACTCTTTTTCATGCGATGGGGTGTGCAACTGAGCATCGACTATTTTACAGATGTCCTTTACTTCCATATTATCTCCAATAATGTGCTGTATATTACCAGAAAAGCCTCAGTTATAAAAGCTGAAGGGCCGGCACAATTCAACATTTTGGAAGAATAGGGCTGTAGCGTCCTTGTACATGCCTATCCCTGGCCTGTGCATATCACCTGTAAATAAAATTACAGCTCAGGATGCTACTTTTAAAAACTTTTTCTTGACAGTACATGGGACCTAACGTAAACTGAATCTATTAGTGCAACCGTGTGCATGAATTGTTATTAAGATGTACATGGAAAATAAACAAGTTTTAAAAGGAGAGAGCTATGCGTAAAGGATCAAGACTTTTCTTTACCCTTTTTGTTGTGGTTGCCTTTCTGACAAGTATGCTGTTTGTATCTTGTCAAGGAGAGGGATCCGATGAGGGTGAAGCGGAAGAGACTGCTGGAAGAGATTATACTGACAATGAATGGACCGATGGACAGGATCTTTCAGGGAGAGTTGTAAACATTTTTGGTGCATTTGTTGATACGGATGCCGAACGCTTTGAAGAGAGTATGATTCCCTTCGAGGAAGCCACCGGTATCGAGGTTGAGTATGAGGGTTCAGGTGACTTCGAGTCCCTGATTACCGTACGCACCGAGGGTGGAGATCCCCCCGATGTTGCGGCCTTCCCGCAGCCGGGTTTGATGCAGGATGTGGTCGATCGCGCAGACCACATAGACCTGAGCGACTGGTTTAGCGAGGATTATATGCTGGAGCAGTATAACCAGAGCTGGATTGATCTTGGAACCTACAATGGCGAAATGGTCGGTGTGTGGTATCGTGCCAGTGTAAAGAGCCTGGTATGGTATTCAAAGCAGGTCTTCGACCAAGAGGGATATGAGATCCCGAAGACCTGGGATGAACTGCTGGCTCTAAGCGATCAGATGGTCGCCGACGGATACACACCGTGGTCAATCGGTATCGAAAGTTCCGGTGCCACCGGATGGGTAGCCACCGACTGGCTCGAGGATATTATGCTCCGAACCGCTACTCCCGAGAAGTATGACCAATGGGTCACCGGAGAGCTTAATTTTAACTCACCCGAGGTAAAACGGGCCTGCAACATCATGGCGGATATCTGGTTCAATGAAGACTACGTGCTCGGTGGACGAAACAGTATTCTGACCGTTCCCTTTGGCGATGCTGCGACTCCTCTGGTACAGGACCCGCCCCGGGCGCTTATGCATCGACAAGCCAGTTTTATCACCGCCTTCCTGCCGGATGGTACCAATGTCGGCGAAGAGGTAGATTATTTTTACCTTCCCCAGATTGATGAGGAAGAGGGTGAACCGGTATTGGGTGCCGGAGATTGCTTTACCGCTTTTACAGATAAACCGGAAACCGAGGCCCTGATGAGATACCTGACCCAGGGAGTTTCAACCAAGGCATGGCTGCAGTCCGGCGGTTTTGTGTCTCCTCACAACGATACTCCCTTAGATTGGTATCCAAGCGAGGTAGACCGGGGATACGCAGAAATTCTGATCAATGCGGATACCTTCCGCTTTGATGCCTCCGACCTGATGCCTGGACAAGTTGGCGCAGGTTCATTCTGGTCGGGTATGGTCGATTGGGTGAGTGGAGAAGATCTCGATGAGGTCCTCACCGATATTGATGAAAGCTGGCCTGAAGAAGACTGATAGTGTGAACTGAGAGTCGGCTAATAGAAAAAAGTCGAAAAATAATTATGTATGCAGGCAGATATTTCTGCCTGCATCCTTCTATAGTCCGGAAGGAGTTCTATATGGCACAAGTACCTAATAAAAACAACCGCCTATTTGAGATTTTTGCAGCTACCCCAACTAGGATTGCTGTGTCGTTAATAGTCCCGGTTGTTACCTTTCTTGTTTTACAGTGGAGCTTTATCTTTATGAGGGACTCCGAAGCATCCAAGTTTCTCATAGGTATTGTGGCTCTTACCATTGGTGTGGGTGGAGTGTGGGTGCTCTTTGCAGCTACCAACAATCTCGTCTCGCTGCTGCCTACCCGTATGCGGGATTTGCTGCGTCCCTTTGTATTTGTTGGACCGGCAGTGGCGATTTTGCTGTTTTATATCATATTTCCCGCATTACGAACTATCTACTTGAGTTTCATGAACCGTACCAGTACAGAGTTTGTCGGATTGAGGAACTACGAGTTCGTTTTTACCGACCCGCAAATGCTGATTATTTTGCGCAATACCCTGCTCTGGGTTCTTATCGTTCCATTTGTCGCGGTTGCTATGGGTTTGCTGATTGCGGTTATGACCGACCGATTAAAGCCGGGATGGGAGAAAATTGTTAAATCATTGATCTTTCTGCCAATGGCAATCAGCTTTGTCGGCGCTAGTGTTATTTGGCGATTTGTATACTATTATCAACCCGCCGGCTACGAGCAGATCGGACTGTTGAATGCAATCGTCACTGCCTTTGGAGGAGAGCCGGTTGCCTGGCTGATTAACAGGCCCTGGAACAACTTCTTCCTGCTGTTCATTATGATTTGGCTGCAGACCGGATTTGCGATGGTCATTCAATCGGCGGCGGTGAAGGGCGTTCCCAGCAGCCTGCTTGAAGCGGCCAGAATCGACGGCGCCGGAGAAATCAGAATTTTCTTCAATGTCACTATACCGTATATAAAGGGTACCATCCTGACAGTTATGACTACGATCCTGTTCATGGTTCTGAAAATCTTCGATATTGTATATGTTATGACCAGTGGAAACTACGATACCGGTATTGTTGCATCGCGGATGTACAAGGAGGCCTTTATTTACCGAAACTTCGGTCGAGGTAGTGCTTTAGCTGTGTTTCTCTTCATAGTGGTTATACCGTTTATGATACGAAACATCACCCAGATGCGGGAGAATAGGAGGTAAAGTATGAGTGATACAACAATGGAAACCCCACAGGTAACGATTAATAAACCGCCCGCATCAGTGAAAGTGCAGCGCATATTAAAGGGTGTCCCGATGCGCCTGGTTCTTTTAGCAATAATTTTGATTTGGGTTGTACCTATCCTGGGCCTCTTGGTCAGTTCCTTTAGAACCCCCGAGGCCATCAATAATACCGGCTGGTGGACGGTATTCGGGAGCCTGTTTACAGCGGAATGGACCCTGTCAAACTACATAAGCGTGCTGTATGCCGACTTTATGGGTCTGGCGTTTCTCAATAGTGTACTGGTTACTATACCATCTACGGTAATACCGATCACCATTGCAGCCTTTGCCGCATATGCAATTGCCTGGATGGATTTTCCCGGCCGCGAGGCCATTTTTGTGATAATTGTGGGCCTCTTAGTAGTGCCCCTGCAGATGGCACTTATCCCGGTATTAAAGATCTACACCGCCAATCAGTTGAACGGAACGTATCTGGGAATCTGGCTGGCCCATACCGGCTTCGGCTTGCCCTTGGCAACCTATCTTCTGTTTGGATATATCTCAGGAATACCCAAGGAAATTATTGAGTCCGCCCATGCCGACGGCGCTACTCCATGGATGAGCTTTACCCGGCTGGTGCTGCCGTTGTCAAAA
Organism: Spirochaetaceae bacterium; assembly: GCA_041686355.1. Lineage (GTDB taxonomy): Bacteria > Spirochaetota > Spirochaetia > DSM-16054 > Sediminispirochaetaceae > DSBN01. The sequence goes on from JAWLDZ010000036.1 coordinate 6,615, forward strand.
CCGGCGATTGCCTCATTTGCAATCTTCCAGTTTTTGTGGGTATGGAACGACCTTCTGGTAGCGTTGGTTTTTCTGGGCACCAAAAAGGAGAATGCCCTGGTTACCACCCGCCTGGCCGAGATGGTCGGCTCGCGCGGCCAGGACTGGCATGTACTGACCTCCGGTGCCTTCTTAACCATGATTATGCCTTTGATCATTTTCTTCTCGCTGCAAAGGTACTTTGTGCGCGGAATGATGGCCGGATCTGTAAAGGGATAAGCAAAAGAATAATTAGGCAAAAAGGTATTTATATAAAGTATAAGGGCTGTCTAAGAAGTAATCTGAGGCAGCCCTTTGTTCGTATTCATGTTACTGCTTCTGAGCCAGGCAAGCGAAGGGGAGCTGCATCGAGCAATTCTGCATAAAGGGCCGCTGCCGGCCTAGGAGCTGGCTAAGTCGGCAAAGTCTGTATCAACTGTAAGCAGTTCTTGGAGTAGAGGTTTGTAGAGAGTGGGGGCGGCGCAAAGGATATCGTAGGTATACGGCTGTTCACCGGCGAGGTAGTGTACTACTGCACCTGCCTCCTGTGCAATTAAGGCCCCTGCGGCAATATCCCACAGTCGTACCTTTAGTTCCCAATAGGCATCAAAAACTCCCTCAGCCACGAAGCAGGCATCCAGGGCTGCAACACCTAATCGGCGAATTCCGCGTACCCGTGGGATCATATGGGCAACGTAGTTTACATTGTTTTTCTCGGTAGTGGCCCGGTCGTAGGGAAAGCCTGTGGCTACTAAGGACGCATTGACCTCCCGGGTCTCCGAGCAGTGAAGTGGTACTGAGTTGAGAAACGCCCCCTGCCCGGCAAGAGCTGTGTAGGTGCGCTTAAGGGGTTCGCTGTGAACAACTCCGAGTAATGGTGTAGTGTCTTTTAAAAGCGCAATCGATGTGGCAAACACCGGTACTTGATGCACGTAGTTTGTAGTTCCGTCCAGCGGATCAATAACCCATTTGTAAGGAGAATTACTTGTACTTGCCTTAGATCCCCCTTCTTCCCCTAAAATTTGATGTTCGGGAAAATTGGTATGCAAATTCGAGGAAATAAGTTCTTCGCAGCGTTGATCTATCTCGGTAACCAGGTCAACCTGACTGCTTTTATTCTGCATTGTAACGGAGGAATTCATGTATTCCATCTGCAGTTTTCCGGCAGACTGGGCTAACTGTACAATATACGGCAGGACTGTGTCTAAGTCGTCAATGTTCATATTAATAGTGAACCATAAAAGAGAAAAATATGATATAGCAGGTACTGCGGGGCGAATATTTCTTTGATCAGGTTACTCTAGAGGTGATAATTCAAAAGGCCTTGGAACATCACCTGCGATTCTATGATGTACAGGACAACGACTATGAGTCCCTTACTGCGCGGGAGCAGGAGATTATGCGCCTTTTGGCTGAGGGCTTATCGGTGAAAAGAATTGCTCAAAGCCTCTATATAAGCTATCGTACGGTTCAAAACCACCATACCAGCATTTTCCGCAGACTTAAGGTAAAAAACGCCGCAGAGTTAGTTCATTATGCCACCCGGCTTGGAATAATAGATCTTTAATAGGTCTTATTCTATAAAAGCGTGAGAATCTCACATAAGATCGTGATATTCCCTTATATAAATTTTAATGAATCGATTGTATACTCATATGCATAGGCTAAAGTTTTATAAAGTAAAAAGATATTTAGTTATTACTAGGGTTGATTGAAAAAAGTGGGTTATAGGGTTTGAAGGGGCCGTGCAGATGCACAGGCTCCTTCTTTAATTGGTGCGCCCGGCAGGGCGCACCTACTTGGAAGTGGTTCAAATACTGCTTATTCCTGTCTAGTCATTTTTTGTTCCCACAACTCAAACAGGTAATCTGCTAAAAAGGCCAGTCCCGCAGCAGCTATAGCGCCCTGCAAGACAAATGCGGTGTTGTCACGTACCAGCCCGGCCACAATAGCTACTCCCAGGCCTCCTGCACCAATTACCCCGCCGATGGTGGCAGTACCGATATTGATAATTATTGAGATGCGTGTCCCCGTTAGTATGGCTGGAAAGGCTTGCGGCAGCTCGGCCTTGATAAGGACTTGCAGGGGGGTCATTCCCATACCGCGGGCGGCCTCTTTGAGGGGTTGGGGGACCGATAGCAATCCGGTAATTGTGTTTCGTACAATCGGCAGGATACTGTAGATGAACAAGGCCAAATAGGCTGGTGTAAAACCAAATCCAACTGCCGGAACCGCAAGAGTTAATACTGCAACCGGCGGAAATGTTTGTAGTAGGGCTGTCAGGTCTTGTACTGGCTGCAGAAATTCACGCCCCCATGGACGGGTAACACCAATGCCCAAAAAAATCCCGGTGACAAATGCGCTCATGCCGGACAGCAGCACTAACAGCAGATGTTCTCCAAATAGGCGCAGTAGACTGGCCCGTGGGTACAGAATCTCCTGGAGGTGAGGAAACAGGGGGGACAAAACACTGTACTGTAGTGTTGGAAGAGCTACATACAGCAGATACACAAGCACAAATAGAGTCCCTAATATTTGCTGTTTCAGAATCTTAGTTACCCCATGCAAGTCGTACTCCCTTTGGGGTAGCCCAGTGTTCTGCCAAGTGAAAAAGACGGTCAAACAAAATGGATAAAAGGATTACCGGTATTACCCCCAGCAGAATTAAATCCGGTACCGACTGTCCCAGCCCTTGGAATATAAATGTACCCAGCCCGCCGGCACCAATTAAAGCGGCCACAGCCGTGTTGCCGATACATTGCACCAGGGACATCCTGATTCCGGTGAGAATCATGGGTGTTGACAGGGGCAGTTCGATATAGCGAAAAGTCTGGGCTCTATTCATACCCATCCCGTGAGCAGCAGAGATAATTTGTGGTTCGATGTAGTAAATAGCTGTAAAGGTATTGCGAATGATAGGAAGCAGTGAATACAGGCTAAGGGCAATTAAGGCCGGGGCAGTGCCGATTCCAGCGATTCCCAGTGATCGGAGTACGGGAAACTGTCGTGACAGCAGGGCCAGTGGAGCAATCATCAAACCGAACAAAGCCAGACTGGGAATTGTTTGGATACCATTTACTGTCTTAAACACCAGAACGCGGTATTTCTGTGAACGGGCTGCCCATATACCGGCGGGTATTCCGATAACAGTTGCCGTACCGACAGCCGCCAGACTGAGGTTTACATGATTCAACAGCTCCACTAGAAATTTTCCTGAGCGGTTTTGATATTCCAATAAAATAGCGGAGTGCTCAAAACTGCCCATCAGAATAAACAGGATTACACCTGACGCCGTGAGGAGGATCGCTGTAGGAAGAAGCAGTTTGTGCCGGGTATTTCGATATGCCCAGCTCAAGAGAAGATAAATTGTCAGCAGAGCTACCCAAAAGCCCGCGGAGAAGCTTATGCGGCCATACTCTTCAGCCTCCCATATATGCAAATGACCCTGAATGTGGTGAAGAATTGCCAGCAACAGGGTCATAAACGTCAGCGAAAACAAGAGAAATAAGATATCAGTGTGACGATGAGAAAAAATAATAAATGCTATTAAAAAAATGAGTATTACCGCTGCCGCCCAGAAACCGGTCGGCAGCTGGAAAACCCACACTGCGCTTCCGGTTTGTATACGGTTTGGTTTTACAGTATAAAGCGGCAGGAGAAAGGTGCATACAGCACACAAACCGGTAAAAATCTTGAATCGCATATATTGCTACTCTTGGTGAAAGGACTAGTTTAATAAACCCTTTTCCTGGAGGTACTCCTTGGCTACCTCGGAGGCTGCCTCACCATGCACCGCTAGGCGTGCGTTCAAGGATTGCAGGGTCTTGAGATCAAGGGTTCCAAAGACCGGGTTGAGGATCGTTTCAATTTCTGGATACTTGTCGAGCACCTCTCCCCGTACGAGGGGGGCCGGCTGGTACACATGCTGTACATTACGATTATCTTCCAGAACAACTAGTCCTAAGGCTGCCAGTGCACCATCAGTTCCATAGGCCATGGCCGCATTTACACCGTCGGTCTGTTCTGCAGCTGCGCGCTCGGTGGTAGCTGTGTTGCCGCCGGATAAAATCAGCAGCTGATCTTTTTCAAGCTTGAAATTGTACGCTTCTTCAAAACTGGGCAGAGCACCTTCACGGCTGGCAAACTCTTCGCTGCAGGCGAGTTTTAGTTCACCGTCGTTGTTCACATATTCTCCCAGATCAGCCAGGGTAAACAGTGAATTCTGCTCCGCTAAATCCTCCCGTACTGCAATCGCCCAGGTGTTGTTCGCCGGTGCCGGCTGGAGCCATCGGAGGTCGTAAGCCTCTTCATCAAGCTCAACTGCCCGGGCATATGCCTCCTGCGGATCCTTCCAGACCGGGTTATCGGCATCATTATGAAAAAAAGCAGTGTTGCCGGTATATTCTGGGTATATATCAATTTCTTCTGCGCGGATTGCTTTTCTAATTACCTCGGTGGTACCGAATTCCGTTTTATCAACTGCTTCGTAGCCATGGTGGTCTAACAGCTGTACTATCATTGAACCAAGTAAGGCTCCTTCGGTATCAATCTTTGATGCAACGACTACCTTGCCTTTGGTTTCCTGTTTCGCTTCACAACCTGTCAGAATAAGCATTGCTGCAAGGGACAGCACTAAAACAGATGTAACTAATACGAGTTTTTTATTCATAATTAACCCCTTTGTTGTACTCTAGCGTGTACTTATTATACACACTTAACTCTAAATGTAGGGGATTCACGGGAAGAGGTCAAATTTAGTTTCACCGCCGTGTGAATCGCCATGTGTTACCCCCGTCACGAAGGGCGTGATTGTACTACCTGCATGAGTAATCGAGGATTATCGGTCACAATACCGTCAACTCCCATATCCAGAAGGCGGTGCATATCCGCCTCTTTATTGATAGTCCATACCTGTACGGGTACTCCTTTTCTATGAAGCTGACCGATCAGTGTGTCGGTTACAATCTGAACCTTGCCATGGGTTTCTGGAACCTGGAGGGTTATACCGGCGAAGGGAAACAGTGCAGATAGCAGACCGATGCGCTGCAGGATAATCAGAGCACGCACCTCGGGCGAGGAAAAACTGGTGGCAAGAGATGGGGCCAATCTTCGCAGGCGCTTCAATTGGAGGTAATGAAAACTGGCTCCAAGTATTCTCTCTTGTGCGTGGTGTTGGTTTACCACTTCGATGAAGCGCTCGGCTAATAGAGGAGAAGTTCCCTTCAGGTCGAGGTTGAACCTCATCTGCGGAAGTGCCGCCAATGTATCGGAGAGGGTGGGGATAGTAATTCCCTGACCTCGAAATGGATGGCTCCCATCGCTTGGATGGGTAAATCCATAGCCCGCATCTAAGCCCTGCAATTCCTGCAGGGTATAATCAGCTATTTCGCCGCGCCCGTCGGTCATGCGGTCTACCGTGCTGTCGTGCCAAAGTACACACTGCTTGTCGGCAGTAAGATGGACATCGGACTCTATACAATCCACTCCCAAGCGGGCGGAGGACATAAAGGCGGGAAGGGTGTTCTCCGGGTAATGTGCAGAGTCGCCTCGGTGGGCACAGACAACTGGAAAGGGCGTAAGAAAAGGATGAGAATTATTTTTTCTATATGACATTTCTCTTTTCCCTAAAATGGAATAGTGATAGCCTATACAAAGCCTATACTTCAGGGTTTGGAAGGTCAAGATGAAAGAAATTCACAGGCTTAGCCGGATTGTGCTGCCCCTGGCGGTAATTTTTGCCTCCTTTTCGGCAATTTTCATTCGCTGGTCCAATGCCCCGGCTCTGATAATAGCCTTTTACCGTATGCTCTTTGCTTTTTTACTTGTCCTGCCCTACAGCCTCGCAAAACCAGAGCAGCTGGATCGCCGAGATCTGCTGCTCTCAGTAGTGAGCGGGGTGTTTCTCGGCTTCCACTTTGCTACCTGGATCTCTTCGCTGCATTATACCAGTGTTGCCAGTTCTGTACTGTTGGTGAATACCCACCCGGTGATGGTGTTTTTGATAAGCCGGTTTATTTTACGGGAGGGGGGCTCACGGCGGGAGTTCCTGTTTGTACTTGTAACGGTTCTCGGCAGTTCAATTCTCTCTTGGGGAGATCTAGGACGCGGAAGCAACGTGATGTTGGGCGATCTTCTGGCGGTGCTGGGAGCATTGTCGGTGGGAGTGTACATGGTACTAGGGCGAATAGTTCGCCGCAGGGTGACTGCGGGCAAATACACCTTTCTCGTGTACGGTACCAGCGGAGTAACACTTCTATTGATAAATATTATAGCCGATACGCAGTTCTATCCGTATCCGCCCCGTGAGTTCCTGCTGTTTTTTGCTTTAGCCTTTGTCTGTACCATTCTCGGTCACAGTATTTACAGTTGGGCTTTAAAATACGTCCCCTCGACCTTCCTCTCGGTTACAGTTCTGATAGAACCGGTAGCTGCCGGAATAATGGCCTATTTTTTCTTTGGAGAGGTACCTTCTGTTCTCAATGGGATAGGGGCGGGCATCATTTTATACGGCATATACGGGTATTCCCGTGCGAGTTCTCTTCGTCAAGCTTCTGTCCCTCCGGGAAAATAAGGCGGAAAATAAGTGCTGCTTTTTCATGCTGCTTTTTCTTGACAATAGCCGGCCGGCTATTTAGACTGATGTAATGCAACCGTGTGCACGATATGCAGTGAGCTAACTTACAATAAGATAGTTGTGGAGATGAATATGAGTAAAGAACAGGTCTACGCGCAGGATCCATGGAAGATTATCGAGACAGAACCGGTATCTGAAAAAATGGACGGGAATGAATCAATCTTCGCCTTGGCCAATGGATATTTAGGGATTCGCGGTACTCTGGAGGAGATGAACTACGCGTGGTGTCGGGGTACCTATTTGAATGGATTTTACGAATCCCGTCCTATCATTTACGGTGAAAAGGCATACGGTTTCCCTGAGCACGGTCAGACAATTTTGAATGTAGCCGATGGAAGGAAAATTCAAGTATGGATCGACGACGAGCAGTTCGATTTGACTTCAGGCACAGTTCACAGCTACCGGCGCGAAATAGATCTGCGGGAGGGAGTCTTACGGCGAGAAATTGTCTGGGAATCCCCCAAGGAAAAAATTCTGCATATTGTAAGCGACCGGCTGGTTGCATTTGAACGTCGTCACATTGCTGCAATCCGTTACAAAGTATCTCTTAGCCGGGGCAGTGGGCGTTTGCATTTTGTCAGTACCCTCGATGGGAATGTGACTAATCTTGCCGCGGAGGATGACCCCCGGGTAGGCGCCCATCTTGATAGAAGCGCATTGGTCTACAATGAAGGCAGCGCCACCACAGAGATAGGTGAACTTGCTGCACGTACCGGGCAGTCGGACCTTACCCTGGCCTGTGGAGTAATGCACCTATGCCCGGATATTCCGCAGGATGTACTAGAGCCTGTTTTTGGTCATAGCGAGGTAGGAATTCGTTTTTCCTTGGAATTAGAGGAAGGCACTAGTTTTACCTGCGATAAGTTTCTCTCTTATTCATATCGCGGCATAGCAGAAGAGGCTCGGAATATTGAAATAATGCGCAATGAACTTAAAACGGCCGCAAATGATGGGTTTGAGGCCCTGGTGAATGAGCAGTTTAGTTATTTGAGTTATTTTTGGGACCATTCGGATGTGAAAATTGATGGTGATGTGGCCTTGCAGCAGGGGATCCGCTTTAACCTATTCCATTTGCTGCAATCGGTAGGGCGAAACGGTACCACCAGTATTCCCGCCAAGGGTTTGTCAGGTGAAGGGTATGAGGGCCACTTCTTTTGGGATACAGAAATATACGTTCTGCCCCTGTTTACCTATACCCAGCCGGAGATTGCCAAATCTCTATTGGAGTACCGCTACAGCATCCTGCAGCAGGCTCGCTCGAGGGCAAAGGAACTGAGCCAGACCGGGGCGCTGTTTCCCTGGCGAACTATCAATGGGCATGAGGCATCTTCCTATTATCCTGCCGGAACCGCTCAGTATCACATCGATGCGGATATCGCCTATGGAATAAAGAAGTATCTGCAGATAAGTGGAAATGAAGAGTTCCTGTCCCGGGCGGTGGAAATCTTAATTGAAACTGCCCGACTGTGGGTCGACCTTGGCGAGTATATCCCTCAGAAGGACGGCAGTTTTTGTATTAACGGAGTGACCGGTCCGGATGAGTATACCGCCTTGGTAAACAACAATTATTACACCAATGTAATGGCCAAAGACAATCTGGAATTTGCCATCGAGGCGCTTCATAAGCTGCATCAGAGAGATAGCGCTGCGTATGAGCAGGTAGTGTACCGCACGGGCCTTAAGAAGGAGGAGCTGGATGAGTGGGGCAGAGCCGCTGGGCTTATGTATCTACCCTACGATGAGCCCCTGGGGATCCATCCACAGGATGACAGCTTTCTGAACAAGAAAGTGTGGCCCCTTGAGGAGATTCCGAATGAGAAGCGCCCTCTGCTGCTGCACTATCATCCCCTGGTGATTTATCGACATCAGATATTAAAGCAGGCGGACCTCGTTCTGGCGCTTCTGCTGCAGGGCGACCGGTTTAGTATAGCAGAAAAGAAACGAGATTTTGATTATTACGACCGGCTTACCACCGGCGACTCTTCTCTCTCTGCCTGCGTGCAGAGTGTCATTGCCGCCGAGGTGGGCTACAATGAGGCGGCCTACGATTACTTTACCAAGACTGCGCGCATTGACCTGGATAACGTGAATGGAAATGTGAGGGATGGTCTGCACACGGCTGCAATGGCCGGCACATGGACAAGTATCGTATACGGCTTTGCGGGAATGCGTGACTATAAGGGGGAGCTTTCTTTCAGTCCCCATTTGCCGACCCAGTGGAATCGGTTGACCTTTAATTTGAACATTCGCAATACTCTTCTGGAAGTGGCAATTACCCATAATGAAGTTGCCTATACCTTAAAAGAGGGGGAGTCACTTGCGCTTATGCATGAGGGGGACAGACATACTGTCTATGCCGGCTCTCCCCTGGTGTTCTCACATCGCCCGGATATGGAGGCAGTTATATTTGATCTAGACGGAGTTATCACTGACTCTGCGGAGTACCATTATCAGGCCTGGAAAAAGCTCTGTGATGAGCTGGATATTCCCTTTGACCGGGATTTCAACCATCAGCTGCGGGGCGTTGGTCGAATGGAGAGTTTAGAGCTGCTGCTGTCGCAGGTACCGGAGCGTAGTTTTAGTGAGGAGGAGAAGGTCCATTTAGCAAGCCGCAAAAACGAGTATTATAAGGAGCTCATCCAACAGATTACTCCGAAGGATCTGCTGCCGGGAATCGAAATCCTTCTTAAGGATTTGAAAGCGGCGGGTATCAAAGCCGCCCTGGCCTCTGCCAGCCGGAATGCAGGTACCATTATTCGGCAGCTGCAGGTGGAGGATATGTTCGATGTGATAACCGATCCTGCACAGTTGAAAAAGGGAAAGCCCGATCCGGAACAGTTTTTTATGGCCGCGGAGATGGCGAATGTTCCAACCCGCAACTGTATCGGTGTAGAAGATGCCCAAGCCGGAATCGATGCCGTTAACGGAGCCGGGATTTTTTCGATAGGCGTGGGAGATTACCTAATGAATGCAGACTGGAAGTGCAGTTCCACCAAGGAGCTTACGTTGGAAAAGCTTCGAGAGGTATTTTATGACCGGTTTGTGGAAAAGTAAGGCGGGCAACTAAACCTAGGGGTCAATCACTGGGCCTGAGAGCATTCAAAGGGAGTGGCTAATTGACTCCCCGGGCTGTACTTGGTATTTCTGCTCTAAAACCTGAAAGGGCAGGGCCTTCTGGTTGGAAGGGGCCGCATCAAGCTTCACCGAATCGGCGGTAATGCTGACGAGGCAGCTCTGCCCGCGGTAGTGGAGGCTAAACTGCATGCTGCTCCACTCTTGAGGTATCTGGGGATTACAGAGGATCCCCTGGTCCGTAAACACAATTCCGGCAAAACCGAATACCACCATCTGCCAGGCAATCCCGCAGGCAGCTGTATGGATTCCTCCGATAAAGGTACCACCGCTGGCCGGCGGGTTTGTACTAAACAGATCAATACTCAAGGATTGCCGGAAGTAGCTGTAGGCTTGATCATAAAAACCAATCCGAGCGGCTACAATCGAGTGTACTGCAGGACTCAGAGATGACCGGTGATGGGTACGCGGTTCGTAATAGCGGTAGTTTTTTTGCATGGTTTCAACGCTGTAGCTCTCGGGGTGGAGGCAAAAAAGCTGCACCACATCGGCCTGTTTAATGACCTGGGTCTCGTAGGCAATACCGGTTGGCCAGCCCCAGTATTCGTTGGGGTCCTTTAATCGCTCTGCCAGGGTATCCGGCATGATATCCTCCAGTCCGAAGTAACCGTCGAACTGCTCAATGAGACTGTTGCCGGCGTCAGGGCTAGGAATATACATATGCACATGCATCTCCTTCCACAGCTCTATCCGTTCCGCATCTATGCGGGAGCGTTGGGCTATCTGTTGTAGAATGTGCGGATCCGCGGCAGATAAGCGGGTATACACATCTAAAGCTGTACCTATAGCCCATTTAGCCTGGAAGTTGGTGAAGGCGTTGTTGTCGGCATTTTCATGGTATTCATCGGGACCAAGCACACGAATAATCTCGTACCGGTTTTTGTCCTTTTTGAAGTAGGCGTGGGATACCAAAAAATTGGCGATTTCAAACAGCATTTCCGCCCCGTAGTCTTTTATAAATTCCCAATCCCCCGTGGCCTGGTAGTAATGCTGGATGGCATAGGAGATATCCGGGGAGATATGAATTTGCCAGTCATTAAAGTGGTTGCGGATTTTGCGGCCGGTAAGTACATCTTTAAAAAAGTAATCCGGACAAAGTTCGTCTCCCGTGTCGCCGCTAATCCAGGCGTAGTAGGCCCCTTCATAGCCAAGTCGTTTGGCCTTCCGGCGGGCTCCATCCAGGGTTTTGTAGCGGTATATAAGTATGTTTCGGGCGACTTCCGGATAGGTGTAGAGGTACATCGGCAGGTTGAATATCTCTTGGTCCCAGAAGGCTGCTCCTTGATAGGCTTGACAGGAAAGCCCGCGGGCTCCGATCGGAAGGTGATCGGTATGGGATGGGGTAGCAATAATATTGTGATACAAATTGTAATTCAGCAGTGCTTGAGTAGTATCGCTACTGTCAATATGAATAAAATAGCGGTTCCATAGGGCATCCCATACCCGCGCGCTTTGACCAGCCTCACGTTCGTAGCCATTCTCGGTCGCTTCCAGAGCCAGTTCTATCGCGGCTTTATAGGGGTCTTTAGTATCATTGCCGGAAAAGACGGTCATCATTTGCTCGATCACCAGCTCGTCACCGGGCTGTAATTCAAATTGAAGTTGCCGTAAGTTTCGGCGCTTTTCTTGAGGACTTGAAAGGGGCCCTCCGCTCTCTTTCGTATACGGAGTTGCTCCGTATATTCGTAGTCCCTGGGCAACCGTTACCTCGATGCCTTTTTCAGTTGTAGCACAGCTCAGTCCGATTATATCACCTTCATTGAAGGCTGTGCACTTTCGAAAGTGTTCTCCGTTCAGGCTCCAGACCCGTCCATCTACTCCGGTAGAAAGGGTAAGGGTTCCGCCGGTTATCGCTGCAATTCTTACACGCTGAGCAAGCAGATGCAGTGAAGAGTAGGAGGCGAACCTTTCAAAAGCGACCTGCAGCTCCGTTCCTTTCTGAACCCCCGGTTCTTGAGGTTTCCAGGTGTATCCCCCGGAAGTACAACCGTAGCGGTAGTTAAGGGAGAGTCGGTAATCCGTAACCTCTCCAGGATTGTGTGTGGGATGCACCTGCGCCTCTCCAAGCTGCAGTGTAGTGTAGAGTCCGTTTGGTACATTACACAGTTCTTTCCATTTGCCGTCCGCATTATCATAGGTGTCGCTCACGATGCAGCCTACATACTCGTCGGCTTCCCATTCCGGAAAAGTCCCCCGATAGCCTAAATAGCCGTTTCCCGTCATAAAATTACTTCCGGTTGTGACTATCTGTACCGGATCGAATCGATTCTCACTAATAGACCATTCGTTTTCAATATAGATAGGGCTCTCTTGGCTGCTCATGGCGTGCCTCCATATAAATATAGAACAGGGAAAGTATAAAAGTTTATGCAACCGTGTGCAAGGCATTTTTTTATCTTGACAGTATGTAAATTGGAGCTATACTGGAATGGAGGTATGCAACCGTGTGCATGGATCAAAAGGAAACCGACAAGCAAACTGTAACAATTAAGGACATTGCCCGCATCGCAGGCGTAAGTCATTCTACCGTATCCCGTAGTTTAAATGATAGTCCTCTTATTTCAGAAAGTACCAAAAACCGAATAAAAAAATTAGCTAATGACCTCAATTTTGCCTTTAATGCCAGTGCTCAAAGCCTCTCCACTCGCCGTACCGGAACTATCGGGATTATATATCCGGAATTATACGATACTTTTGGGAACTCACTTTACATGGGACTTCTGGTACAAGGGCTCCGCCATGGCCTGGAAAAAGCTTCTCTAGATAGTATTGGGAGTTTTCCCCGTAATCACTATACCGCTGAAAGTAATATTCGCAAACTCATAAGCCGCAAAAAAATTGACGGATTGCTGGTGATCCATCCCGAGATACCGGTTGATGATTGGGAGTATATCCGTAAATCGGGTATACCCTTTGTGGTGCTGCATTTTAAACCGCGGAGTTTCGATTACAGCTGGATGAATTATCTGTTTACCGACCATGTGACAGGCGGGTATATGGCTACTAAGGTGCTGATTGACGGCGGTTGTCGCTCTATCCTCTGTTTGCGGGAGGACTCTGACGAAATCCAGTTTAATGAAAGAACCGAGGGCTATAAAAACGCTCTGAAGGATGCGGGCATTGCCCACGACCCCCAACTGATCGTCGCCGGTGATTGTGCCTTTGATTTCGGTTTTCAAGCGATAATGGATCGCAAAAATAAGCTTGCTTCCTTCGATGGAATTTTTGCAGAAGCAGACCTGGTTGCTCTAGGCGCCATAGAAGCACTGCGTGAACTGGGAGTCAAGGTACCGGATGATATCCGGGTAGTAGGCTACGATGATACCGAGCTTGGCCGCTATTTTCGCCCTAAATTGACAACAGTTCACCAGCCCCGGGAAGAACATGCACGACTGGCCTGCGAACGGCTGATTGAGATGCTCGAAAGCCGAGATATGCGCCCAACCATGCAAAAAGTTATAAAACCTCTTATGATTTACCGTGAAAGCGGTTAACAAAAATTGAGTAATTTGGTTATATTTAACTCATGAATGATGGAATAATTGCAATAGGTATGAGTGGCGGGGTTGATTCAAGTGTCGCCGCTCATCTGCTTACCCAGCGCTGGAGTCGAGTGGTGGGGGTGAGCCATTATATATGGGAAGATTCCAACTGCTGCAATACCGAGACCCTGCAGCGTGCCCGGGAGATTTGTGATCGGCTGGGAATTCCATTTTACATCCTGAACCTGGTTGATGAATTTCAGAAATTTGTGGTGGATGACTTTGTAGAAAACTACCGTCAAGGGAAAACTCCAAATCCCTGTGTTCGTTGTAATGAATTTGTGCGCTTCGGGCTGTTTCCACAACGCATCAAAACCCTGCTGGTGGAGCAGGGCCACATGTCGGCTGAAGAGCCGCTGCATATGGCAACCGGTCATTATGTTCGTACGCAGGAGCAGAATGGCAGAACCCTCCTGCAGAAAGGTGCTGATACTGCAAAAGACCAGTCCTATATGCTCTACCACATCAATCCGGACATACTCCCGCTGTGTGAGTTTCCCTTGGGTAGTATGACCAAACCCGAAGTGGTTGAACTGGCACATGCCCACGAGTTTCCCAGCTCAAGTATAAAAGAGAGTCAGGATGTCTGCTTTGTAGATGGAAAATATATTGATTTTATAAACGAGTACACTAAAAACAAGCTGATCCAGGAACCCGGCCGGATTGTGGATATGCAGGGACGGCCCCTGGGAGAGCATCGCGGATATATGCATTACACCATTGGTCAGCGCCAGGGCCTGGGTTTGTCCGACGGCCCCTGGTATGTAGCAAAACTCAATGCGGCTGAAAACAGGGTGGTGGTTGCGAGGAAGGAGGAGTTGGGGGATACCCGTTTTACCATTGAACGTTGTAACTGGTTTATTCGAGTTTCGGAGAGTTTTGATGCCGGCGTAAGGGTCCGCTATAATGCCGGAGAAACTCCCTGTCGGGTCACCCCCGGTTCACCAACCGTGATCGAGTTAAAGGAACCTCATATCATAACCCCCGGTCAGTCTGCGGTACTGTATGAGGGGGATAATGTCCTCGGCGGCGGTATTATCCGGTAGAAACGGCTAATTCAGCCCATTTTTTAATAAAGGCCACGTAAAGGCCTTCAATGCCCCTTTACAGAATACCCGCTATCGGTATAGTTATGGGTTATTATGGAACACACTGCACTTGTAATTGTCGAATCGCCAACAAAGGCGCGTACTATCAGACGTTATCTTCCCAAGAATTACATCGTAGAGGCGAGTATCGGCCACGTTCGTGACCTGCCGCAATCGGCGTCCGATATCCCGAAGGATCTAAAAAAGACCGGCTGGGCGAGGCTTGGTATTGATGTAGAGAATGGGTTTAAGCCCCTCTATATTGTACCCCGGGGCAAGGGAAAGATCATTCGGGAGCTTAAAAAGAAGCTTAAAGAGGTTGATCAGCTTCTGCTGGCAACTGATGAAGACCGGGAAGGGGAGAGCATTTCATGGCATCTGGTGAAGGTGCTCAATCCGAAGGTGCCGGTAAAGCGAATGGTGTTCCATGAGATTACAAAAACAGCTATTCAAAAGGCGCTGGAAAACGAGCGCGACATTGATACTAATTTGGTGAATGCCCAAGAAACTCGCCGTATTCTCGACCGTCTGTACGGGTATACCCTCTCCCCCCTAATCTGGAAGAAAATTGCCTACGGCCTTTCCGCCGGCCGTGTACAGTCCCCTGGGCTGCGTTTAATTGTCGAGCGTGAGCGTGAGCGGATCAGGTTTAAGAAATCGGTCTACTGGGACCTGAAAGCACAGCTGAAGAAGCAGGGTACCGGCGGCACGGCTACTGAGAACGGTGCTGAGGCAGACTCTAGTTTTGAGGCTGCCCTGGAATCGGTTGACGGCAAGCGTGTGGCCGGAGGGAAGGACTTTGATCCGGAGACTGGAAAAATACTGCCTAAAAAAGACGTAATAGTATTGGACGAGCAGTCGGTCGCTGCGCTGAAAGCTGAAGTAGAGGCTTCCGAGTGGAAGGTTGTATCGCTGACCGAGAAAAAGAGTAAAAATCGGCCGGCCCCTCCGTTTATTACTTCAACTTTGCAGCAGGAGGGCAACCGTAAGCTGCGCTTATCCGCCCGCGAGACAATGCGTACTGCCCAGCGCCTGTATGAGCAAGGCTTTATCACCTACATGCGTACCGACTCTCCTGCCCTCAGCCAAGAGGGGGTGAATGGTGCTATTCAGGCGGTACGTCAACTCTACGGCGAAGAGTATTTAGCTGAACAACCGCGCCAGTATTCTACAAAGTCAAAATCAGCCCAGGAAGCGCATGAGGCTATCCGACCCTCAGGCGAGGTATTTAAGCACCCGGATGAGACCGGCCTGTCGGGGAAGGAACAATCCCTCTATGCTTTAATCTGGAAACGTACGCTTGCCAGTCAAATGGCAGAGGCTCGCAAGGTTTCAAATACAGTTAAAATCAGCGCCGGCCGCACAATCTGCAGCGCCACAGGCACCCGCATAGAGTTTCCCGGCTTTATCCGGGTCTATGTGGAAGGAAAGGATGACCCGGAGGCTGCCCTGGATGATAAAGAGAGCTTCCTGCCGCC
>JAWLDZ010000037.1:0-22029 GCA_041686355.1 Spirochaetaceae bacterium
AATCCGTATTATCAAGCGTTTTGAGGATTACACAGGCATCTACATGTACCACTGTCACCTGCTCGAACATGAGGATGCGGGAATGATGGGTCAATTTGAGGTGGTAGAACCCTAAGCTTCCACCAGAAGGAATACTATATGCATAAAGACAAATGGAACCAGCGCTACAGCGGTAAAGAGCTGCTGTGGCCCCAGGAACCCAGCGCAATTCTGAAAAGAGAGATGGCGGACATCCCGCCCGGACAGGCACTGGACCTGGCCGCCGGCGAGGGGCGTAACGCCTTCTTTTTAGCCAAACAGGGCTGGGAGGTTACCGCTGTGGATTTTTCTGAGGTGGCCGTTAAGAAGGGGCGGGAGCTTGCTAAAAAGCTTGAGCTGCCGGTAAAGTGGGAGATACAGGACCTTACCCATTACCGTCCCGCCGAGGGGAGTTATGACTGCATCACCATCTTCTACCTGCATCTGCCGTGGGAAGAATTTTCCGAGGTACTGCGCCGCGCAGCTGCCGCTCTGCGGCCGCAGGGTGTCCTGCTGGTAGTGGGCCATGATTCAACAAACCTCGAAGCCGGTACCGGGGGCCCACAGAATCCCAATGTCCTTTACTCGCCGACGGATATAACCGGCCTGTTTGACACGATCGAAAGCCTTGAAATCGAACGGGCCGAGAGACACCGGCAAGCTCTGGACCACGGTGAGGGAGAGAGCGGGGCAACCCAGATAGACTGTGTGGTGAAGGCCCGCAGAATAGAGTAAAACCGGCAGTTACGTTTCATTATTTTAACTTTAAAACACTATCCTGTAAATTTTTAGTTGCTTGAATAGATTTATTTTGACACACCCTCTAAGCAGTGTAACAATAAGAAAAGTCTATCTTATTGTAAGGAGAGTGCTATGTTTGGTTTATTATCCATTATACCTCCGATTGTGGCTATTGCCCTGGCGATTATCACAAGACGAGTGTTGATCTCTCTGTTTTTCAGTATCTGGGTGGGGGGACTCATTTTTACAGGAGGCGACCCCTTCGCCGCTGTAGGAACAACCTTCGACTGGATGAAGGACGTGATGACCGACGAGTGGAACGCCCGATTTTTGGTGTTGGTGTCCCTCTTGGGTGTAGGGGCTGCCTTCATGCACAAGATCGGTGGATCCGTAGCCTTAACGCGGGCTCTTGAGAAACAGATTCACAACCGCCGCCGCTCGCAGATGTTTACCTGGATCCTTGGTATCATCATATTCTTTAACGATTACGCGAATTCAGTTATTACCGGTAACGCCTCCAAGGATATCAATGGAAAGTACCGGGTTTCACGGGAGAAACTCTCCTATGTAATGGATGCAACCGCCGCACCTATGGCTACCTTTGGACCAGTATCCGACTGGATCGGGTATCAGGTATCCCTCCTGGCCGCTGCGTTTGCCGCTATCGGTATTGTGGGAACCCAGCCCTACTTTGCATTCCTGCATTCAATGCCGTGGAACTTCTACTGTCTGCTCTCACTGATCGCCGTGCCGATGATCATTATGGGAAAAGATTTCGGTCCCATGGCCAAAGCGGAGCTGCGGGCATTAAAAGAGGGTAAACTTGTTCAAGACGGAGACACTCCGCTTTCATCTGTAGAAAGCGACCTGGGCAAACCGGTTCGTCCGGAGCGGGCGAATATTTTCTACTTTGTGCTGCCCCTGGTAACCCTGATCGGAGTCGGCGTCTGGGCCCTATGGTATACCGGCGGCGGCCCCGAAGGAAAGAGCATAATGGATGCCCTGGCGGACACCGATGTTGCGGTTGCACTTACCTGGGCGGCCTTTGCCATGTCCCTGATGGGTCTGGTGCTTGCGGTTATTCACAAGTTGAGCTTCAAAGAGATTGAAGAGACTATCCTCTCCGGTATTTCAACTATGCTGCCGGCTCTGGTAATCATGGTGCTGGCCTGGTCGATCGGCACGGTTACCGGCGAACTGGGCACCGCCGATTATGTGGTGAGTGCCACCGAGAGCTGGATGAGCGCCGGTCTGCTGCCCTTCCTGGTCTTTGTCATCGGTATGTTTATTGCCTTTTCCACCGGGACCTCCTGGGGAACCATGGCAATTCTTACTCCTATTGCCGTTCCTTTGGCCTATAACATTGGCGGAATTGAGCTTATCTATGTAATTATCGGTGCGGTGTTCGCAGGTGCAATTTTCGGTGACCACTGCAGCCCGATCTCCGATACCACCGTTATGTCCTCAATTTTCGCGGGCTCCGACCACATCGCCCACGTGAAAACCCAGATTCCCTATGCCCTGGTACCGGCCGCTATTTCAGCGGTACTTTACCTGCTCTCCTCCTTTATTCCTAACGTGTGGATACTGCTGGTAATAGGTATTGTCGGCCTGTTCTTTACACTGCGCTTTTTAGGAGATAGGTATCAGAAGAAGAACTTCTCCAAGGAAGATATTGAACTAATCAATTCAGTCGGGAAAATCACCCCGCTGGAAGATTATTAAAATCTTTGCAAGAAACACACAAATTTCAGGGCTCGGTCGCAGACCGGGCCTGTTTTAATTATACTTCCTTACATGAAAGCACTACGTAAACTCTATCATCCATCCATTTTTCAGGGCAGCCTCTCCCGTAATGGTTACTTTGAAGGCTGGTACTTTAAACAGGTATCTGCGGACCTGCAGCATGTCTATGCCCTTATCCCCGGGATAGCCCTCGGCACCCGCCCGGAAGAACGCTACGCCTTTATCCAGATAATCGACGGTATAAGCGGAGATACCCGTTTTATCCGTTATCCACTGGAAGACTTTGAGGCCTCGGAAAAAGCACTTCAGGTAAGGGTCGGCAATTCGCTGTTTACCGACTCTTATATCGACCTTCACATTGAGGATCCCGAGCTCAGTCTGCGGGGAAGAATCGATTTTCTTAACCCCAGCCCCTATCCAACGCGGCTGCTAAGTCCCGGGATCATGGGCTGGTACAGTTTTATTCCAAAAATGGAGTGCAAGCACGGCTTGGTTTCCATGGACCATGGACTCTCCGGGGGCTTTCAAGTAAATGGGATACCCATCGATTTTACCGGAGGCCGGGGCTACACGGAAAAGGACTGGGGCACCTCATTCCCCGAGTCCTGGATCTGGATGCAGAGCAACAACTTCTCCCGTCCGGGCATTTCCTTCATGCTGTCGATCGCAAAAATTCCCTGGATGGGCAGCTATTTCATGGGCTTTCTCGGTTTTCTCAAAATCGATGACAAAACGCGCTTTTTTGCCACTTATAATGGCGCCAAAATTGTGAGCATCGACAACCTCAGCCGGCGTGATGCCGAGGGCAATCCGGAGGTGGAGGGAGTTGCAATTATCATCTCCCGAAAAACACTGACCGGGAGAGAGGAGCTCAAAGTCCGCGCTGAATCCACCCGGCAGGGCGCACTGAAGTCGCCGGTGCGCGGCCGCATGGAAAGCTACATCAAAGAGAGCGTTGATGCGGAAATCCAAATCGAATACCACAGCCCCGAAAACCACGGTACCGGCATCCCAAGCTTCAGTGATATCGGCCGGCGAGGGGGACTGGAAATAGTCGAAAAAGTGTTCGAGTATTTCTCTTAGCGTCCCTCGCTGCTCGTCACCATTCGAGAGTCCGGTTCAATTCTGTCAGTTTTTCACGATTTTTTCTCAGTAGGGGCTTGCACAGCTGCGGATTATTTCTTAGTCTTTCAGTATGAATTGTTTCTATGAGGCGCAACACAACCTGCATTCAATGACTCGTGCTTTCTCTATGATGATGTACGCACAATAAGCCCGCCGCCTCCTTCCGCCCGCTCCCGGCGCATACGGTTGGGGGCGTCGCAGTAAGGAGGCTCCCATGCCGATAAACATACCGACAACTCTCCCCGCCAAAGCAGCCCTGGAGCGGGAGAACATCTTTGTCATGCCCGAAGACCGGGCACAACACCAGGACATCCGCCCGCTGAAAATCGCGGTGGTAAACCTCATGCCCACCAAAATGGCCACCGAAACCCAACTGCTGAGGCTGCTGAGTAACAGCCCCCTGCAGGTCGATGTAGAGCTGGTACATCCCATCTCGCATGAGTCTAAAAATACCGATCCGGACCATCTGCAGCGTTTTTACACCTCCCTGGAACACATCCGCACGGAACGCTACGACGGAATGATCATCACCGGTGCGCCGGTAGAGACGATCCCCTTTGAGGAGGTGGACTACTGGAAGGAGCTGGCCGCCATCATGGACTACAGCCGCCGCAGTGTCTACTCGACCCTGCACATATGCTGGGGGGCCCAGGCCGGCCTGTACCATCACTACGGTATACCCAAGTATCCCCTCCGGGAAAAGCTGTTCGGTGTATTCCAGCACCAGCGCTACGACAACAATATGCCCCTCTTCCGCGGCTTTGAAGACAGCTTTCCCGTGCCCCACTCCCGCTATACCGAAGTGCGGGCGGAGGATATCGCCTCCCGGACGCAACTGGAGTTGCTAGCCGCCTCGGAGGAGGCGGGCGTATGTGCGGTGTCCGCCCATCAGGGCCGCCAAATTTTTATAACCGGACATCTCGAGTACGACCTCGACACCCTGGCCGCCGAATACCGCCGCGATCTAGCCAAGGGCCTTGATATCGCCGTACCGCAGCACTATTTCCCGGGGGATAACCCCCAGGCAAAACCCGCCGCTACCTGGCGGGCCCACGCCCACCTGCTGTTCACCAACTGGCTCAATTATTATGTTTACCAAGCAACCCCGTATAACCTGGAAGAGCTTGAAGAGATCGGCGGCGTAGAATCCGCCGCCGAAAATCAAACCACATCACAAGGAGAAATCAGATGAGTAATAATCCGTATCGTTTCGAAACCCAGGCCCTGCATGGAGGGCAAGTACCCGACCCCACCACCGGCTCCCGGGCAGTACCGGTATACCGGACCAGCTCGTACGTCTTCGACAGTGCCGAACACGCCGCATCGCTGTTTGCGCTGGAGACACCGGGCAACATTTACACTCGTATCGGCAACCCCACCCAGGCGGTTTTAGAAGAACGCCTGGCCCTGCTGGAGGGGGGCGGTGCGGCGGTTGCGGTGGCATCCGGTTCGGCAGCCGTCTTTTACAGCATCCTGAATATTGCCGGTCAGGGCGATGAAATTGTGTCGGTCAGTAACCTCTACGGCGGAACCTACACACTCTTCAGCACCACCCTGCCGGGAATGGGCATTAAGGTCAACTTTGTACAGCCCGGCGACCATGAAGGACTGCGCAAAGCTATTAACGAAAAAACCAAAGCCGTGTATACCGAGACCATCGGCAACCCCGGCCTTGATGTGGCGGACATACCTGCCCTCTCCAGTATCGCCCATGCCGAGGGTCTGCCCTTAATAGTCGACGCTACCTTCTCCACCCCCTACCTGCAGCGCCCCATCGAGCAGGGCGCCGACATTGTGGTCCACTCCCTCACCAAATGGATCGGCGGTCATGGAACGGTTATCGGCGGAGCGGTAGTCGACGGAGGCAAGTTCGACTGGACTGCAGCCGTCTATAAAGACGGGGCCCCCCGGGGAGCCTCCCGCTTTCCGGTGTTCACCGAGCCCGATCCCAGCTACCATGGAATCCGCTGGGCAAAGGATATCGGCGAAAACGCCCCCGTCTGCTTTGCCGTACGACTGCGTACCGTACTGCTGCGCAACACCGGCGCCGCTATCAGTCCCGACAACGCCTGGCAGCTGCTGCAGGGCCTTGAAACCCTCCCTCTGCGGATGGAGCGCCACTGTGAAAACGCCGCTGCGGTTGCCCGGCATCTGGCGCAGCACCCGCAGGTAGCCTGGGTGCGCTACCCCGGCCTGGCCGAAGACCCCTCCAATACCACCGCCCGCCGCGTACTGGAAAACGGATTCGGCGGGATGGTCGTCTTTGGAGTAAAGGGCAAAGCTACCGGCATCAACGCCTCCAACCCCGGCGCCTCAGACAGCGAGGCCGCCCGCCTTGCAGGCCGCCGCTTCATCGAACAGCTTAAGCTCTTCAGCCACCTGGCCAACGTGGGCGATGCCAAAAGCCTGGCCATCCATCCCGGCAGCACCACCCACGCCCAGCTCTCCACCGAGCAGCAGCTGGCCGCAGGAGTAAAGCCGGAGCTCATCCGCCTGTCCATCGGCATTGAGCACATCGATGACATTCTTGCCGACCTGGACCAGGCCCTGGAAGCTGCCGGCGAATAAGGGCAATAGAAACAGCAAGTAAAACTGTCGGCGGTCCTGCAATACATAAGGGCCGCCGGCAGGCTCTCATTGTCCGATAATTTGTCCGATAATTTGAAAATAATTTTTGCGATACTCGGAGGGGCTTAAACCGGTAAATTGCTTAAAACACTTTGAAAAATGAAACTCGCTGTAAAATTGCAGCTTTTGACTAATGGTGTAAACCGGCTGTTCGGTGTTAATTAGCATCGATGAGGCCGCTTCAATTTTTAATTTTCGATAATATCGCATTGGGGTCATCGACATTTTCTGTTTGAACAAACGGACTAAATACGATTCGGTGAGTTCAAGTTTCTCAGACAGATCTCCTAAGGTCAGGTTTCCCATTACCGAATTTTGCAGAATCCGCAGCGCCTTTTCTATATGGTGGTTACTCTTGGACCCATAGTTGAACTGCTGCAGTCCATCCGACAGTTGATACAAAAAACTCAGGAACTGGTGTTCCGCAGATTTTTTTAGCAATATATGATCGGACATACCCTTTTCCTTGAGCTCTTCAAAGAAAAAACGGTAATTAGTACCTATGTTATACACGCGTCCAGTATCAATATGACTTAAAAGCAACTCCCGCGCCTCCTCCGGCGGATCCGCATAAAACAACAGGGCATAATAGGAAACCGGATGGTCAAGATCATTCGCAATAATAGAATGGTATACCGCCGGGGAAGTGATAAACAGAGAACCGGGTTTAATGGAGTAATTAGTATCACCGTTTAAAAAATTTCCGTTTCCCTGAATAAAATAGTGCACTTCGTATTCTTGGGGCTCGTGTCTATGGTAACGCCCATGCCATTGTAACTCTTCCCTGCTCTTCATCTGATATACGAACACGACGTCTCTTATAGTCATAGGTCAATTTTATACATGTTTAGACAATATTGTCCATTCACTTATACACCAGTGCCATTAAAATATAATCAGAAAATAAAAGGAAGGTGGTGGCATAAAAATGAAATGCGGTAAAACAATCATCGGCATCGACAACGGTACCCAGAGCACCAAGGTTATCTTTTATGATATCGAGTACAAACGAATCGCAGCCCTTGCGAGAGCCTCACATGAACTGATAAGCAAAGAAAATGGACGCAGAGAGCAGAAGGCCGAGTGGTGGATACAGGCCTTGCGGCAGTGTTTCGACCAAATCGATCCCGGAATTAAGCAAACCGCCGCAGCCATTGGGGTGAGCGGTCAGCAGCATGGGTTTGTCCCGTTGGATAAAAACGGAACTCCGGTGTACCACGTGAAGCTGTGGAACGACACGGAAACCTACGAGGAGTGTGAACAGATAACAGAAGCCTATGGGGGAAGAGAGAAACTGATTAAAGAGGTAGGCAACCCTATTCTACCGGGTTTTACCGCCGGAAAAATTTTATGGTTAAAAAAGAACAAACCGGAAGAATACGCCCAACTGGCCCATATTCTGCTCCCCCATGACTATATCAACTACTACCTTACCGGAAGCTTTTATACCGAGCCGGGAGACGCCTCTGGAACCGCGTACTTCAATATTTATAGTAAAACCTGGGCAGCAAAAGTACTTGAGGCAATCGATCCGGACACCGACCTGTATGCAAAACTACCGAAAATTATTAACAACAATGAGATAGGCGGAAAGCTAACCGTAGAGCGGGCTGTCGAATTCGGTCTTCCCGAAGGAATCCCGGTATCCTCCGGCGGGGGAGATAATATGATGGGAGCAATCGGCACCGGTGCCGTCACCGAGGGAGTTGTCACGGTCAGCCTGGGAACATCCGGCACAATTTATAGCTTTCGTAAGGAACCGATGGTGGATCAAACGGACAGGCTCAGTGCCTTTTGTTCATCAAACGACGGCTGGCTGCCACTGTTATGCACGATGAACTGCACCGTGGCGGTGGAACAATTTCGCCGGCTGCTGAACATAAGTGTGACAGAGACAGACAAACTAGTGGAGACTGTTCCTCCCGGCTCAGACGGCTTGATCACACTGCCCTTCTTCAACGGTGAACGAACCCCCAATCTGCCCCATGGAAAAGGCTGTCTATGCGGAATGAATACCGAAAACCTCAGCCGGGGACATACCCTTCGATCGGCAATGGAGGCGGCAGCTTTCGGCCTGCGCCTAGGACTGGATGCATTCCGTGAACAGGGCTTATCACCGGAAACGGTTCACCTCATCGGGGGAGGCTCTAATTCGCCGGAATGGCGACAGATAATCGCCGATATACTGGAAGTTCCAATTGAGTGTCCGGAAAGCGAAGAAGCAGCAGCCTTCGGAGCGGCCCTGCAGGCCCTGTGGGCCATGGACGGCGCACACACCTACCTGGAGGAGATTGTGAACGAGCATATCAGTTACGATAAAAGTAAACGGACCATGCCTCTCACTAAGAACTATGCTGTGTATCGAGCGGCATATGCTGAATACATGCACTACATAGAGGCTTTAACGCCTCTGTTTAAAAAATCAGTTTAATAAAACAGCTAATCAAACAGGAGGACAGAATGTCGGAGTATTTTGTAGGAAACAGAGAATTCTTTAAGGGTATAGGGAAAATAAAGTACGAAGGGCCGGAATCGGACAATCCCTTGGCCTTCAAATTTTACGATCCGGATAGAAAAGTTGCCGGCAAAAAAATGAAAGATCATTTCAAATTCAGTTTAGCCTATTGGCACTCATTCATGGGAGACGGATCAGATCCCTTCGGTGCCGGAACAATAGCTCATCCGTGGGAAACCTCGAACCCCCTCGAGACTGCTGAAAATAAGGCGGACGCATGTTTTGAAGTAACGAGCAAACTCGGACTTGAATACTACTGCTTTCATGATCGTGACGCTGCCTGGGAGGGTGCCTCACCGGCGGAATCTGAAAGAAACCTGCAAACCGCCGTTAAAATGTTGAAAGAGCGGCAGGATGCCACCAATATAAAACTGTTGTGGAATACGGTTAATGCTTTCAGCCATCCGCGCTATGCCAACGGAGCCGCTACCAATCCCGATTTCAATGTGCTTGCCCAAGCCGGTGCCCAGGTAAAGGCGGCTTTGGATGCCAATAGAGTCCTTGAAGGCGAAAACTATGTATTTTGGGGAGGGCGCGAGGGCTATATGAGCCTCTGGAATACGGACATGAAGCGTGAATTGGACCACTTGGCCACCTTTTTGGGAATGGCCCGGGACTACGGCCGAAAAATCGGATTTAAAGGAAACTTTCTCATCGAGCCGAAGCCGATGGAACCGACCACCCACCAGTATGACTACGATGCGGCTACCGTGTTGGGCTTTCTGCGGGCTACCGGCCTCGATTCCGATTTTCTGTTAAACATAGAAGCCAACCATGCAACTCTGGCCGGCCACACCTTTGCCCATGACCTGCAGCTGGCCGCCGATGCCGGAATGCTCGGTTCTATCGATGCCAACCGCGGCGATCTGTTCGTGGGTTGGGATACCGATCAGTTCCCCGCCAACACGTACGACACGATGGAGGCCATGCTGGTGGTCCTGAAAAGCGGTGGCCTGAAGGGCGGCGGCTTCAACTTCGACGCTAAACTGCGCCGTAATTCGACCGACCCAGAGGATCTTTTCCTGGCGCATATCGGCGGAATGGATACCTTCGCACTGGGGCTCATACTGGCGGATAAAATGATGCAGGACGGACGCATCGATGCTTTGCGCAAAGAACGGTATGCATCATTTGATTCTGGCAGGGGCAGTGAATTCGAGAAGGGAAATTTACAGCTGGAAGACCTGTTTACCCATGCCCAACACACTGGAGAACCTCAAAGAACCAGTGGAAAGCAGGAGTTGATTGAGAATATTATTAATCAGGTTCTTTTCAGTTAACTTGATTTTATTTTAGCGATCGTATTCCAACCATAAAAGGGCAGTCACTAAACGGGGGTATAATCTACTACCTATAGGTTCCCCCGTTCTGCTGCTCACCTGGTCGGTCGCGCCGGTTGTACTGCAGGCCTCTCGCTGCCAACTCTCATGTACTGCATCACAGTTATCATCTTTCGCCGGCATTATACCGAGAATCTTTTCGCACACATACTGGTTTAAGAATATTTTACTCATCCAAGTATTCTCACTGGTAGAGGAAAGTTTCCAGCCCCCGGAGTGTTCATCAATACAGATAGCAGGTACCAATACATTGGTGATATGGATTTTGAGAACCCGTATCAGTTCAGAAAAACGCCCCTCCTCGGATACAGCATTATGATCGCCGATTATATAAGGGTATATTAAGCCTTCAACGGCAGGAATTATCTTTGATTGTTTGCAATTCTCAAAAATAGCCGGAATAAACCCTTCTTCCGAATTAAAGTTATCTACAATCGTAGCAGCGGCTTGTTCCGCCTTCGTCTCTGCCCTTCCAGCCATCTCAGCCATCTTAAGTGAAGAAAACAACTTACCTATACACAGCCATGCAGCCCAGCCCTTGACTGCCAGATACAGGTTATTGCGGGCTTGGCTGAGGCTTTGATCCAGACTGTCATAGGTAGATATTTCAGAACCATCTCTGCATTTATAACTGTCCGAATCCATGACACCATCCTGGTCGTTATCCCGATTCTTAAGTGAAACAAACACATCCTCTACCAGAGATTTATTCTCCTTCAACCAATCAGTATCCTCTGCGACAAATACATATAATGCCGCCGTTAAAATCCAGTTCAGTAGTTCTTCATAGGTCATAAAACTGAAGGTATGGTTCTGATCTGAAATTTCATACACGGAGGTATGCATCGGAGAAAACATATTTGCTACGCCCTGGTCGTGAGAAAAGGATATCCCTCCCGGCCTGATACCTTCTGAAGATTTGACGGAATCGTGATAATAGTAGTTCTCCTTAAAAAAATTCAGCTCATTTTTTATAGTCCATGGTGTATATAAGAGTTCCCAGAATGTCTGATCTACTATCAGATCGAGGGTATTCATCATCTGATATTCACCCTCATTCACCACAAAAATTGGATTACCCTTGTTATCTACCAGCAATTCCGTGTTGGCCAGATAGCCGCGGGTAGCATGAGCCAGTAAAAAACGACGGGACGAATTTAAGCTTGATTTGTTCAACACACGATTGCGTTCTAGTGCAGTCTGTATAAAACTCCCGTGTGTCTCAACCCCATATTCGAGCACGTCCTCTATTCCGGAAAAGAAATTCGTATAATAGAGTTTAGCTGGGATGCTGCTGGTTATAATTCCGCCCTGGTACGTACCAAGCGCCAGGGTATATGTCTTCTTTTTACCCGCAGGAACAGAAAAGGCAAGCCCGCCTTCATTACCAAGCAGATGGTTTTTCCCTTCGTGAAAGCCGGTCTCAATTATGTCCCAGCAGAGCAGCTCCTGCACATCGTCATCGCTTGCACAGGCAAATCCGCACTCAGTCCCGCCGGCAACCCCCGAAATAACTCGACCAGTCGCCTCGGATAACATACGCCGCATTCCCTGTAAGCCGAAAAGAGCTGTGGCCGGAAGGTGAGATTCAGAATTATCGACTTCCAGGGCAGCAATTATGAGTGGAGCCGTGTATCGGCGATTTTCATCAAAATCCATCTCTTCCAAAGGCTTTATATACTCAAATGGAGTGTAGAGAGTAAAAGCAAGTATACCCGCCGCCCAGGTTTCGCTGCACCAATCTATACGACGGTGAATTTCTTCGGGAGAAAACTGATCTACATTTTTTTCTCTCCATGTATTATCCTCAAAGGTTAATTCTCGATGGTAATTCTCCGCTCCTATTCCAATACGTTTATCCGTATAAAAAGGAAACATCCTCACCGCTTGTTCTCCCTGCCTATATCCAAGATACACATTCATATCGGGAATCTGCACGTTAGAAAGAACAAAACCACCACCATGGTGATATTTCCCCAACATAAAAGAAGAATAGCTACCCCAGGGGCTGTAATGTGTATAAAAGGAAGACTCTTGTTGTTTCATATAGGTTACCCCTTTAATGCTCCGGAAGTAAGCCCGGATACTATTTGTCGTTGTAATGTAAAATAAAAGACAGCCATAGGTAAAATCGAGATTGTTATAAAGGCCATAATGAAATTCCAACCGGTGGTGAATTGCCCCTGAAACTGCATCACTCCCAGGGGAATTGTAAAGGTACCCGAATCACTTAACACCAACAGTGGTAATAGAAACTGATTCCAGCTCATTATAAACACGATAATGGACACCGTAGCGATAACCGGTCTTGAAAGAGGTACAAGGATTCGGTAAAAAAACATAAGCGGACCTCCGCCGTCTATATAGCAGGCATCCTGTAAATCCCGTGGGATTTCTTTAAAAAACCCGGTAAAAATAAAAATACTCAAGGGATAATTAAAAGCCGCCTCCGCAAGGATAACTCCTGCTCGACTTCCTAGCAGGTTCAGGCTTTTCATTTGCAGGTATAAAGGGAGAATTGCCACAGTGAGAGGGAAAAGCATTCCCATAATGAAAAAATTGTACAATAATACATTTCCCCTGAAGGACAGCCTCGAAATAGCAAAACCGGCGGTCATGGAAAAGGTCAGTATTAATAGTAATACGCCGGCAACGACTACTACCGAATTGAATAGAAAAGTCCAGTAAGCTTGTCCTCTGATTAAAATAGCCTCATAGGCTTCAAGGCTCACCGGATTCGGAAGCCCAAAGGGGTTTATAAATATCTGGCCCTTGCTTTTAAAACCCCCGACTACCGTCAGATAGATTGGAAAAAACATAATAATCCCGGCAATTAAACCTATACTGAACCGATACAAATCGGTAAAATCTATTCTTTTTCTACGTCCTAAATTATTCATATGCGTATCCTATCTCTATTTTTCAGCCACAACATATTTTTGATAAAAAATGTTGAAAATGAGGCACAGGAAGAAAATGATTATTGCTATCGCACTTCCGTATCCAAAAGCAAAGCGTTTAAATCCAAAATTATACAAATAAGTAACAAGGGTTTCGGTAGAATGCACCGGGCCGCCTTGGCCCATCGCCCACACAATATCAAACACATTAAACGAGCCGATCACACTTAAGAAAACAGAAATTATTATTGCACTCCACATACTGGGAATTATCACATACAAAACAACCTGGAATTTGTTGGCGCCGTCGATAACAGCCGCATCTTCAAGCTCCTTGGGAACTCCCTGTAAACCGGCAATATACAGAATCATATGAAATCCAATATACTTCCAGAAAATTACAATAAATATAGCGGTAAATGCATAATCGAGATTTCCCAATAAACCTATTTGAATGTCCCCACCCTTAAATAATCTCGCAAAAAAGGTTGGTATTCCGTACTGTGGATCGTAAATAAACTTCCAAATAATTCCGACGACAATTTCTGCCAGCACATACGGGAAGAAATATAATCCCCTAAAAACCATTGAGCCGAAGAAACCCTTTCGTCCGATTAATAAAGCCAAGAGAAATGCTGTCGGCAGCTGCAAAAACAAAGACAGAAACACGATCTTCAAATTGTTCATTAAAGCAGTAATAAACACCGGATGCTTAAATGCTCTGACAAAATTTTCTATACCGCGAAAATCATTTAAAGGACCTAAGCCTTTCCATTTGAAAAAAGAATAGTAGCCTGCCTGAATTACAGGAATAACTACAAAGGTAGTGAAAATTATGAGTGCAGGGGCAACCAGCATGATCACCATCAAACTCTCTTTCAGTTTGATGCGTGATTTCTGTGAAACAATGTGTGTATTCATAGATAGTAATCCTGATAATGAGAGAAGTCCGGAAAGTACGTGTTCGCACCTTCCGGACAGAAAAACTACGGATGGACTATTGTTCCATTTCCCATGAATCCTGAACCATCTGTGCAGCTTCAGCTGGAGTTGCTTTTTCAGCCAGGAGATTCACAACCGCATCCTTCACCGTTTCGCCGACAGCAGGAGGCAGAAACTGATCATAATAGAGTTGAAAGTAGTCTGCATTAGCCACAGTGGTAGCTATCTTCTGCATATTTTCACCCTGCAATGCTTCTTCAGCACCCTCTACCACCGGTATTATTCCGTCGGATTTGATCATCTTCTGGTTATATTCCTTCTGCAGTACAAAACTAAGAAAATCTATAGCCTCTTCAGGAGCATCCTTGCCGACTACATAGCCGTTGCCGCCGCCCATTACATCATCCAAAGCACCAGCTCCGCCGGGAACACTCGGAAAGGAGAACCAACCCAAATCATCACCTATACCTTCACCATCATCAGAGTTTGCTTCCTGAGTAGGCGGTGCCCATTGACCCATAAGCTCCATGGCAGCTTTTCCGTTTCCCATCAATGCAGCCTGCAGGTTTTGATCAGCACCAAGATAGCCCTCCTGAAAGGGATCCAGTGCCTTCAGTTCAAGCAGTTTCTCTCCTGCGGCAACAAAGGGCTCATCAGCAAATGAACCGGATCCGCTATACGCAGCATTAAAGGCATCTTGCCCGCCCATACGCATGGCAAGATATACCCACCAGAAATGCGCCGGCCATCTGTCTCCGGCACCCAATGCTATTGGTACGTAACCAGCATCGTCTACCTTCTGCACAACTTCCAGTAATTCCGGCCATGTTTCGGGAACATCTACCCCTACTTCATCAAAAATTGCCTTGTTGTACCACATCCCTACTGCACCCATATCATAGGGGACACCATAGTATTTGCCATCGTAGCCATATACACCCAGGGCTCCCATTCCTATACGGTTAGAAAAATCACTCTTTACACGATCGGTGATTTCTGTGAGCATGCCCGCTTCGGCATATTCAATCATTACTCCGCCGCCCCATGAATGAAACAAATCGGGGGGATCACCTGCCTGAATCGCAACCTGAACCTTCTGCTTGAAAGCCTCATTCTCTAGGGGAACATGATCAATTTTCACATTCGGATGCTCTTCGGTATACTCTGCAATTATCTCTTCTCGAAGGTTAATTCGCGGATCTTCAGCACCGCCTCCGCCGGTGAGGGTCCACCAGCTGAACTCCACTACATCCCCCTTTTCATCGGCACCCTCTTCCTGTTGTCCTCCGGCAAAGGCACCCTGTACCAACAATAGAGAGATGATTAAAATAAAAACCACGTCTAGACGCTTTCGCATATAGCTCCTCCTTATTTTCTGCACCTAAAGTGTGCAATGTATATTTCTATTAGACCATAGTTTTGAGATAATACTATCGAGAGAGAACCTGAAACTTTTCTATAGGTATATCCCTAGGAGCACTAAGGGAAACCCCTTAGCTTAGAGATTATCGTGCCGCCATTGGATGGCAAATTTTCTTAGACTTGAAGAATCCTGCATTCCGAGTTTCTGACATATATTTCGTTTGTATGTTTCGATGGTTTTTGGACTTATATGTAATTGATCGCCGATTTCTAGATTTCCCATACCACGGCCGATGCATAAAAAGACCTCAAACTCACGATTGCTTAAAGAATGTACGCAATCTTCATTATTACTCAGCTTATTTGGGTTTAACAGCAGCGAGAGAATACGGTCCTTAAGGGTTTCATTGAGAAAATACTTACCCTGACTTATCTCAATAACCGCGTCACGGACTTTCTTTCCCGCTTCCTGCTTCATAATATAGCCCTTCGCACCAGCTCTGATGGCCCTATCCGCATATACCGATTCATCGTGCATTGAAAGGATACATATCTTCAGGTCCGGATAATTCTGATGCAGATACTTCGACAGTTCTATACCGTTCATTCCCTGCAGTGATATATCGATGAAAATGAAATCGGGAACCTTTTTCTCCATAAGATCAATCGCTTCCCCGGCTGTTGAGCATTCACTGGTTACTTTCATGTGTTGATCCTGATCAAGAATAGCCATAAGCCCCTTCCGAAAAATTGGATGATCATCAACAATGCAGATTTCGATCATCTAATCGTCCTCCTTGTACACTACTTGCAGCGGAAGAGAGCAATAAATACTTGTCCCCCCAAGGTTATTTTTACAAGCGGAGAATTTTGCAGAAATAATATTAGCCCGATACTGCATCAGATGAAAACCAAGCCCCTTGCGTTCCATAAAATTACCCGGAAGGCCGCTGCCGTCATCTGCAACCTCCAAAACCAACATACGCTGTTCCTTCCGCAGGTACACAAAAATATGGTTTGGTTCGGCATGTTTTAAAGCATTTAAAATTGCTTCCTGCACAAGGTAATAGAGATGCCTCAGTACATCCATATCGGAGATTTCCAAAACATCATCATAGAAAAAGCTGCACTCAACACTGTACAACTCGCTTATTTTATCCGTATATTCTCTCAGTGTCGGAATTAGCCCATCTTCTCGCAGCCCTAGATTGAAATACCCTCTGGCCATCTGTCTTGCTCTGACAGTTGTTCCATTCAGCATCTCAATAATCTCATCCAGCTTCTTACAGTCCGTTTCGGCCATTGTGTTCGCCTGTGCGGAAAGCAGCATAGAGATCCCGGCTAAATCCTGACATAGGATATCGTGGATGTCACTTCCAATCCGCTCGCGTTCACGACTGCTTATTTGAAGGATTCCTTCTTCAAGCTGTTTACGTTCGTTTATATCCTGCTGTAATTTCTCGTTTAAGCTTCGCAGCTGCCGTGTTTTTTTATCTACCTCGATTTGCAGATGTTTTTCCCGGTTTTTTAACTTTTCCATCATCCCTACACTTTTAATTGCACTGCTAAGATGCAAACTAAGTGAATCGATGTAGGGTATATCCTCACGGGCATTCATTTCGAACAGGATAAAACCCAAATGTTCGCCTTGAAAAATGAGGGGTTTCATAACAAGTAAAAAATGATCATTTACATCTATACTTCCATGCGGAAAAAGCTCGCGAGTATGAAAGGGAATACCCATCTTCCCGGGAATATTTGTTTTTCCCTTTTGATAAGATAAAAACAACCTCGACATGAAAGGAAACTGGCCGGCAGTTTCAAACAGAGCGATATAACACTTTGAAAAGGCCAACTCCACGGCTATTTTACTGGTAATTCCCATAAGCTGATAAATATTGGAAGAGTCCGTTAACAGACTTATTGATTTTTGGATAGTCACAAACTTCCGCTCATTCGTAATTTTCTGGTTCAAAAGCGATTGTTTGATACAATTCACTGCGAACAGCTCAATTGCACTCAATTTAGACAAATACCCATTCTTCATTTCAGGCCTGCAATTGATCCGCGCCAGGGTATGCTTTACTTCCAATAGTAAAGTATTTGCTTCAAATAAATGCTCTGATTTCACCAGATTATGATAGTAGGCAGCTACAAAGTACGAATGAGCGGCGGCATGACTCCGGCCTTGCACATCACTACTCAAATAGTGAAGAAACTCTTTCAACAGGAATCCTGTTTCTTTTTCCAGCTTTTCTCTAATCTGTAGAATTTCAGATCGATCCGATAACGCCATCATCACTACATCGGTTAAATCCGACGGGGGGCTGTTGTGAGAAACTATATTCTCCTCTTGAGTGTCCACAATTCCATCTTCTTCAATAACCGACTTCAC
Source organism: Spirochaetaceae bacterium (assembly GCA_041686355.1). GTDB lineage: Bacteria > Spirochaetota > Spirochaetia > DSM-16054 > Sediminispirochaetaceae > DSBN01. Next base: position 17,713 of record JAWLDZ010000037.1, read on the forward strand.
ACAGCCACAGGATTGACGATGTATGAACTCGGTGGGAATCATAATTTGAGAGGACTTCTCACCACTGATTAGTGACATTAACTGTATAACTGATTTTTCAGAGATTTTATCTACCGGTTGATTCACTGTAGTAAGATTAGGCAACACATAAGTGGATTCGATATTGTTGTCAAACCCTGTCACTGCAATATCATCCGGCACTCTGATAGACAGTTCAGAGAGTGCCTGCATTACGCCTAAGGCCATATTGTCATTTGATGCAATAATTACATCAATATCCTCAGCAGAGTGAGAACGCAAATACTCGGTAATCAGCTCACGGCCGGATTGTATTGAAAAATCTCCTGTAAGCACTATCGGTTCCTTAATATCAAACCGATTATCTTTAATCACGCGACGAAATACATTGTAGCGTTCATCCGCTTCAAGATGGCCCTGGGGACCTTCAATAAAAAGGGGGTGTCGATATGAGTGCTCGGAAAATAGATGCTCCATCAACCTCTCGAAGCCTGAATGCGAATCTACCGTTACACTGGAATAACCGGGAACAGTCAAACCTATACTCACGATGGGAAGCGGCTTATAACGGGCAAAAAATTCCTGTATCTGCTCGGCATTATGAACATCGAAAATTGCTGATGAGATCACAATCAGTCCATCGATATTCCGAAAATCGGCAATATCAAACAGAAGGGTATCGCTGCTTCCATCCTTCTCAGAAAATCTACCCGAAAAACAGATCACATTGATGTCGAACTTAGTGGCCATCCGATATATATTATTAATAATGCCAAGCTGATACATATCCGCAAGTTCACGAAAGAACAGCCCAATAGTCGTCTTGTTTAATTTCATGATGTACGGAAAAGTGTAAGCCCCTTTTAACCTTACGTCAATTGTGATTATTGGGGGCATCAAGGACGGCGGGGGATGGAAGCAGGTTCGGCGAGTATCCACCGCTTACACAGTCTCAACAAGATTGATTCTTTGTGTAGGATTACTTATTTTATCTAGTATGAGAAAAATAGTTTCGAGATTTCCATGGATACTTACCCCGCTACTCCTTATTACCACATTACCATACAGCTACGGACAGGAAACTGAATTGCATGCACTGAAAGAAGCCTCCGTCGAGTGGCTGCTGCAGCAGAAGGTACCCAACAAAACAGTAGAAAGTCCCGTGCCCCAACGGAGGAATCTGCTGATCAGCTATGACATCCCGGAGGATGACCCAGCCTACCCCTACCTGATGGGCAGGGCGTATGTGTACGACTCGGCCTTGGCGGCAATTGTATTTGCCATGACCGGCCGCGATCGTGAGGCTGAGGACCTGCTGCTGGCCCTGAGCCGACAGCTGCGGTCGGACGGCAGCTTGTGGTTTGGGGTGAATCTGCAGAACGAGTGGCCGAGTGAAGAAGGACACACCGGTGCTACCGTGCGCAGCGGCGCCTCCGCCTGGGCCGGGTATGCAGCCACCTTTTATCTTCGGAAAAAACTCCAGGCAGGTCAGACAAGCCAGGCAGACACTGCAAGCGCGCCGGCGTTTCACACCGAAGACCGCATTGGCCGGCGGATTCTGTTTTTTGCCGAAAAGACGGCTCGGCATCTTCTGAGCCTGCAAATCACCGACCGGGAGGACCCCCGCTACGGTTTAATAACCGGTGGTCAGGGAACCTACAATCTGAAGGCCGAAAACGACGGTTCGGTAAGCTCGGAGTACAGCGATGAGCAGATCGGCTGGGCCAGCACCGAACACAACATCGATGCCTACTTTCTGTTCCGCGACCTGGCACTGCTAACCGGTGGCACACGCTACCAGCGGGGAGCTGAAATGGTAGCCGAAGGGCTGCTTTCGCTGTGGGATGAGGAGCGCCGGCAACTGATCCAGGGAATCAAGGAGACAGGCCGTCGCGATACCGTCCTACCCCTGGACACAGCCTCCTGGGGCTCGATATTCCTGCGCCAGGCCGGATACCCGGATAAAGCCGATGCAGCACTTTCAGCTGGAATCGAACGCTTTCAGCTGGAGAGAAGCGGCCACTATCGCCCCTATGCGGCGGATCAGGTCTTTCTCGATCCGCAGGTCTCGCAGTCCTACTTTAATGATCCGGATATAACCTGGAACCAGTTAGATATCGCATGGCCCGAGGGCTCCCTGGGAATGGCCACCGCCCTAATTAAAGCCGGCCGGTACGAGGCGGCCCTGCAGATTATCGACGCCGCCCGGGAGTACACCGAAAACGGAGCGGTGCAGTACGCATCCCTGGAAGTACCCCACCAGTTCAGCACCTACCCCTCGGTAGCCTCGACCGCCTGGCTGGTAATTGCAATCGAAAACCTCCTCGATCCGCTGAACCGATCACTCTTCTGGAGTTATGAATGAAACAGTTGACAGCTGCATTGATGCTTGTGCTGCTGCTCAGTTTTTCGTCCGCCCCCGCCTGGACGGAAGACAAGACCGGCTGGACGACAGACGAGGCAGACTGGACAACAGACAAAGCCGGATTGTCCGGGGCAGGCTGGTCCGTAGCCAGGGACGGAGCCAGGGACGGGCAGTTTACCCTGGGATTACTCGCACCTCTGGGAGAATCCGGTAAAACTATAAAAACCGGCACCCCCGAAGAAGCAGGTCAAAGCAGAAAGAATAGTGAGCCCAAAGCAGGCCTGGCTGCGGACATCTCCAAATTTGCCCTGCGCCGCATCGCCGAGATACAGGGGCTTCCCTATCGCTTTATCCAATCGCCCCGAGAAATGGCCGACTATCCCCTCATCATCATGGCCTCCGCCCCCTCCAATGCACAGCTGGATACGGTGTGGCGAGAGGCACTATACAACTATGTGGAAAACGGCGGAGTGCTGTTTGTGCCCGGAAGGGCGGGCTCGGAGCTCCATCCCCTGCTGGGAATCGGAAGCATCGATTCCAACAAACACCGTACCCGACTGGAGTTCAGCAAGGAGTTTCTCGGTCGGGAGCCGGCCTTTGCCTACATCGATCATCCGCGGGAACGCGAGATTTCGCTGGGCAACGGGAAGAAACAGGTGTACAACGAGGTCATCTGGTCCCACGGCGCACAGCCCGATGGCATGTCCGAAGTGCTGGCCCGCTTTGAGGACGGCAGTGCAGGAATGCTGCGCAACTACTACGGCCGGGGCATTGTCTACCACTTTGGCCTGAGCCTGGCCGAGTCGGTCCTGCTGCCGCAGACCGGCGGCGATTACGAGGCCCAGCGAACCTTTGTAAACACGGTCGAACCATCAGCGGATGTGGTCATGCTGCTGATAAAGGCGCTGTACGAGGATACGGTTCCGCTGGCAGTCTACAAAAGTGCGGTTCCCCAAGCCCGCCCCACCGCCCTGCTGCTCTCCCACGACGTGGATGCCCAGACCTCTTTTGTTGATTCCCTTAAGTTTGCTGCCCTGGCCGAGGAGTTCGGCGCCCACAGCACCTTTTTTATTCACACCAAGTACTACGAAAACTGGATGGACATCGCCTACTACTCCGTACCCGTCAACCAGCGGGCGAACCGAGAGCTGGCCCGCCGCGGACACGAGCTCGGCTCGCACACTGTAGCCCATGCCCTCGAGTTTGATGAAGCACCGGCCGGCACCCCGCAGGTCGATTTCGACTCGTATTCTCCGCAGAATCAGATTACCGTGAACGGCGAGGTACGGGTGAGCAAGCAGCTGCTCGACCGTGATGTGCCGCAGCAAAACACCGTCAGCTTTCGAGCCGGTTACCTGGCTTTTCCGCCGGAACTTATCTCCATCCTGGAGGCCGCCGGCTATAAATACGACTCCTCTTTCTCCGCTAATGATGTACTGACCACCTTTCCCTACTTTGCCCTGCCCCAGCGACAGCCGGGGGCTGAAGAATCCAACATCATAGAAATCCCGGTCACCTTTGATGATGCGGTAGGGTACCTTAGCCCAGAAAATCGACAGTCCGCAGTCCGTCAATGGAAGCAGGTGCTCAAAGCCCACGCCGACAACGAGACCATCAGCGTACTGTTGATCCACCCCTCCGACAGCCGCAGCAAGACCTATAAACTCGAAGCCCAGCGCGAGCTGATGGAATACGCCCACAGCCTCGACGCCTGGATGGGCAGCATCGAGGAGTTCGGCGATTTCTGGCGGGCCCGCCACCGGCTGCAGATCACCAAGCTTCGTACCACCACCAGCACAGCCTATAGTCGGGCAGAAAATGGCGCCGGAACCGGACTTGCAATTCACCTCTCCCAGCCATCCGACCAGCTGCACCCGTGGACGGGCCTGGTGCTTCCGGGGGCGGCGCAATACAAAAGCGTGCAAATTCTGGAC
>JAWLDZ010000038.1:0-11055 GCA_041686355.1 Spirochaetaceae bacterium
AAAAATAAAACAGCTCAAAGCTCTGGCCGCTGCCGATGAAGACATTCACTTAATAGATCGAATTGAAGCAAAGCGACGGGCAATAATGGGCAATAAAAAAAGTCCCATCAGCGGATCGTTTACGCGGGCAGAGGAGGAGCTGCAGGATTTGCATTTAGCCGGTCTTACTTTCAGATTGAATATGGAGTATGCGCCGGCTTCAATAGATACATTGATCGACTTGTGGATTGATTCTGCCCACATGGGCCTTCCCGGTTTTCGGGGAGGAGAGAATGCTGCTATTCTTGATATCGGGGCCAACGAGGGTTTTTACACCCTTTGTATGAAGCACCAAAATCCGGATGCAGGAGTACTCTCTGTTGAACCGATCAGCTCAACCCATCAAATGCTTACCACCAATCTGGCCTTGAACCACTGTACCCGCAGTCGCGTGTATCCGGTGCATGCAGCGGCTGCCGCGGATCATCGCTATGTGGAAATGTTTCGGCACTCCCAAGTGTCGACCCTTTCCTCGGAGCATATTAGTCAACTAGATCAGTCCTGGATCAAGCCCTCCAGTCTACAGAAAGAGCTGGTCGAGGCATTCAGTCTAGATGAGATATGCCGAGCTGCCGGTTTCAAGACGGTGGATTTAATTAAGATCGATGTAGAGGGATCTGAAATTGATGTGCTGCAGGGTGCGCAGGAGGTCCTTCGCATGGCCGCCCGAATTGTACTTGAGTGGCACAGTCCGGCACTGAAAGATGAAGCTATTAGCTTTCTGCGCAGACGGGGCTTCCGCCTCTTACTGGCCGAGGCACACAGGTTCGGTGACCTCTACTTTGAGAAGAAAGGTTAAGATCTTTCTCTATATTTTTTCCTGTCTATACTATCAGCTCTGTATCTAGTATATTTAAACTATATTAGGAGCGAGGAGGCATTATGGCTCGTACCATCATCGATATTCCCTTTGAAACGGCTGACAGTTTTCCAAACCGTATTTCTCATAAAATGAAAAGTAAAGATCAGGTGACTACCCATACATATAAAGAGTTTAGTCGGGAAATTCAGGAGTTTGCCGCCGGACTGTCTGCATATAAGCTGAAGGCTGGTGAAAAAGTTGGCTTTTTTGTAAATAACCGTTATGAGTGGTCGGTAACCGACTTCGCATTAATAGCCGTTGGAGCCGTCAGTGTACCCCGCGGCTCGGATACCTCGCCGGAGGAGGTCCAGTTCATTTTTCAACACTCCGATTCAAGCTTTCTGATAATTGAGCAGTACTCACAGTTAAAAGATCTATTGGAACACTTTACCAAGGAAAACTGGGATACCTGTCGGCAGATTATACTCATTGATGAGGCTCCCCTTAATGACCTTCCGAGCAATGTGAAAAAGAAGGTTGCCTCTTATTCCGAGGTAGTTGCAAAAGGGCGTGAGGAACTGAAATCTGATCCCCAATGGTTCGATGCGCTGCGGGCGCGTATTTCTCTGGATGATGTGATGACCATTGTCTACACCTCCGGCACCACCGGTAACCCCAAAGGGGTTGTCCTGACTCACCGCAACTTCATGCAGAACGTCATAGCGAATACTCCCCGCCTGGAGATTGATCCGAACAAGGGTGAGAAGACAGTGGTTATGCTGCCTTCCTGGCATGTGTATGAGCGGGCCTTTGAATATTGCGGCCTCTCCACCGGTGTTACTATTATTTATTCCTCCGCCAAGCGTTTCGCCGCCGATCTGCAGGAGGAGAAGCCTGAGATCATCATCTCCGTACCCCGGGTATGGGAGTCCATCTATCAGAAATTGATCAAAGCCTTGAGTACTATGCCGGCAGCCAAGCGGTACCTGATTTTTACTTTCATTAAAATCAACCAGCTGTTTCTCTCTTCTCGAATCTACCTGAAGGGCGGCTATATTTCTCTGAAAAAGCGCGGGAAACTGCGTAAGGCTGCTTCCTGGCTGTTTCACGCAGTGCTGGCAGGGCTTATGTATCCGGGACATCTGTTGGCACATAAAATGTTCACCCCCTTTCGTGATAAGGTAGGCGGTAATTTACGCGGAGCTACCTCAGGAGCCGGGGCATTACCGAAATATTTGGACGAGCTGTTTAATTCGATCGGCATCAACATAGTAAATGCGTACGGCATGACTGAATGCGCGCCGGGTATTTTATCCCGTACCTTCGGCTGTAATACCTTCGGATCTACGGGTCACCCCTTTGTAAACACTGAGGTACAGGTTCGCAGGGAGGACGGGACTCTGGCGGAAGTAGGCGAAAAGGGGGTTTTGTATGTACGAGGTCCGCAGGTCATGCAGGGCTACTATAAAAACCCCGAAGCTACCGCCAAAATGATAGACGATGAGGGGTGGCTGAATACCGGTGATTTGGCTATTCAGTCGGAGAATGGAGAGTACATTATCGCCGGACGTGCGAAGGATACCATCGTGCTGATGGGCGGTGAGAATGTAGAACCGGAGCGCATTGAAGACAAGATAAAAGAGAGTGCCTATATTGATCACGCCGTGCTTCTAGGTCAGGACCGGAAGCAGCTTACCGCTCTGGTGGCGGTAAACCCGGATGAGTTGATGCGCTTAGCCGAGGAGCTGAAGGTGACCGACTACGAGGTTCCCACTGAAGGCGCCTATTCAATAGAGAATGATAAAATCAATGCTACTCTTATGCGGGAAGTGAATAACCTGATAAGCAAAGAGCACGGCTTTAAGCCCTTTGAGTTTGTATCAAATATTCTACCGGTGAAAAACGAGTTTACTATTGGTCGGGAGCTCACTCAAACCCTAAAGGTAAAGCGACAGTACATTCAGGACAAGTACAAAAACCTGATTTCGCGACTGAACAGTGAAAGCCGGCCGGAGAAGCAAAAGAAGACCAAAAAGAAGACTCAAGGGAAGCAGAATAAAAATTCTGAAGAATGAAAGCAACTCTGCTCTTAGAAGTGGTTTGAATTTTAAGGCAGAAATATGTCAGCCGTTTTCCGGAGCAGTGGTACCAGTGGAAAAAGTGGGCTGCCATGAAGGTTGCCTAGCATGCCGGTATTTACTACTTTAGATGCAGAAAGCATATTGAAGGAGTTAAAGGAATGGAGCATCATGCAGTAGCACGTTTTGATAAGAGGTTAAAAGCCGTATTTGATGCTGCAGACGACTATCTTGAAGAGAAATACGGCGGAATGTATCCATTGCATCCGTCCCGTGCAAAACGGGGAGAAACCGGAAATAGGCAATCCGACGGATTGTTTAATGTGGGAGCCTCTTTTACGGCTGGATACGGAAGTGAACATGGACGTGGGTATGTGCTCGATGTTGATATGGTGACCCTGTCTGATGTGCCTGATAAAAAAGAAGAGGAGATAGAAGACGACGCGGTTCACTTTATCAGGGCGAAGCTTGCAGAGTACTTTCCTGAGAGAGACCTGCAGGTATACCGCGATGGACGCACCTTTAAAATTACGGGAGACCTGAGCCTTGGAGAAATTTAAATTTTGATGCTGTTTGAATAGGTTCGAAGAAAAAAAAGCAGCCCCATCCAGGGCTGTTCCTATTATCGATATTTTCAGTCTACATGTGTTTCCAGAAGCGGTAGTTCTCCCGCTCAATTTGCTCTAAGGAGGGCATATAAAAGCATTTAGTTTGCTTTTGCGAGGCGAAAGTGAAGCCCTCGCGAATATATTTGTAGGAGCTTTGATCAATTGAACTGTCGAGACAGAGCCCTTTGGTATGTTTGGAGGGTGAATTCTTCAGCTCCAAATATGAATCACGCAGGCGGGATGGATGGATGCTCTTAATAGGAGTTTCCTTAAAAGGGTGCTTTTCGAACTCTTCGATAAACTTTTCAATTTCCAGGTCAATTTGGGTAAAGAATAACGAAGGGGCTCCCTTTGGATTATTCGGAGAAGTGATATAAGAACTGAACTCTCGTACGTTATAATCGCTTAATACCAACATGCGCAGGGGGGCCATCTCAGCATAGATCCTAATCTCGTTACTCTCTTCATTCGGACAACGAAACGGCTCCGGTTCCAGTGACAGCACATCGCCTTCCGGATTTACCAGGTGGAGAGTTTGAATTGCATCAAAATCCATATGCTCAAGCACACGGTGGCTGGAGATAAATTTGGTGGACTTAGGACGGTCGTCCTCGTGGGGAACAAGTTCGTTGAGCATCTCTTCAATAGGAAAGTAGGGATGACGAAAGTCGACATCTATTCCGGCGAAGATTACTTTTCCACTGTAGTACCGGGATGAGCCGGAGGTATAATGGTCGGCAAACTGCTCGGGGCTGAGCTGTGAACCAACTAAGGCCAGATTAGGGTGCAGTATTAAATATAAACGTTTCTTATATTCCATTCTTTCAGCCTCCAAAAAACGACTTGAGCATCGGGGCTATTACCAGCGACACTACCGCCATTAGCTTAATTAATATGTTAAGTGCAGGACCTGCTGTATCTTTAAAAGGGTCGCCCACGGTGTCTCCAACCACTGAAGCTTTATGTGCATCGGAACCTTTCCCATTGATTTCTCTCTCTTCAATCATTTTTTTTGCATTATCCCATGCGCCTCCGGTATTGGCCATGAAGATTGCAAGTACTACACCTGAAGAAGTTACCCCAATCAGTAAACCGGCCAGCATATGAATACCTCCGATGAAGCCGATTAGTACTGGAGTGGCTGCTGCCACAATACCAGGAAGCATCATTTTTTTCAATGCAGCACTGGTACTGATATCTATACAACGTCGGTAATCCGGTTCCACGTCTTCAGTCAGAATCCCGGGTTTTTCTCGGAACTGGCGTCGAACCTCTTCAATCATCGCGAAAGCGGCATCGCCGATGGCGTTCATCGCCATTGATGAAAAGAGATAAGGGATAACCGCCCCAAGCAGGACACCTACAAGTACGTCCACCTCCATTAAATCAATTACTTCAATGCCTACTTCCTGACGAAAAGCGGTAAAGAGTATAATAGAGGTGAGGGCCGCCGAACCGATGGCAAAGCCTTTTCCGATGGCGGCTGTGGTATTTCCTACGGCATCCAATTTATCGGTTATTTTTCGGACCTCCGGAGGAAACTCGGCCATTTCAGCCAATCCACCGGCATTATCGGCAATCGGACCGTACGCATCTACCGCCAACTGAATTCCAAGGGTCATCAGCATCCCGAGTGCAGCAATCGCAATTCCATACAGGCCGGCTAATGCTGAACCGCCTAAAATGGCTATAATTATAAAAATAACCGAAGGGAAGCTGGACAGCATGCCCATACCTATTCCGGTGATAATATTCGTCGCGGTACCGGTCTCGCTGGCCCGTACAATTGCTTCTACCGGTCCTTTACCAGTACCGGTAAAGTACTCAGTCAGCAGCCCTAATGATGTTCCGGCCGCCATCCCGACCAGAGCTGAAAAGAAAACTCGGTAGGGATTCGCTGCGAAGTCAACCGTGCTTCCGGCTGTACTTGGGGCACCTCCGATGACAAACATTGCCGCTCCAAATGCCATCACCGCAGCAATTCCGGCTGCTCCGAAGGTTCCGGCATTGAGGGCAACCTGTGGAGATTTTCCGGGTTTAATTCGTACGAAGCTGACACCAATTATTGAGGCGATAATACCGATGACGGCCAATACCAGCGGAAACAGTAGCGTGCGGTATTTCAGTTCGATCGGACCGGCAACAGCTACTCCCAATATCATTGACCCTACAATCGAACCTACGTACGACTCAAATAGGTCGGCTCCCATGCCGGCTACATCGCCCACATTGTCGCCGACGTTATCAGCAATAACCGCTGGATTACGGTGGTCATCTTCCGGAATTCCGGCCTCGACCTTCCCGACGAGGTCGGCCCCTACATCCGCGGCTTTGGTAAAGATACCGCCTCCGACCCTGGCGAAGAGGGCCATTGAGGAGGCTCCCAGAGAGAAACCGGAGAGTACCGGTAGTATCGTCTTCTGCACGATCGGTATCGAGTCGCCAAGCAGCGCAACTCCTATCAGCATGACCAGACCAATGCCCATTAGCGCTAAACCGACTACGCTCATACCCATGACGCTCCCGCCGCTAAAGGCGATTTTAAGGGCGGGGTTGATGCCCTCTTGCGCAGCATGGGTGGTGCGGCCGTTTGAAGCGGTGGCCACTTTCATGCCTATATAACCTGCCAAAGCCGAAGCCCCAGCCCCTCCGAGGAATGAGAAAGCCTGAAACCGTAATGCACCCTGATTAGCCACGAACAGTAAAAGTGCAACGACTATAACGAATGCTATTAAAGCGCGGTACTCACGTCCCAGAAAGGCCATTGCACCTTCCTGTACGTAACCGCTGATTCGCTTTAGCTTTGCATCTTCTACCGGTTGCCCATAAATCCAACGGGTTTTGAGAGCAGCGTAGACAAGCGCTACTGCGCTGCCCAGTAAAACTATTAAGAGAGTCAGTGTTGTATCCATAATAACCTCACATAATGGACTGAAAATGTGGCTGTGTCAAATTCTCTATATATGTTTATAAAAAGTCATCTTTATGTAAATTTGTGAGCGCTGTAGACCGCGCTGGCGCACAAAGTAAGGAACTTGGTCAAATCATTATCACTGCGGCTGGTAATGATAAGCGGTACCTGTGCTCCCAGGACAACATTAGCTACATCCGCTGACATAGTCATCGCCCAGGCTTTGTATAAGAAATTTCCTCCTGAAATATGAGGTACAATTAAAATATCGGCTTTACCGGCCACCGGATTATCGGTAATTCCCTTGTGCCGGGCCGACTCTTCGTAGAGCGCCAGATCGTATGAGAGTGGTCCGTACACCTCCGCGTCCTCCCATTCCATCTCCGACAGCTCTTTTGCTATCATGCTGGAGGGAACCTTTTCCGAGGGCACTTCGTTTGCATCGAGGATAGCCACCTTCGGACGGTGTACTCCCATGCTCTTGGCTACATCAATTGCATTGAGAATGATGTCCATGCTTGTTTTTATATCTTTTTTTCCGGTGAGTGCGGGATTGATGCCGGGATCTGTGAGAAATACCAGACGGCTTAGTTTTGGTAGTTCGAAAATACTGACTAATGAGAGGCGGCGGCCGGAACCAATTCCCTTTTCCTTATTTAGAACGGCTTTCATGAAAACCGCAGTATTTATATTGCCCTTCATCATCATGTGACCCTCACCGGCCCGAATGAGTTCTACCGCTTTTTGAGCGCAGCGCATTTCAAAGTTCTCTCCAGCTTCAACATCAATGATCTGATAACGGTCTTTGTGAGATCTATACTCAGCGGGTAAGTCTTTACTGTTACCGACCAGAAGCGCCTCGCTGATTACCTGCTCTTCGATAGCCCGATTTACCGCCTCTACTGCGGTTTCGTTCGGTACTACTATGACAACCTTCATGCCGCCGAGGTGTCGGGCTGCAGTGATAAGATCGTTCATTTTTTGACTGCGGGTGACATGGGACATTGAGGTAGAATGATAAATAGCTGCCAGGAGCTTAGCTTTGTCACCAATTGCTGAAAGCGCGTGGGGCAGGGATGAATCGAAATAGATGGAGTCCCCCTGATTGAGGATGTGTTCCTTTCCATCTACAATAATTCGCAGAGTGCCTTCCATTACATAGTGAAATTCCTCGCCTTCGTGGGTTGAGTATTCGAGGGTATCGTCCTTAACCGGGTATACATCGACCAGAAAAGGCTCCATGTGGCGTCCGCTGTAGTAGGGTGCCAAATTTTCATAATCAAAATCACGTTTTCGCTCTACCTTCATCCGTGAGTTCTTATCGGTGACTATGACCGACTTTTCTTTAAACTCCTTTCCATATATCAGTGCCGATATGTCCGTCCCCAATACCGATGCAATTTTCAGCAGTACTGAAATCGGTGCCTCATATTCATGTTCTTCAATTTGTTCAATAAACTGCGGTTCCTTGCCCACTTCTTCTGCGAGGGTATCCCTACTGATTGATTTTGCCTCACGCATGGCCTTAATATTTCTTCCGGTATGCATTTCTCTTCCTCCTAATTAGACAATTAGTATGACTCATTATACATACAAAAATTTAATTTGTTAAGTAAATTAAACTATATTTGATATCGTGAATAATACGCAAGATCTTTTCATTAATCGATTCTATTGTCCTATCCGGCAGCTTTAAAAAGAATTTATTTTTTTGTAATCTGTTGATACTACAGATAGAAACAAAAGGTGGTCTTATGTTTGTCAGCATTGAACCAATTCTAAACTCTGCCGTACAGAAAAATCCGCATGAGATGGAATTTCATCAGGCGGTTACAGAGGTGTTCCGGTCAATCGAAAAAGTAATGGATTCGTTTCCTGATTTCATCTATCACAAAGTACTGGAACGGATGATCGAGCCTGAGCGGGTGGTCATGTTTAGGGTTCCCTGGGTGGACGAAAATGAGCAGCTGCAGATTAACCGGGGTTACCGAGTTGAGATGAGCAGTGCCATTGGTCCGTATAAGGGGGGGCTGCGGTTTCATCCATCGGTGAATTTAAGCATTATGAAGTTTCTGGCTTTTGAACAGGTGTTTAAAAACAGTCTCACCAGTCTCAGTTTGGGTGGAGGAAAAGGCGGTTCAGATTTTGATCCAAAAGGTAAAAGCGACCTTGAGGTAATGCGCTTCTGTCAGAGTTTCATGAGTGAGCTCTACAGACATATCGGGGAGACCACTGATGTTCCGGCTGGAGATATAGGAGTCGGAGGGCGTGAAATTGGATATCTGTTCGGACAATACAAGCGTTTGAAGAATCAATTTACCGGAGCCCTTACCGGAAAAGGTACCGGATGGGGAGGCTCTTTCCTACGTCCGGAGGCAACCGGTTACGGTTTAGTTTATTTCGCTTCCAGAATGCTTGAGACGAGAGAGGAGAGCTTTGAAGGAAAAACCTGTTTGGTCTCCGGCTCGGGAAATGTGGCCCAGTTTACGGTAGAAAAGCTTCTTGAACTAGGGGCAAAGGTCGTCACTCTCTCCGACTCTTCCGGTTATATATTTGACGGTGACGGTATTGACCGTGAAAAGTTGGAATATGTGAAGGAGTTAAAGAATTTCCGACGCGGTCGAATTGGAGAGTACAAAGAAAAATACCCAAATGCCGAGTACCACCATAACCCGGATGTAAGTGAGCAAAATCCGCTTTGGAACCACGCTGCCGACTGCGCATTTCCCTGTGCAACCCAAAATGAGATCAACCTCACAGATGCTCAGAACTTGATTCACAATGGGGTTACCATGGTAGCTGAGGGGGCTAACATGCCGACCTGCATAGAAGGGGTTGATCTATTCTTGGACAAGGGAATTCTGTATGCCCCAGCGAAGGCGGCTAACGCCGGGGGAGTAGCAGTCTCGGGGCTGGAGATGGCACAGAATGGATCACGGATTGCATGGTCCCGCCAAAAGGTTGACGATGAACTGCTGAAGATTATGACTCGAATTCATAGTATGAGTGTTGAACATGCCGAGCGTTATAGTGAACCCCATAACTATGTGGACGGAGCAAATATTGCAGGCTTTATTAAAGTAGCCCAGGCTATGATTGATCAGGGATACGTGTAAAAAAAGTTGTACATATACAACTTCGGTGCTACTATTTGTTAGAATAATTTGAAATTTTGAAATGGTTAGGGGGAGTGTACCGTGAGACAAAGGCGTGTGTTTCTATGGACGATGTTGATTGCAGCAGCACTTATGCTGCTAAGCAGCTGTATGTCGGTTTTTGATTCTATAAATTCTACGGCCGGCCTGGTAGATGGTAAGGTATCTCAGACAAAAGCATCAGCGAACCAGGCAGTTGCAGATGCAGTTGGGATAGGGGCTCTAGAAGATGGTATGATCGCTGCGTTGGTTTATTCACAGGCCTTTTTTGCAGGTGGATACGTACACGGGTATTCCGACTTTTCAGAAGGAGAGGGAGTAGTCTGGAAGGTAACAGCGATAGATCGAGATAATCCGGAGGAAGAGGAGAGTATTGAAATCGAACGGGCGCTGTTAAAGCGCACCGCTGAAGGCCATACATGGTGGCTGCTGCGCTACAGTGATGAAGAGGGCAGTGAATTGGTATCCGAAAGCTTACTCGATGATGAATATGACATGCTCATATTCCGCTATCGGGACCCGGAAACTCAGAAGATACGTGAATGGAAGCCTGATACTTCTGAGGAGGCAGATGAGAGTGAAAATACTGAAGATACAGAGCAGGAGTCCACGGTAGATGCGTACGAGGCGGCCTTCTATAGAGGTGATTATCAGGATCATATTATCGGCACAGAAAAGATTAAAGTTCCCGCCGGTACGTATACTGCTGACCATGTGCGCTTTGTGGATGTATATAGTACTGAGGATGCTGAGGGTGAGAGTGAAACCTACGAGGTGCGCTACGAGTGGTGGATTGATAGTGATGTGCCGGGGGATCTGGTGAAGTATGAATGGACCAACGAAACTGAAGACTCAGGCATAAAGGGGGAGCTGCTGGACCACAAGCAGGGATACAGCACTCAGCTATCTTCTTATTAAATTAACAAAATCTCAAAATATCTGTATAGACGGAGCAGCCCCGGTATTACCAATTTAGATGATGCCGGGGCTGTGTACGTGAGGGGCGTTTTGAATGGATCTTGCACTTAAATTTGAGCGGTACATACAATTTGGACAGGTTTACAGTGCTTATACTCCCAAGCCGGGAGCCCATGATGACGGCCCCTTCAGCGGACCTTTCTATGGCGGCATAGGAGCTCCGGCGTTCAGTCGCAGTTTTACCGGCAGCTTTAACCGATGGCATCTACAGCCGGGGTATCATGCTTGGCGCGCTATTCCTACGGCAGCCCTGCTGGTGTGGTGGAAGCTAAAGGACCTGCCGGCCCAATGTCGGGTGTTGTCGCTGCAGGACCCTGAAGTGGAGGGAGTGCAGGCGATGAAAGAATCCCAGCTGCAGGTTGGGGTCCTGTTCCCTTTTACTATCGAACACTACTCTGCGCCGGATATGCCGATGGACTTGTACGTTCGTTTTTTTTCACCCCTTGTCCCGGAGGACCTTGTCCCGGAGGACCTTGTCCCGGAG
>JAWLDZ010000038.1:11155-21770 GCA_041686355.1 Spirochaetaceae bacterium
CCTTGTCCCGGAGGACCTTGTCCCGGAGGACCTTGTCCCGGAGAAACTTGAAGCCGCCGCACTCCCGGTAATATATATCGATGTAGAGCTTCACAACCGTACTGATTCCGAGCTTGAAACCGGGGCGGCCCTTTTTTGGCCGAATCAGCTTGGTTGGCGGCAAGCCCAGGATGCAAGTGAACAGCAGACAGTCTGTTCCTGGCCGGCCCGCAGTAACTATGGCAATATCAATCTGCCGACTGAAATTTCCTCCTCAGTTTCCTCCTCAGTTTCCTCCTCAGGGGCAGAGGCCCTCAGCACCAAGCTTCCTAGTACCCCCCTTCTCAGCAGCGTGGTGGTACAAACCAGAAATCCCGATAGGCCGGTGGAGCGTGATATGGAGGGGGAGGTGCTGCTCTGTGCCTACTCCTATGGCGATAAGGTTGATGATGAGGAGGAGCTTCGCAGAGCGGCTCCGAAGACTGTCTTCTCCAGGGAGCTTACCTTTAAGACAGAGGCGAATGGAACCGGTGCCGCCACCGAAGCCCAACCGTATACCTTTCCCTGGGTGGTGAAGTATTTTGCAGACCACGGCAAGCTGCCGGAAAGTGAGGAGAGTTGGACCGCCCGCTGCCACGAGGGAATTGGTTCGGCGGTGGCGAGCCGCTGCACAGTGCAGGCACAACACACAGAGCATGCACATTTTTTGCTGGTCCATGATTTACCGCTGGTTGAGTTTGGTGGAGGGCGAACCTGGCGGCGGGCTTATTGTAAAAGGTTCGGTGGGGAGGGACGGAATGCTGCAGACATTGCAACCTTTGCACTTACTCACAAGGATGAGTGGCAAGGGCGCATCGAAAAATGGCAGCAGCAGATCCACCGGCAGCTGGCTGGTGGAAACGTCGATAGGGGTATCGCCGGGGTACTGATAAATGATCTATATTTTTTTGTGGGAGGCGGTACGGCTTGGGTGTCGGGCGCCAAAGGAGATGTCAAACCGGTTTTGGGTGGTGGACCCCATTTTGCCCTGTTAGAGGGCTTTGACACTGGTTATTACTATTACAACACCTTCGATCTTTGGGTGTACGCTTTTCCGGCCTTCTTGTCGGGATGGCCGAATTTGGCGGAGGGGGTGTTTGAGGATTACCTGCGGGCGGTAGACCTGCAGGACGAGAGGACCCGTATGATTTACCGGCCCGCCGAGCGGCGCCGGGTGCTTACAGCGGGGAAGATTCCCCACGATCTGGGCAGCGCAATGGAGGATCCCTGGCATGACCTAAACGGTTATTCCTGGAGGGACGATCCAAATGTCTGGCTCGACCATAATCCGGCCTTTATTGCGAGCTTCTACCTCTTTCGCCGCTGCAGCGGGCATAAAATCGAGCGGGGAGAGTGGGAGATTCTTGTCAGGGCGGCGGATTACATGATTGGACAGGATCACGACGGCGACGGGCTGCCCGAGCATGGCGAGTTTGGGGATTCAACCTGGGACGCCCTGTCCTTGAGCGGTATAGGGGCCTACAGCGGCGGTCTCTCGATGGCCGCATTAGCGGTGATGGCCGCCCTCAGCGACGAGTTTGGTTCCGGTAAGGCGGCAGAGTACCGGCGGTTTCTGCGATTAGCGACCGCAGCGTATCAGCGGGAGCTGTGGAATGGTGAGTATTTCAACAGCTGCAGCCGGGGAAAATATAAATACGCGCTGCAGACAGATGCCTTGTTTGGCATTTACCTGGCCGAGCTGGCCGGTCTGCATATAGTACCGACAGAGCGGGTTCGCAGTCACCTGCTGGCGGTGTACCGGTACAACTATTGCGGGTATGAAGGGGGGCGGGTTGGCCCGCTGCTAGTCTCTCATCCTTCGGGAGAAGAGTATGCCCGGGACGGGGGAGAGGACCTGCAGCTGGGTGAAGTAATTGTGGGTTCCGCCTGGGCCTATGCGGGGATGCTGGATTTTTACGGCTTCCCCCGAGAGGCAGGTGAGGTTGCCGATGCGATGGTTCATACACTGTACCGCGATTCGGGCCTGCAGTTTCGCAGCCCCGCTGCCTGGGACGGCCGGCGCCAGTTCCGGGCACCTCTGAATATGCGGCCCCTGGCCAGCTGGTTTTTGTACTTGAATCGAATCTCCGTCTCCCTTTCTTGCTCAAAGCCCTTTTTTCCTGCAGAATAGGCCCATGAACTCTGACCAAATTAAAGCCCTCCTGCTGCAGATCGAGCCCTGCGATGAGTATTTTTCCGTAGTTCTTTCGGGTAAAGAGAGCCGCAAGGTAAACGGCTTATATAAACCGGAAGAGCGGGCGATTGTACTGCATAATAAAAACTTTAAGAGTGAAAACCTTCTGATCTACACCGCTATCCATGAATATGCCCACCACCTGCATTTTTGCTCTGCCCTTCCGCCTAAGAGCAGCCGTTCCCATACCCGGAGGTTCTGGAGCCTGTTCCACAGCTTATTGAATAAGGCCGAGCAGCAGGGGCTGTATGTGAACATCTTTGAGCAGGATCCGCGCTTTATTAAGCTGACCGCAGAGATCCGTTCGCGCTTTATAACTCCCCACGGAAACCTGATGCAGGAGTTTGGCAAGGTGCTGCACCAGGCGCAAGAATTATGCGAAGAGTCGGGTGCCCGCTTCGAGGATTACGTAGACCGGGTGCTTCAGCTCGACCGCCGCGAGATGAAGCGGATGGTGCAGGTTTCAAAGGCGGAACTGCCGGCGGAGATAGGTTATGACGGTATGAAGGCGGTGGTCCAACTAAAAACTCCAGAGGAGCAGCAGGAGGCCCTGCAGGCCCTAAAGACCGGCTATAGTCAGGATATGCTGAGGGAAGAGTTCTCTCCTAAGCGCAGTTCCCCTGCGGCGGAAGATCCGGCGGAGGCATTATCCAAAGAAAAACAGCGAATAATGAACACCATAGCGAAACTGAATCAGCGCCTAGAAGAGATCGACCAGGAGCTTGGGGCCTCCGGAAGCTCCTAATTTTCTGTTCTGGGGGCGTTTTCTCTGAGGGCGTTTTCGGCAGCCCGTAAGATGGCTTTGCTGCTCACGGTCGCTCCGCTGATCACTTCTACCTCCAGGGATTGTGTCTCCACTATAGCATCTACAATTTTTTCGGCCTCCGCCCCTCGTCCGTGGTCGTGGCGCAGTAACTCGACCGATTGAATGGTCCTTGCATGAATGCTAACTGCGACCTCTGCAATCACTAAGCCCCCGTCATAGGCGCCCCGATATGTGCCGTCGGGCAGCTTATCATAATGTGGGGTGGTGATGGTAAGAGATTTAGTTTCGTCCATTCTTGACATAGCACTGCAGCCGCCCAGCATTAAAAGTACAACTATACTGATGCTCAGCAGAAGAGCTGTTTTTAGCTTCATCTCCGTACTCCTATTTGACTGTCGCTGCAGCTGTACCTGCGGCTGCTGCCAGTTGGTCCGCCGCTGTCCAGTTGAGGCTGTGGATATCTTCATTTTTGCCGATAATCTTTTTCAGCATATTTCTGACGATAAAATTATGATCCCCCAGCACGAGCTCTCCCCCAAGCCATGTTTTCTGCTCGGCGTGCGAATAGAGGGGTTCTGGAAAGTTGCGGCTAAAGTACTGGTCAATCTGCTCTTCCATCAGACAGCAGAGAAAAATACTCAATTTTTTGGAAAGCAGCATTTCTTTTTCTTGTTTAATAAAAATTTGCATGGCCTTGGGTACCGAGCCGGCCAGAATAGAGCCGCCTAAAATGACATGGTCGAACTCTGTCAGAACCGGGGCTGGTTGTTTTAGCAGATTCACAAGCTCCGCATCAGTACCTATTTGACCGGCTATCCGTTCTGCCATTTTTTTAGTACTGCCCCTTCGTCCGGCATACGCAATAAGTGTTTTCATGTGTCCTCCTGGATTTGTAATCCCTGTTCAATAAAGTTTATAAAATCGTTGATGAGTTCCCCCCGTTCTTGGTCGCTGAGGGAGTCGTTTATTTTCAGCAGTGAAAGTGAAAAACCCCGAACTGAGGCAAAGACTATCCTGCTGTGGTTTTCGATTTCTGTATCCGTGGTACGTTCCGGCGGCAGGCAGCTGGCAATGTCGGTTTTAGTCTGGTCGATAATCTTTTGCTGGGCCGGCCCCGGGCTATACCCCTTATCAAAAATCAGGGTAACCACCGCCCGGTAGAAATTGGGATGGGCGAGGGCGGAGTAAATATGGGCCTCTAAACGCTGACGTATCAGAGCGGAGGGAGATGCGGGCACGTGCTCTGCTTCCCGGGACCGCAACTCCAGGGTTCTTTTGAACCCCGCTTCGACTACCTCCTGCAGGAGGTGCTCCTTGTCGCGGAAATAGAGGTAAATTGTGCGCGGGGAGTACTCCACAGCCTCAGCTATTTGGCGGATGCTTACATTCTCGTGTCCCCTTTTGGAGATCAATTCCGAAGCTGCCTGAATAATTTTGTGCTGCAGGGCCGCCTTTTCCCGTTGTTTTCTCTCTTCTATACTCATAACTGTATTTATAATAAACAGTGTTTACTAAAGAGTCAAGAGGTACATTACGGATGGGATGAAAAACCACGAGCAGAACTTATTAGGCCTGGCATGCCTTGCTTAGCTTACCAGGCCTGCATAAGGAGAAACAAACTTACATTAAAAATATATTATTGATCGCCGGTCGGACGTTCACCGACCTCTACCGTGCTGCTGCGCTTTTCTCCGTCGCGATAATAGCTAAGCCTTACGGTGTCGCCGATGGAGACCTCCTTTTCCATGTAGCCGATGAGGTCTTTGTAGTTTTCCACCTCCCGGCCGTCGATTCCAACAATGATGTCACCACCGACCAAGAGGCGCCGGTTGCCGATGCGCAACTGGCGACGTCCGCCGCGAATTCCGGCTTCATCCGCCGGCCCGCCGTTGAGCACCTGGACAACCAGGAGTCCGCTTTCAACGGGTACTTCCTGGTTTGCCTTTTCAAGGAGCTGTACCAGACCTGGAGACAGATTTACCGGCTGTATGCCGAGCCACGGGTGGGGGTAGTGGCCCTCTTCGATAAGCGAGTCGGCTACCTTTTTTACGGAGTTGGCAGAGATGGCAAATCCGATTCCGGCGCTGGCACCGCTAGGGCTGATAATGGCGGAGTTGACCCCGACCACTTCTCCCTCCATGTTGAGGAGGGGGCCTCCGGAATTGCCCGGGTTGATTGGGGTATCGGTTTGAATGGCCTCACTGATGAAACTGCCGTTGGGGCTTTTGATCATTCTGCCCAGGGCCGATACCACACCGAAGGTGAGTGTTCGTTCGAAGCTGAAGGGATTGCCCAGGGCTACTACAAATTCGCCGACATTCAGCCGGTCGGAGTTGCCCATCGGCAGGGGATCCGGCAGGCTGTCACCTTCAATTTCGAGCACAGCGACATCCGTCAGCGGGTCCGAACCGATCACCTCCGCCTCGTACACCTGATCTTCCCCAAGAGAGACGGTAATAGTTTTGGCGTTCTGGATTACGTGATAGTTCGTGACCACATGTCCGGAGTCATCGTAAAGAAAACCGGAACCCGCCCCCTCCTGGGTGGTGGGCATGTTGAACATACCCATGGATAGGGCCTGTGTGGTAATATTTGCTACGGATTGGTTGGCAGCTTCATATACGCTTTCCACCTCACTTTGCAATTGTTCAGTTGATAGACTGACTTGCGCAACTGCTGCCGTCGTCGGGGCGAGCAGGAGTGCCAGCCCGATGAGTGGAATTAAAATGGTTTTTTGAGTTCTTTTCATATTCATTTTTTACTCCTCTCACTTCAAGCGTTTTATAGCCGAGGCGCTTCAAAAGCCTAGGCTTATCTAGAAGCTAATAAGAGATCGAGTAGAAGTAAAATTTTGGCTAAACCCCGGCGGTGTGAGCTGCCTGAGGTAATACTACATCAGAGATCTGATTTAGCAGTTTTTAAGGCTTGTGTGGCAGCAGAAGAGAGAAACATCGCCTCCATTGCAATAGTGATGTAACGAAACCCCTGCCGTGCCCGCTCTTGCGCGGCCTCACCGTTGACCACAAATATCCCGGCGGCCTTCCCATGGCTTTTGCAGACCTCTACAATTCGCCGCTCGGCTTCTTTAATGCGGGGGTCTTCCACTTGTCCCGGTATCCCCAGGGAGTGGGACAGATCGAAGGGTCCTAAAAAGATTACATCAATTCCGGGTACTGCAGCTATTTCATCAAGCTGAGCCAGCCCTTCAGCACTTTCTATTTGGGCTGTTACCAGGGTCTGATCCCGGCTTTTAGAAAAATACTTTTCGATTGGCATCGAACCATAGGCGGCGGCACGGGGCATAGCTAGTCCGCGGTGTCCCTCAGGGTGGTAGTGGGCGGCTTTGACGATGCTGCTTGCCAACTCGGCCGAGTTAACCTGGGGCACCTGCACGCCCGCCGCTCCTATATCGAGGGACCTCAAAATGGTGGATTCCGAGGGTTCAGTTACCCTGACAATCGAGGGAACCCTATGTACATCGGCCGCACGGATTAACTGGGTCGCTGTCTCAATCGACATTGCCCCGTGTTCGGTATCTATAACCAGAAAATCGAACCCTGAGAGTGCCAGTATTTCGGTCGTATCCGAACTCCCGATGGTGACAAAGCTTCCGATAACTGTGTCTCCTGACTTCAAACTGTATTTTAGCTGTGATTCCATCTGAATCTCCTTTTGGAAAGTATCCCACGGGCAGTCTATCATGACTGTGCGGGAGTATGGAGCAAAATCTACAGAGAAATAGGGTCTCTATATTGGAGTACAGAGAATCCTATATCAGGAAAATATCAGGAAAATATCAGGAAAAAACCGCATTGACGGTCCATGCGGAAGCTCTTATGCTTAAGTTACCCCTTACTCAGGAGTATGTATGGAGAACAAAGAAGAGAAGCAAGGCTGGTTAGCCATAGACATCCACCCATGGGTCTTTTTTTCCTCCGCCGCCATTATTATTGGCTCGGTAGTCCTGGCCATTGCATTTCAGTCCAAGGTGGGGGATCTTTTTGCAACTATCCAGACAGGGATATCTACCGGTGCAGGCTGGCTGTTCATAATGACTATGAACATCATACTGGTGTTTGTGCTGGTGTTGATGGTCAGCCGTCACGGCGATATTCGGCTGGGAGGCTCCGATGCAAAACCGGAGTTTTCGACACTTGGATGGTTTGCGATGCTGTTTAGCGCCGGAATGGGCATCGGACTGCTGTTTTACAGTGTCGCCGAGCCGATGTTCCATTTTGTCAGCTATCCCTTAACCGAGCCGGGGAGTGCTGAGGCGGCCAAACTGGCCATGGACCTTACTTTTTTGCACTGGGGTTTCCATCCGTGGGCAGTGTACAGCATGGTTGGTTTGTCCCTGGCTTTTTTCGCCTTTAATAAGGGGCTTCCCCTTTCAATTCGATCGGTTTTCTACCCGGTTTTGGGAGAAAAAATACACGGGGTTGCGGGAAATATCATTGATATCCTGGCCACGGTTGCTACGTTATTTGGAGTAGCGACTTCCCTAGGTCTCGGGGTGCAGCAGGTAAATGCGGGGCTGGACCACCTGTTCGGTATCGGACAGAGCCCGATGATCCAGGTGATATTGATTGCCGGTATAACTATGCTGGCAACCTGGTCGGTACTGGCAGGTTTGAGTGCCGGTATCCGGCGGCTTTCTGAGATAAACCTGGTACTGGCGGGGCTGTTGTGTCTGTTTGTACTGGTCGTGGGGCCCACCCTGTTTATATTCAAGGCCTTCGGTGAGAACCTTGGACACTACATCCAGTATCTGCCGGTACTGTCAACCTGGAATGAGACGTACGAGGGCAGCAACTGGCAGCACAGCTGGACGGTGTTCTATTGGGGCTGGTGGATTGCCTGGTCACCCTTTGTGGGAATGTTTATCGCCAGAGTTTCCTACGGCCGGACTATCAGGGACTTTATTCTTGGGGTACTCTTTGTTCCTACCCTTATTACCTTTGCCTGGCTGACAATTTTCGGCAACAGTGCCCTGAATGTAGAAATGTTCGGCGGCGGCGGAATTGCCAGGGCGGTGCAGGAGAACATTCCGGTTGCCCTGTTTGAGCTCTTGCAGAATTTTCCCTTTAACACGATAACCTCGGGCCTCACGGTGTTGGTAATTATTACTTTCTTTGTCACATCCTCCGACTCCGGCTCCATGGTTATAGATATCATCACCGCCGGAGGAAATCCTGACCCGCCGATGCTGCAGCGCCTGTTTTGGGCCCTGCTCGAGGGAGCGGTAGCAGCTGCGCTGCTGCTGGGAGGCGGACTGGTGGCTCTGCAAACAGCAGCCATTACCACAGGATTGCCCTTTGCCCTTGTGCTGCTCTTTATGATATACAGTTTGCGCAAGGGGTTGGCTAATTACACCGAGGGGCCGGGCTTCTCCCTGCCGCCGTATGAGCACGGCCACGTGTTCAAAACTGTATCCAGCCACCCCGAACCGGATTTGGTTCACGGCCATGTGAGTTGGCTTGGTAAAAAGAAATCTCCACGCGGAGCCGGCACTGGAGCCGCCTCCGGAGCCGGGGCTGCAAAGGGAGGCAAAAAGACCATACAACGGTTGTTTGTGGGGAAAAAGGGTAAACAAGAAAAAAAAGATAAAGATAACAAACAGGGTAAGGAAGGAGGCCGGCAATGAGAAGGCGGGGAGGTCGAACAAAAACTTCTCTAAAGGTTTTTCTAATTTTAGTGGCCGGCCTGGTGTTTATCCTTGTATCCGGCTGTGCTCCGGAGGAGGCCGATAAGGATGCTGAGGCAGAGACTCGGCGAAGGGCGCGTTCCGATACAAACCTCCGTCTGGTATATCCCGAGTGGTCATCCGAAATAGCAAGTGCCCATTTGATACAGGCGGTGCTGCAGGAGCGGATGGGTTACCGGGTGCAATTGATTCCTGTTAAAATAGAAGAGATGTGGCGGCAAGTAGCAGAGGGCAAAGCGGATATACTCACCGGTGCCTGGCTGCCGACTACCCATAAGGGTTACTACGACCAATACCGGGAGCAGCTTGAAGACCTCGGACCCAATCTGGTGGGAGCCCGTATTGGACTGGTAGTGCCCACAGTAAAACCCGGACGGCAAACCGGCGACAGCGGCAAGACCGGCCGTGAATTAGTGACTATTCGGTCTATACCGGAAATGGCTGAGTTTGTCGATAAATTTAACGGCCGCATTATCGGCATTGAATCCGGTGCAGGGGTGGTTTCCAGAACCCGTGAGGCCCTAGATGCGTACTCCTTAGAGGCAGAATACCACATAGTAAGCTCGGATGAAGAGCGCATGCTGAACCGCCTATCCAGGGCGGTCCAGGACGGCGAATGGATAGTTTTCACCGGCTGGAAACCCCATTGGGTGTTCGAGCTGTACAATCTGCGTTTTCTGGATGACCCGCAAAATGTTTTTGGAGAAGAGGAATCGATTCACACTATGGTTCGGAAGAATCTAAAGGAAGAAGAGCCTCCTGCATATAATGTATTGCAGCGTATTTCTTATGAGTCTACAGATCTCGAACGGTTGATGCGCTGGATTTATGTGGAAGAGCAGGATGATGCCTATGCTCAGGCAGTGCGTTGGATTGAAGTTCACTCGGAGATGGTAGACAGCTGGGTGAAAGGCCTTGAATAAGTAAGAAAGGGGAGTAAGCAATGTTAGAGACAGTGAGTCAGCGGTTTCAAGGAAGCTGCATGATGATAATGCGCCAGTCGGGGGGAGAGGTGAACTTTCTGGGCAGCAGTTTTCTCGTGCACTCCGAGGGCTACTTAATAACTGCCGCACGAATCATTTCGGAAGAGGGTGATTTGGTCGTAGTGCCGCCCCTATCGGGAGAAGCATTTATGCCGGTAAGCCGCGATGAGGTTGCGCCGGTACCGGTTGAACTGGTAGCCCGGGATTCGGCTCGGGATGTGGCCTTGTTAAAGATGAAGCCGGAGCTGGAGATAAATATGCCGGAGGGTATTCTGGGAGATCCGGAGGGTGACCCTCGTGGGTCAATCCTAATGTCCCTGGGAGTGCCCTTTGGGTATTATCGTATCCATGGGGTAATTGCCGCCCAATCGGTGCTTTCCGGACGCATTAGGTCCCACAGCGGCACGAACCTCATTATTTTTGACCGCCGAGTGCAGTATGGTGATATTGGAGGGCCACTGGTAAGTGTAAACGGGGGGCAGGTCATCGGATTGGTGGGAGGCGTATTTGATCCGGTCGAACTTGAAGGCCTGAAGACTCCGGAGGGAGTGATGCCCATCAACTCCGACCTCTCTTATGCAACCTCCATTGAATACGGAAAACAGCTGTTAGCGAAGGCTTTAGAGGAGTAATTCCATGACTGTAGTTGAAAACTATAAAATCCACACCCGCGAAAGAGAAGCACTTGGAGTCCCGCCCCTGCCCCTTACCGCCTCTCAGACCGGCGAGCTGGTTGAACTTCTCAAGCAGAACCCAGTTCCGGAAATCGATTACGTGATGGATCTCTTTGAGAACCACATCAGTCCTGGAGTTGACGATGCAGCGTACGTAAAGGCCGCTTTTTTGAAAGATATAATCCGGGGAAAGGCCGCTTGTCCTGCAATCTCAGAATTAAAGGCGGTTCAGATTCTGGGCAGTATGCTCGGCGGGTATAATGTGGCCCCTTTAAT
>JAWLDZ010000039.1:0-1716 GCA_041686355.1 Spirochaetaceae bacterium
GCCTTTTCTAGGGTGAGTGAGTTTTTTGAGGAGAATGAGCCCTTTGAAAAGACCCCTACTAAAAAAATTAAACGATACCTCTACACACATTTGGGCAATAAGCATAAAATTGAAACAAAGGAAAATAACAATGCGCAAGGTAAATGATCTTCATATAGATAATATACAACCCCTGATTCCACCGGTTGAATTGAAACAGCGGTTTCCCCTGTCCGATGAGTCGGCAGAGCTGGTGTATGAGAGTCGAGAAACGGTTAAAAAAATAATAAATCGCGAAGACCCCCGTATCCTGGGTATAATCGGCCCCTGTTCTATACATGATACCCGGGGAGCCTTGGAATATGCCCATAAATTGAATGAACTTCGAGAACAGGTAAAAGATAGAATTTACATTATTATGCGGGTCTATTTTGAAAAACCACGGACAACTATCGGTTGGCGGGGTCTTATAGTAGATCCGCTGTTGGACGGTTCCTATGACATTGCATTAGGCTTAGAGACCGCCCGAAAGACCTTGCTTGAAATTACTTCTCTAGGACTACCGGCCGGCTCCGAGATGCTGGATCCTTATGTGCCTCAATATATTGATGACTTGGTTTCCTGGGCTGCAATCGGAGCACGTACAACCGAAAGCCAGACCCATCGTAATCTTGCCAGCGGTCTTTCAATGCCGGTTGGCTTCAAAAATGGTACCAGCGGTAATCTGGAATTGGCGGTGAATGCCATGCAGTCGGCGACCCATCCGGCCAGCTTTATTGGGATTGATCCGGAGGGCAATACCAGTGTGCTTCACACCACTGGAAACGATGTCTGCCACCTGATTCTGCGAGGCGGACGGGGTGGGCCTAACTACCACGAGGAGGACGTAGAGAATGCCGAAGAGATGATGCGGAAGGCAAAGCTCAATCCATCGGTGGTGGTTGATTGCAGCCATGAAAATTCCGGAAAAAAGTCGCCCCGCCAGCAAAGGGTCTTACGTTCTATTATTGATCAGGTGAGTCATGGACAACCGGCTTTGTCGGGGTTTATGCTGGAGAGCAATCTGTTTGAGGGAGCCCAAAAGATTCCGGAAGATTTGTCCCTGCTTAAATACGGAGTTTCGGTAACCGATGAGTGTGTTGGCTGGGAAGAGACTAAAAAGATCGTTCTGCAGGCCTATGATAAGCTTGAGAATATTGGGCGTGCTGAACGAAATAAGGCAAAATAACCCATATATGAGGAGGTAATATGAAACGCGTAGCAGTACTATTTGCAGAAGGTTTTGAAGAGGTAGAGGGCTTGACCCAGGTTGACTTTCTCCGTCGGGCCGGCGTTGAGATTACCATGGTTGGAGTTACCGGAGAAATGGTGAAGGGTGGTCATGATGTAACAATTGATACCGACACAACTGTAGACCAAATTAACCCAAACATGTTTGATGGGGTGGTTATTCCCGGCGGGATGCCCGGTGCAGAAAATGTGTTCTCATCTTCCCATGCACAAAAATTTATCAGTAGTATTTTTCAAAGCGGCGGCTTGGTGGCCGCAATATGCGCCGCCCCGGCGGTAGTCTTAGAACCCCTTGGAATACTGCAAGGCAAGACAGCCACCTGTTTTCCCGGTTTTGAGGGACGCTTTAAGCAGGCCTCGTTCAGTGAGGAGCGGGTGGTGCAGGATGGCACCGTAATTACCAGTCGCGGCCCCGGAACTGCAGCCGAATTTGCGATCGCTCTTATT
>JAWLDZ010000039.1:1816-5782 GCA_041686355.1 Spirochaetaceae bacterium
CGACGGATTGCCGGTGCCTGTTCTCCGACTCCGGCGGTAAAAACCAGCGCATCAACTCGGCCCAGTGCGGCCGCATAGGCTCCTATATATTTTCGCAGACGATATACCTCCATCTGGATGGCGAGCTCGGAGCGTTCATCCCCCTCTTTAGCTGCAACTTGGATATCACGACGGTCGATATATTTTCCGGTAATTCCGAGGATCCCGCTCTTTTTATTGAGCTGTGTTTCAATATCCTCCGCCTTCATTCCGGCATTTTTCATCATATGAAATACCACTGCCGGGTCAAAGTCACCGCTGCGGGTTCCCATCACCAGTCCTTCCAGGGGAGTAAGACCCATGGATGTATCCACTGAAACCCCGTCCTTTACCGCACAAATGCTGGCTCCATTGCCGATGTGACAGATAATTGCATTTAGCTTTAGCGGGTCTTTTCCCATCAATACGGCAGTACGCTTTGCGACATACAAAAACGAGGTGCCGTGGAAACCGTATTTACGTACCCCATAATTTTCGTACCAATCATAGGGAAGTGCATATAAAAAGGCATGCTTGGGCATCGTTTGGTGCCAGGCGGTATCCATCACCGCGCAATGCGGCACATCCGGTAGAAGCTTCTGGGCAGCTTCAATTCCCTGAATATTGGCCGGATTATGCAGCGGGGCCAAATTGGAAACTTTCTTAAAGGTGTCCAGTGCATCCTTATCAATAATAACGGATTTGTTGAACTTGTCGCCCCCCTGTACCACTCGATGTCCCACCGCCTTGATGCTGCTCATATCCTCAAGTGCACCATAGGTTTTGTCTGTAAGGCTGTCGATTATGAGCTGTATAGCCTCTTTGTGGCTGGGGCACTGCTGCTCCTTTTCAAGGGTCTCTTTACCGGCGGTGTGCTGCTCAATAGATGACATCTCCTGTCCGATTCGTTCAACAATTCCATTTGCCAGGATTTCTTTATTATCCCAGTTATACACCTGGTATTTTACCGATGAGCTTCCGCAATTTAGTGTTAGTATATCCACTGCATTCCTCCAATAGTTTTTGAATAGGTTTTACAGCATATTTTCGCATGCCTCCTGTAAAAATTCAATGAACAAAGGGTGGACTCTAATATTATGCTGATTTTACTCAATGTTATTATTAAAAACGTGGATATTGTTGAAGCATGGATGCATAAATCGATGTTGCTACTAGTATATGCTCCGGCGAAAACTATTAACTCTAGGGTTTATCTCTTTTTTTTACCTCTCAATAGCGCTCCTGCCAAGCCCGGCTGAAGAGTCCGTGACGGTAAGGCGTATCGAAAGCCGCCTCGAAGAGGAGCTTCAAAAACTAAAAATAGAGTTGGTGCAGCCGAACTTTCGCTGCCTGTTGTTAAGCAAGGGAGAAAGTCCTTTGCAGCAGAGTGCGAGTGTTGCTCTGCGGTGGCACTCTTTGGGAATTGGACCCTTAATTAGGGAGGGTGTTATTAAGGAAATTGAAAAACCCTTCCAGTACTCAATCAACTCGCAGGTGTATCAACAGCCGGCGGGGTGTCGGACTGATTTTTCACTCATACCTGTTCGCAGCTACGGAGCTGTGTGGCAGGGGGACTCTGAGCATGGGATCTTTATAATGGAGGAAGATTCTCTTTACCGTTGCTGCGGCTGGTTTTCATTTTATCTTGGCCGGAAGTTTCGCTTTGAGCCCTGGGCCTGTGAAGTTGTGCAACCCCAAGCCTTCGATGAGCAAGGGGTGGGGACTGGACAGCCCTTGCAAACTGATTTTATGAGCAGCATGCACTCACATCGTGTACATACATTCGGTCTAAATCTGGTAGTTCGGGAAGGGCAACAGGAGTGTCGTTTTCTAGGGGCATTGATGTATTCAGCCGCGGGGAAGCCCTCAAGTTTCTTCCGAAGCTATATCAAACTACACAGTAGCGGACGCTTTGATTGGCAGCTGAGTATGCTCGGGCGCTGGATTGGTGAAGGCTTTGAAAATTCAAGGGGAATTATACCGCAGAAAAAAGCTTCCCTCTCCGGATTGGCGGGAGTCAGCTTGGGCAGAACCGGTATTAGCTTACATGGTGAGATCTCAAGGAACAAACTTCCCGCGGTTCCGCTACGCTATGTGGAATGTGAACGAGAGGTCGGGGGGAAGATATTTTCCGGTTTTTCATTTTTTGAGTGTGACAGTTCCTTTAAGAATGCTTGGGATTTTAATGAGGAAGGAGAGCTTACCGGAAAATATACTCACAATTTAAGTTTTTGTTTAAAACCCTCCGGATGGAGCTGGAGATGTCAATTTGCCTCTCTTTTCCCGTATACATCGGTTGCGGAATATTCTGCAAAGCTGGAAGTGGGAGCATCCGGCGACTGTGTGAGTGTATCCGCCGCTGGAAAGTTGAGCTGGAAGGAGGATCTGAGCCGGGAGGCGATAGACAGTTGGTCCGCAGCTCTGCGGGGGGACTATAAGGGGCGGGCAGATCCTTGTACCGAGTTTTGGGTGAAGCTTGCGGGTGAGGGAAGTCCAAGCGGTCGGATAGAGTTTCCTCTCTCTCTAGGTATGAAGATAGAATCCTCTACGCCCTAGACTTCAGCGGTAACTCAAAGCCGCAGCTCAAAGACTCAATAGATATCGGGCGGTCTCAAAATAGATGGTAAGACCGCAGACATCGATGACCGTTGCCATCAAAGGTGTGGACATGACCGTTGGATCAAAGCCCAGGCGGTGAATAAAGAGGGGCATGAGAGTCCCAATCAGGTTTGAGATGAGTACAACAAACACTAGGGATAG
Organism: Spirochaetaceae bacterium; assembly: GCA_041686355.1. GTDB lineage: Bacteria > Spirochaetota > Spirochaetia > DSM-16054 > Sediminispirochaetaceae > DSBN01. The sequence continues at coordinate 4,595 of JAWLDZ010000039.1, forward strand.
ACCAATGGTCAAGCCCTCAAAGGTTCCGACTCCCGGGGGCATCAAAATACTGCGCCCGATAATGACCAAGCCGGTAATCAATCCCATCATAAGTCCAACCAGAATCTCCCGCAGAAAAATTACACCGGTTTGCCTAAAGTGTATTTCTCCGGTTGCCAATCCGCGAATCATCAGGGTTGCGGATTGGCTGCCTGAGTTACCTCCGGTCTGGGTAATGACCGGCATGAACACAAACAGAAAAGCCGCCCCCAGGGCTAACTCTTCATAGTGATGGACCACATTGGTCGTTATGGTTCCGAATAGGAGGAGGACGATAAGCCAGGGGACACGTTTTTTCACCAGGCCCCACATTGAGGTGTCCATGTAGGATCCGACTTCACCGGACATAGCACCCATCTTATAGACATCCTCTGTCTGTTCTTCACGAATTACATCGATTACATCGTCGAAGGTAACGACACCGAGCAGCAGGTTGTCATTGTCTACAACCGGAATAGAAATCAGGTCATGTTCTTCCAGGGTACGGGCTACCTCTTCCCGGTCGGTTTCATCAAGCACGGAAATTACTTTTCGTTCCATAATCTCGGCAACCGGAAGAGTGTCTTCGGAAGAGAGTATATCCTTGATAGATACCGTTCCTATAAGACGCTGCAGATCATCGAGTACATAAATGTAATACGGAATTTCAACTTTTTTTACATTATTGCGAATAAAGCCTAGGGCCTGAGAGACACTGACACTGGCCCGTATCGCAAGGTAACGGGGGGTCATCATTCCGGCTGCATCATCTTCATCGAAGCGCAGCAAAAAGAGCATCTCCCGTTTGGCTTCGTCGCTCAGGTTGTCCCAGACTGAGCGGCGCACTTCATGGCTGAGCGTCTGGACAAGGTCTACCAGGTCGTCCGGTTCCATCGCCTGAAAGAGTGCTCTTTTCCCTTGGGAGGAGAGTGATTCTATGATTGTCTCCTGCTCCTGATAGGGCAACTCGATGATCAGATCGAGTTTTTTTTCGGAGTCCAGATGCAGGAAAATTTCAGTTTTTTCTTCTTCAGTTAATTCACGCCAATCGTTGACCAAGTCACTGACTGCAATCTCTGAAAACAGTGATCGCATTTCACTGCCTGTCATCATTTCTCGGTAAGACCGATAATAGTCGATATAGTTGCTCATAGGGTGACCTCGCTTTTC
>JAWLDZ010000039.1:5882-16440 GCA_041686355.1 Spirochaetaceae bacterium
AGCCGACTACCAGTCTCCAACCAGCCGAAGCTCCGGTTCCAGCACTATATTTCGTTTTTCATACGCAACCCGCTGGGCGTGAAGAATGAGGCCCCTCACGTCCTCTGCCGAGGCAGTGCCGTTGTTGATGATTATATTGGCATGGAAGGGTGCAATTTGTGCTCCCCCCTGTCGGAATCCCCGCAGGCCTAACTCATCAAGGATCTTCCCGCTGGGCATACCAAAGCTGCGATTGTTCTTAAAAACAGAACCGGCGGAGGGATGTTTAAAGTGTCCCTTACTGTGGCGGTCGTCTTGAACCTTCTGCATCCGGGACCAAATCGCTGCATGATCGGCTGTCTGCAGCGCTAAGTCTAGAGATAACAGAATAGCACTGCTGTCCTGGAAAGGGGATTTCTTGTAGGCAAAGCGGGGGTCCGGAAGTGTGAGGTCCTGTGGGGAAAGTGCATCATCCAGGTAGTGTACCGTTCCCGGAATCTCAGAAATCGACTGTCCGTAACAACGGGCATTCATCCAAAGGGCTCCGCCAACACTCCCCGGCATTTTGTAAATAAATTCTAATCCACCTAATGAGTGCTGGGCGGCAATCTCAGCCGCTTCACTGATTTCTGCTCCCGCCCCGCAGCGGAGGTGCTGCCCCTGCACCTCGATATCTGCAAACCGGGACATATCCATTACAATGCCTCGAATACCCTTATCCGCGACAAGAATGTTGGCCCCGGCTCCAAGGACAAACAGAGGCGCTCCTTCGCTGTACGCTACTTCGGCGATCAGTACGATATCGGCTTCATCCGCGGGGACGGTATAGATATCTGCCGGTCCGCCGATCTGAAATGAGGTGTGCCGGCTCATAGGTTCATGCAGTTTGACCTGACCGCTTATGTTGATTTTTTTTACTATATCTCCTACATTAATATCCACGCGGATTATAATAAGTGAAAACGGCCGGATTTTCTACCGCTTATTCCAATTTTAGGGGGCTTTGTATGCAACTTCGTTTATACAATACCATGTCAAAGAAGATTGAAGATTTTTATACGATCGAACCGGGTAAGGCGAAGATGTATACCTGCGGCCCGACCGTATATAACTATGCCCATATCGGAAATCTCAGAACCTACGTATCTGAAGACCTCCTGCGCCGTACGCTGGAGTATGCCGGTTATGAGGTTGAACATGTAATGAATGTCACTGATGTAGGCCACCTGACGGATGACGCGGATGAGGGGGAAGATAAAATGGTAAAGAGTTCCCGTGAATCCGGGCAGTCCGTATGGGATATTGCGAAGTTCTATACGGATGCCTTCTTTCTTGATATTGATAACCTGAATATACGCCGCCCCTCCATTACCTGCAAAGCTACCGATCATATCGGGGATATGATCGGGCTAATTAAGAAAATTGAACAGAACGGTCATACCTATGAGTCCGGGGGGAATGTCTACTTCAGTATAGATACTTTCCCGAAGTACGGAAAATTGGCCCGCCTTGACACTCAGGATCTGCAGTCGGGGGCCCGGATAGAGGTGGACAGCAACAAAAAAAATCCCCGTGATTTTGTGTTATGGTTCACCCGCTCAAAATTTGAAAATCAGGCAATGATCTGGGATTCCCCGTGGGGAAAGGGATACCCGGGTTGGCATGTGGAATGCTCAGCCATGAGCATGCGTTATTTAGGGGAGCAGTTTGATATCCATTGCGGTGGGGTCGACCACATTCCTGTGCACCATACCAACGAAATTGCACAGTCCGAAAGCGCGACCGGCAAGAAATGGGTGAATTTCTGGATTCACGCTGAGTTTCTTGTGATGGGTCAGCATAAGATGGCCAAGTCAAAGGGCAACTTTATTACCCTGCGAACCCTACAGGAGGAGAACTACGATCCTCTAGATTACCGCTACTTCTGCCTGGGCGGACATTACCGCTCTCAGTTGCAGTTTACCTTTGACTCGTTGGATGCAGCCAGAACAGCACGGCTCAATTTAGTAAACCGGGTCCGTGAATTACGCGGAGAGGCCGATACAGTGCCGGAGCTCAAGGATATTGGAAAGGAGGCGCGCAGGTATCTGGAAGAGTTCCAGGAGCAGGTGACCAATGATCTGCACGTGCCCAAGGCCTTATCAGTACTCTGGCCCTTGCTTAAAGATACCGCTATACCGGCGGCGGAAAAACTGGCGGTAGTGTTGGATATGGACAAGGTGCTCGGCTTGCAGCTTGCCTCAGTGGAAAAAGAGTCCTCAATTGATGATGAAACACACAAGCTCATCAAAGAGCGGGAAGAGGCCCGGGCCGCTAAGGACTTTGCCAGGGCCGATCAAATCCGAGATCAACTGCTTGAAAAAGGAATTGAGCTCAAGGATACTCCAAAAGGGACTGTATGGAAGAAAAATGTGTAACTATCGGATATTAGTATTGTTTGTCGTATGAAGATACACAGTAATGACCCGGCAGCATTTCAAGGTATATATGATAGGACCTTTCATATTATCGTCAAGGTTGCATATCATATAACTCTTGATGCTGAAGTGGCAGAGGACATTTGCCAGGAGGCGTTTATCCGTTTTTATCACCGGACTGTTCCCTTTCCTTCGGAGGATCAAGCTCGCTATTGGCTGATTCGTGTAGCGAAGAATCTCTCTTTTAATTACTACAAACGAAAAAAGCGGGAGAGATCGGCTCTTGAACGTTATTCCTTCGAACCCAAACCGCATCAGCACAATGGCGAAGAGCTGTTGATGCGCAGTGAAACTGAACAGCTAGTACACCGTGCGGTAGCGCAGCTGCCCGATAGCCTTCGTTCGGTTATTGTGTTAAAGGAGTATGGAAATCTCTCTTATCGTGAAATTGGGAAAGTTCTTCACATTAAAGAGAACAATGTAAAGGTAAGGGTACATCGAGCCCGGAACATGCTGGGTACTCTCCTAAAGGAGGAGGAAGCACATGTGTTATGATGAACAAGTTATCTCTGCGTATGTCGATGGTGAAATAGAAGAACCTCTCCACACAGAGGTTCAGAAGCATATCGAAAGCTGCGTCTATTGCCGTAGTAGACAGGCTGAGTATCGCTCTGTAAAAGAGCTCTTTCTGGCTGTAAGGAACAGTCCAATTCACGATACTATTGCCGGACCGCAGGCAAAGGCGAGGGTATGGCAACAGATACAGCGGAAGACCCGGCGTGAAAGCATCCAGAGTTTCTGGCATCGGAAAATTCAGATTCCCCTGCCATTGGCCGCAGGTGCGATAGCGGCTGTGGTGGTGCTTGTCCTTACTTTGGTTTTCAGCCCCTTTGCTTCCGGAATATTCTCTTCGGATCAATCCGGTGCCCCCCTTGTTTTGCAGGAGGATAGCCGTATTCCGGAGGTACCTACTAACTATCTTGCTTCCGAAAACAACATGCCGGAACTTGAGCAGCTGCTTCGGTTTTTAAGTGATCAAGGGGCGGCGGTGGAAGTGAAAATCCAACTGCCCAGCTCTTCAAAAATCCAGGTGTCTGGAGAGCCTCAACTGCTCCGGGCGGCGGATTTCAGGGGGAGGGGCGAGTGAAAGTGAATGCCCTTTTTCCAACGCTGTTGATCTTATTGGGGCTGGTGCAGCCCCTCTTTTCACAGAACCCTAGTGGTGCCTCAAATGAAGAAATCGAAGAGGCGCTGCGCTATCTGCAGGGTAAAGCTCTTGAAGTACAGATCCATGCGCGTTTAATTGGAAAAGATAGGGAAAATGTCTGGAACACCGAAAGCCGCAAAATAACCGTCTCCGGCAAATCGATTTCGATCACCCTTCACGGGGAGAACTTAGTTGTGAGTGCCCACATCCTTCCGTTTCTAAACGAAGGAGGTTCGATTTTTCTGGTTGCCAAGGGAGAGGTATGGGTTCAGCAGGGGCCTGAACAAGATAAAAAGTATTATAGTACTGTAAAAAGCCTTCCCATCAAACCGGGAGAAAGTGTAATATTCTTTCCCACCGGGGTACTTATGGATACAAAAGAGAACAACGTGCATACTATCGAATTAGAAATACAAGTGGAGCCGCTTGAATGAGCGCTCGTAAACATATTTATACCATCTCAGTATTTTTGCTGTTTATTCTTCTAGTTGTTGTGGCTATCTACTCTTCGGTTTTTGCGGTAACAAAGCCGCACATCACCGAGCTCTCCCCTCCGGCAGCCTATTCACAGGAGACCCTGCGTATCAAGGGGGAGGGATTCGGCAGTGAACGCGATAACGGAGATGTAATAATTGCGGGGATTCGACTTACCTCTTCGCATCTTGAACAGTGGACGGAAAATGAAATCCGCGTAAAAGTTCCGCAGGGTGTAGAATCCGGGCGGGTGTATGTGATCACTCCAAACGGTAAAAGTAACGGAATCCTATTCAGTAATCGGGCTCATATACCGGTAATTCTCTCCGGCCCGGTAGAACCAGGGCTTCCCTATATCGAAACGATCTCTCCTGAAAAAGGGACTGTTGGCACCCGGGTTTCCATAAGTGGCCGTAATTTCGGTCGACGGCGGGGAGCAGGAAAAGTGTATTTCCGGTTCTTAGCGGTAGACAAAACGTCCGGATCTGAGGACTCTTCAGGTAATATTGAATATGTAGAATGCAGTGAATTTGATTTTGATTATGAGCTGTGGAGTGACCAGGAACTGGTGGTGTATGTTCCGGATGGTGCCATTTCCGGGAGTGTGATGGTTGAAAATGATCGAGGACGGAGTAATGCCCTCTATTTTGAGGTGAATACCCCGGCGGGTTCCAAGCGCTTTGAACAGAAAAAGGGGTATCAGATTCAGCAGGAGCTTCGTGTGTCAAATGTACGAGCAGCGAACGAGGAGAGTGGACTTGAGCTCTGGGTACCGAAACTCTTCCATGGCTACGCTCAACAGAATATTGAAGCGATCCACGAACCTGAACCCTTGTGGCTCGATTATAAAGGGATTATGCGTTATTCCCTTAAACCTTCAGAGGATTGGTTTGAATATTCCCTGAGTAATACCTACTGGTTTGATCGCTATTCAATTCGCACCGATATTGATGCTCGAGATGTGGGTGAGTATGATCGGGAGAGAAAGCTGTATACCCACTACACCCAGCCGAATATGTTCATTCCTTCGGATAACGAGACTATTGCAGCGGTGGCAGCTTCTCGGGCAGGGCGAAGTGGAAATCCGTACCGCCGGGCCTATGCTCTGTTTGAATATATTATCGAACGAATAGAGTACGATCCGGAGTTTCGCTACGATAGTTTAGAAGAGTGCATAGACAGCGGTCGTGCGGATGCGCGAGATTACGGTCTGTTGTTTGTTGCAATGGCCCGCAGTATCGGTATTCCGGCCCGTCCAGTGGCCGGGCTTATAGTGTATGGGGATAAGCTTACCCGGCGGCATGTGTGGGCGGAGTTTTATGTCCCTCAGCTGGGTTGGGTTCCGGTGGACCCGGCACTGGCTGATGGTACCGGGCTTCTTGATACACAGGTCGAAGATCCAGGTTCTTTTTATTTTGGGAATCTTGAGAACCAACATATCAGTTTTACCCGGCATGTGGTCCAGCTTCCAAAGGTGAATCCCCATTCAAATGTGAGTATGCTCTCTAATCCATACTCCCTGCAGACTATTTATGAGGAATTTCCGCCTAACTTAGAAGGGTATCGAGTCCGTTGGGAGGACATAAAAATAGTCGATTGGTGGTAGTAAGGCATTTCTTTTGCATTGACAAAGAGCAAGAGCGACCCATATACTTTTAATAACAGTATTAGATTTAGGTGGGATATGGATAACTCTTTGCAGTTGGCTCTAGTAACATTCAAAAAAGGCGCATATATCATAGTAGAAGGCAAGCAGCAAGCTGATTGCTTTTATATTCTACGTTCTGGGCAGGTACAGATAAGTAAAGAGCTGGAAGTAGTTGAAGAGGAAGGGGGAAATATCCTTCAACCGGGTGATTTTTTCGGAGTTGTGTCGACCATGTCGTCACACAGCCATATTGAAACTGCCCGAGCCCTTACAGATGTAGCCTTGATCTCGGTTAAACGTGAACAATACGGAACCCTCATAAAAAACAATGCCCCTGTGGCGATGAAAATTATTCAACAGTTTTCCCGCAAAATGCGTTATCTTGACGATGCCCTCACCCGGATAACTCTCAAGAGTAACGCCGAAACCGATACTTCCCACCTGTTTGAAGTAGCTGAGTATTACGCCCGGCAAAGTCAGTATAATCAGGCCTACTATGCGTATCATCAGTATATAAAACACTGCCCGGGGGGCGACCAAATAAATATTGCCAAAGAACGAATGGCAAAAATCAGGCCCTATGCCAAGGTAGTGTATTTGAATGCCGGTGACGATGAGTTTACCCGTACTTATCCCAAGGATACAATGATCTTCTCTGAAAGCCAGCCGGGTAAGGAGTTGTATATTATCCAGCAGGGGAGTGTAAAGATTACTAAAATTGTGAATGACAATGAGGTTCTTCTGGCACTGCTCAAACCGGGAGATATCTTTGGTGAAATGGCCTTGCTGGAGGACAAACCACGCAGTGCATCGGCGATTGCCCATGAAGAAGCGGTGCTCCTCGCGGTAAATAAAGATAACTTCAAGCGTATGGTCGCAAGTCAGCCCCAGATTATTACACGACTTACACAGCTTCTTTCCGAACGAATCTGGTTTATCTACAAGCAGTTGGCTAATACTCAGATTAGCGATCCTGTAGGCAGAATGTTCGATTTTCTGCTTATTCAACTGGAGAAACAGCGGGTGCCGATCTCGAACGAGTCTTATACCTTTGATTTTGGTCCCCAGGAACTGGTCAACATGGTTGGTCTTCCGAAGGGCGAAGGAAACCTGGCTGTACGGAAGATGTTTGAGAACTCACACCTGAAGAGCATTGATAATCATATTTATGTAAGTGATATCGAAGAAGTTGATAAACAGGCGAAATACTTTCGTAAAATGGAGCGAATTGCCCGTTCAAGAAAAGCTGGAGCAAGAAAATAGGCTAACGAGATTTAGCTTCCTTATTCTAACTCCGTCAAAATGGGGAGTTTACTCCGACAGAATGAGGGGGCTGAGGGGGAAAAACTGATTCTCCAGAGTCGAGACTGACCAACTACCGCCGTCCTTTCTAAGCTGTATCATTATTTGAGTATCCTGAAGGTTGGAGAGAGGAGCAATGATCACTCCCCTTTCTGCCAGCATATCGGTGAGTACCTCCGGAATTTCAGTTACGCCGGCGTGGATAAGTATGGCATCGAAACGGCGGCTATCAAAGCTGTTTTTTAGCTCGGAAAAACCAATTTGAACTATCTCCGTCAGCCCCAGTTCTTGCCAGATGCCCAAAGACTTGTTTACGAGGGAGGTTTCTTCTTCACTTACCGTTACCTGTATGCCGTTTCTTGCAAAGTAGGCGGAGATAAAACCGGTAGCTTTCCCGATGATATACACATTGGCACCCGCTTCAAGCTCCAGCGCTTCCAAACAACTTTGAGCAAAGCCGGCAGTAGGTACTACTGACCTCGGAGTGACCGGCAAGGGAACATTGGTATCTGCAAAATCCTGTAAATACTCAGGCAGGAACAAAGCTCGCAGCTGAACAGGGGTTAATGTCTGTGGCGGGAGTTGTTCCTGGGGAAGTTCCTCCTGAGGATTTTCCTCCTGGGCCGCAACAAGTTGGCTCGTCAGGAGAAGGAAGATCACTGGGAAGAGCAATGGCCTCAGAATCTTCAATAGAGGCTTGTTGTAAGAATAAGAGCAATGTAAATAACACATAGAAGTATAATATAACACATCCGCCCTCAGTTGTTGACCCATTTAGCTTTATATATGTTGCTCTGTTGCTGCTATTTTGGTAGTATCCTGTTTAAAATGGATGTATATGTAAGGAGATGAATGATGAAAGCGGTTCAGCTGGATAAAGCCTACAATCCCAAAGAGTTTGAAGATCGTATTTATGACTACTGGATGCAGAACAATCTGTTTGCACCTGTTGAGGGAGATGAAGAACCGTTTGTTATTGTTATTCCCCCTCCTAATGTTACTGGTGTTCTGCACATGGGACACGGCTTGAATAACAGCCTGCAGGATATCTTAATTCGTTATTACCGTATGCAGGGCCGTCCCACCCTGTGGGTCCCGGGAACCGACCACGCCGGAATTGCGACTCAACATGTGGTTGAGCGAAAGCTGAGGGCCCAGGGAACCAATCGTCTCGAACTGGGCCGCGAGCGGTTTGTGGAAGAAACCTGGAAGGTGAAGGAAGAGCATCACACTACCATCAGTCGTCAGCTTCGCAAAATTGGTGCCTCCTGTGATTGGACCCGTGAACGATTTACCCTTGATGAAGGCTTGAACAAGGCGGTTCGGGAGGTGTTTGTATCGCTCTACGAGCGGGACCTCATATACCGCGGACACTACCTTGTGAACTGGTGCCATTCCTGCGGTACCGCACTTTCGGATGACGAGGTTGAGCACAGAGAGGTTCACGGAAACCTGTGGCACTACTACTACCCCCTGGCCGACGGCAGCGGCAAAATTGAGGTTGCTACCACCCGTCCGGAGACGATGCTTGGCGACACCTGTGTAGCAGTACATCCGGAGGACCCGCGTTATACCGATTACATTGGAAAGCAGGTTGCACTGCCCCTCTCCGGTCGTACTATTCCTATCATTGCCGATGAGTATGTAGACCGGGAGTTTGGAAGCGGGGCGGTGAAGATTACTCCGGGACACGATCCGAATGACTACGAAATTGCCGAGCGTCACGACCTGGAGAAAATCAACATTCTTAATCCCGACGGGACTTTGAATGAGAACGTGCCCGAGAAATACCGTGGAATGGATGTTCTCAGTGCTCGTAAACAGGTAGTGGAAGATATAAAAGCAGCGGGGCTGTTCATCAAGGAAGAACAACACTCCCACCAGATTGGACACTGTTACCGCTGTAATACCGTAATTGAACCCTATATGTCGGAGCAGTGGTTTGTGCGGATGCGCACTATGGCCGATAAAGCCCTGCACGCCTGGCAGAAGAATGAAGTAAAGTTTTTTCCAAAGAAATATGAAAATACCTACGCCAATTGGCTGAATAACATTCGCGACTGGTGCATCAGCCGTCAGCTATGGTGGGGACACCGGATTCCTGTCTGGTACTGCAGTGACTGCGGTGAGATGACCGTTTCCCGTGAGGATGTGGCTGTGTGTTCAAAGTGCGGCAGCAGTAATATCCGGCAGGATGAGGATGTGTTGGATACCTGGTTCTCCTCGTGGTTGTGGCCTTTTTCTACTCTAGGCTGGCCGGAGAAAACCTCCGATATGGAGAAGTTCTTTCCGACAACCACCCTGGTAACCGGCTACGATATTATCTTTTTCTGGGTTGCCCGAATGATTATGTCAAGTCTGGAGTTCCTAGAGGAGGTTCCCTTCCGGGATATTGTAATTACCTCGCTGGTCCGGGATAAACAGGGACGCAAGATGTCTAAATCTCTTGGCAACGGAATGGATCCGCTGGATATAGTGGATCAGTACGGGGCGGACTCGCTGAAATTTACCCTGGCCTTTTTGGCTGCCCAGGGACAGGATATTTTACTGGCAGAGGAGGACTTCCGTTTTGGATCTAAATTTGCCAACAAAATCTGGAACGCCGCCCGCTTTCTGCTGATGAATTTGGAAGGGCGCAGCCTGCTGCCCATGGACGAGATCAAAATGAAGGATATCGACCGCTGGATTTTTCATCGCTTGGATGCGGTCTCCCGCCGGGTAGGCAGAGCAATAGAAAATTACCGCTTCAACGACGCCGCACAAGGGGTGTACGAGTTTTTCTGGAACGATTTCTGCGACTGGTACATTGAAGCCTCTAAACTGGATCTGTACAGCGACCAAGAGGCCGACAAGGACCGGGCCATCAGCCTCTTAATGAAGGTTCTGGAAGAGTCCCTGCGGCTGCTGCACCCGTTTTTGCCCTTTCTCACTGAAGAGATTTACCAGAAGCTGCCGGCGGATATTCGCCATGAGCATCTGATTACCGCACCATATCCGCAGCCGACGACTGATCGTCAGAATGGGATGGTGGAAGCTCGCTTCTCCTCACTTCAGGAGGTTATTCGTGCGATTCGTACAATTCGCAGTGAGTTCACCATTCCGCCTGAGAAGAAGGTGCGTGTAGCGGTACGAACCGATTCAGACTTTGATGCGGCCGACTATATCCATGAGAATCACGCACTAATTCTTAACTTAGTCAATGCCGAGTCGCTTACCATCAGCCGGGAGAAGCCGGATTCCGCCGGCGCGGTACCGGCGGCTGGGAACGGCTTTGAAGCCTTTGTCTACGTCAGTGAGTTGATTGATGTAGATAAGGAACGGACGAAGCTTGAAAAAGAGAAAACGAGTTTGCAGAAACTGCTGACCAGCACCGACAAAAAGCTTCAGAACTCAGGCTTTGTCGATAATGCTCCGGCTGAAGTGATTGAAAAGGAGAAGGGAAAGCTGAAGGAGTTCCAGGAGCGGATGGCCAAGGTTGAGCGCTACTTAACAGAGCTTGGCTAAGCTGGTGGATCACTGGGCGTGGTAGAT
>JAWLDZ010000039.1:16540-21650 GCA_041686355.1 Spirochaetaceae bacterium
GAGAAGGGAAAGCTGAAGGAGTTCCAGGAGCGGATGGCCAAGGTTGAGCGCTACTTAACAGAGCTTGGCTAAGCTGGTGGATCACTGGGCGTGGTAGATCACTGGGCGTGGTGGATTACTGGGACGCAAGGAAATTAGCACCCCAAAAAAAAGAGCGGGTTCTGTTCTGAAGGCCGGCCTAGGGGGCCTTTAGAACAGTCCCGCTCTGTGTGTGTAGGTTTTCGGCTATTAGGTATCGAAGGATTGATAGATGTGGTCGTCCTTGCCGATATAGTAGCCCTCAAACACATCCTCATTACTCTGCTTCTGCATTGCAATTGAATAGGTCTGATATCCGCCGGAGAGGTTGTACACCTGCTCAAAGCCGCTCTGCCGCAGTATTCGTTCGGCCAGATAGCCCCGTAATCCTACACCGCAGTACACTACAATCGGCTTTTCCTGGGGGACCTCCTGAATGCGTTCGCGCAGTTCGGTGTTGGGTATATTTAGAGAGCCCGGAATCGCTCCATGGGCATTTTCTTCAGGGCTCCTGACGTCCAGCAGGGTGTATTTCGACTGCAGCACCTCTCCCTTTTCAGCATCTACAATTTCACTCCACTGGATATGGCGGCTCGTACCTTCAAAGATATTTTCAGCTACAAAGCCGGCTACATTTACGGGGTCCTTTGCCGAAGAGTAGGGTGGTGCGTAGGAGTGTTCGATATTCTGTAGATCCCAGATAGTACCGTTCATTCCGATAATGGCGGCAAACAAATCGATCCGTTTGTCGACTCCGTTGAAACCGACAATTTGAGCTCCCAGCAGCCGGCCGGTACGCGGGGCAAACACCACTTTGATGGTCATGGGAATGGCTCCCGGATAATATCCGGCATGATCGGATAAATGGATAATGAAGGTCTTGTGGGGGATGTTAAGCTGCTTGAGGGCCTTTTCCGGCAGTCCGGTTGAGGCGACTGTTAAGTCAAATACCTTTGCAATTCCGGTTGCAATAGTACCCGGATACGCCTTGGTATTTCCAAAAACAATATTATCGGCAACTATCCGTCCCTGTTTGTTGGCTGGTCCGGCCAAGGGGATGATACCGGTTGTTCCGGAGAGCGGATTTTCAAATTCGATTACATCTCCAAGGGCATAGATATCCGGATCGTTGGTCTGCATGAACTTGTTGACCACAATCCCGTTGGTTTTACCAATTTCAAGGCCCGCCGCTTTTGCCAGTTGGTTTTCGGGCCTTACTCCAATTGACAGGATAACCATATCGGTAGGCAGTCGGCGGCCACTGTTCAATTTCACTTCCAACTTTCCATCTACCTGATTAAAAGAGTCTACACCGTCATTCAGATAAAACTCCACGTTCTTTGTTTTCAGATGCTGATGTACCTCGGCGGCCATTTCGTAATCAAGTATGTTCATCACCTGCTCAGCCATTTCGACAATCGTGACGAATATACCCTGGGCATGCAGGTTTTCGGCCATCTCAAGTCCGATAAACCCCGCCCCCACTATGATAGCGCGGGAAGGCCGTTTCTGGTCCATGAACTCTTTTATTTTATCGGTGTCGGTTACGTTGCGCAGGGTGAAAATCCCATCGGACTTTATTCCCGGGATGGGTGGTCGGACTGCCATTGCACCGGGGCTTAATATTAGCTTGTCAAAGTTTTCCTGGTATTCAAGTTCCGTGTTTTTCTGTTTTACGGTGACACTTTTTTCCTCACGATTGATTGCAATTACTTCAGAACAGGTGCGTACGTCGATGTGCAGGGTGTTGTAGAACTTTTCGGGGGTTTGAACAAACAGATTATCCCTGTCTTGGATGGTACCGCCAAGGTAGTAGGGGAGGCCGCAATTTGCATAGGAGATATGTTTGCCCCGTTCAAACATAATAATTTCTGCATTTTCATCATTTCGGCGTAGTCTGGCGGCAGTTGTTGCTCCGCCGGCAACTCCTCCTATAATAACATATTTCATACAATTCTCCTTAAAGATGATTCTTTTTATAAGCAATATATGGTTTATTACTATATAAAGAATATTTAATAAATTACTTAGTGTCAACATATAGCGGTTTGATTCACAAGAAAAGAAAATCCTTCACATAACTACATAAAATGATTTAAATGGACAAACGAATATAGTCTTGCATTATCATAAAAGTACAACTATATTATTAATGAATAACTCGATAAGTGTGTGTAATAATTACGGAAAACAACGAGGAGGAGTTTCCTATGGCAAAATCACCAATACAGGATTATATTAATTCGACAGGCGTCGATAAAACTGACGCCGGTGCAATCGGCTATATTGCAGCTTTAGAAAAAGTATCCCAGGTATCACCCGAGACAGCCGCTTCAATTGTACGCGAATTGCGCGATCAACGGAACAACTTAAAGCTCATTGCAAGTGAGAACTATTCTTCTTTGTCCAGCCAGTTGGCGATGGGCAATCTACTTACTGATAAATATGCGGAGGGTTACCCCAATCACCGCTTTTATGCGGGCTGCGATAATATTGATGCAATTGAAACCTATGCGGTGGAACAGGCGAAAAAGCTATTTGCTGCAGAATACGCGTATGTCCAGCCGCACAGCGGGGCGGATGCAAACCTTATAGCTTATTGGGCTGTGCTAACTACCAGGATTCAGACTCCCATGCTTGAGAAGATGGGTGAAACTAATCCTGCAAAACTCGATCGTGAGCAGTGGGATAAAATCCGGGCAGCCACGGGAAATCAAAAGCTTATGGGCCTGGACTACTACTCCGGGGGGCATCTGACTCACGGCTATCGTTTTAATGTGAGTGCTCAGATGTTTGATGCCTATTCATACGGAGTAAACGCCGATACAGGTGTGCTGGATTACGACGAAGTCGAAAAGATGGCCATGGAAATTAAACCCTTTATTCTGGTTACCGGATACTCTGCCTATCCAAGGCTCATTAACTTTCGGAGAATGAGAGAAATTGCTGATAAAGTCGGAGCTGTTTTTATGGTTGACATGGCCCACTTTGCCGGTTTGGTGGCCGGAAAGGCGATGACCGGCGACTACAATCCGATACCCCATGCTGATATTGTGACCACCACCACCCACAAAACCCTGAGAGGACCCCGGGGCGGATTAATACTTGCCAAAGAAGAGTTCGCAGAAGCAGTAGATAAGGGATGTCCCCTCGTAATTGGCGGCCCCCTGCCGCATGTGACTGCCGCCAAGGCAGTTGCCTTTACAGAGGCCAACAGGCCTGAATTCGAAACCTATGCCAAGCGCATAGTTGAAAACTCCCATGCCCTGGCGGAAGCCTGTATCAATGAGGGAATGACCCTCTCCTCCGGCGGTTCGGACAATCATTTAATGCTGTTGAACGTGACCGGTTTTGGTATCAACGGTCGGCAGGCGGAAAGCGTGTTGCGGGAATGCGGAATTACCCTTAACCGTAACGCCCTGCCGGAAGACCCGAACGGCCCCTGGTATACCAGTGGTTTGCGGATAGGAACACCGGCGGTTACTACCCTCGGTATGGGGCCTGAGGAGATGCGGGAGATAGCCTCAATTATTAAGTTTGTACTCTCCAATACGAAGGCCAAAACCCTTACAAAGGGGAAAAACGCCGGGAATCCCAGCAAGGCAAAATACGATATCGACCAGGGTATTATTGATGAGGCCATTAAACGGGTGGCCGCACTGCTCGATCGCTATCCGGTGTACCCGGAACTTGACCTCGACTTTTTAATGAAGCACTTCGTGCAGGACTAAGCGTTTAATAATTCAAGCCGGCCATACAGAGACTCAGGCAGAGTGTACTGGCGGCCGGTATTTACTTTTCAGTTTTTGCTCTGATTATATAACCCTGTTCAACAGCTACCGAGGGTCGGATAAAGTACTCCTTCCCGTGATCGGCCTGCTGAACCGTTTGCCCATGCTGGTCATACAGCTGGTATTCGGCGTCTTTTATAAACAGCACTTCCGGGCCGATGAACTCCAGCTCCTGACCGACCCGAATCTGATTTTTCACATGCAGTTCAAACCAGCCCGGTTCTACCTGTCTGCCGACAGTGCCGAGAAAGGTATATTCCCGGGCGTAACTTGTTGAGGTGGTTTCATCGGCATCCCGTTTACCAAAGAAAAAGCCGGTACTGTATTCCCGCCGGCTGATTTTGAACAGCTCCTCCCGGTAGGGAATAATACTCCGGGGAACTGCGCCGCCGCCACGGCTTCGGCCTTCAAGCTGATCCAGGGCTTTACGGTAGCTGCGGGTCACAACCGCTGTGTAGTAGAGCGATTTCATCCGCCCTTCAATTTTTATGGAATCTACCCCGGCCTCTTTCAGCTGATCGAGATAGTCGAACATGCACAGATCTTTAGAGGAGAGAATGCTGGTGTAGCCCTCTTCACTTTCTATGATGGGAAAATACTCGCCGGGTCGCTGTTTCTCTTCTAAGACCCGGTACATCCAACGGCAGGAGTGGGTGCAATCGCCCTGATTGGCACTGCGGCCGGCCATGTAGGAGCTGAGGAAACAGCGTCCCGAGTAGGCCAGGCACATGGCCCCGTGCACGAAGACCTCTAACTCCATTTCGGGGACCGCTGCTTTAATAGCGGCTATACTATCTAATGGTGTTTCCCTGCCCAGAATGATCCGTCTAAATCCAAGGTCACGGTAGACTTTTACGGCTTCCAGGTTGATACAGTTAGCTTGGGTGCTTAAATGGTACCGTGTATCGGGAAAGTGTCGCTTCAGCACATTGAAGGCCCCCAAGTCGCTGACAATAAAGGCGTCAAAGGGGTATTGAGCAATATACTCGCTCTGCTCTTCAAGGGCCTGCAGGTCGTCGTTATGAAAAAATATATTCATTGCGCCGTAGAGCTTACGATTCCCCTTAACCTCTTTAATTCTTCGCCACTCCTCAGAGTGGAAGTTGTCAGCCCGGGTGCGCAGAGAAAAAGAGCGAATGCCGATATAGGCGGCATCCGCTCCGTATAAGTATGCATAGTGCAGCTTTTCGATATTTCCAGCCGGTGATAATAATTCCATATCGGGCTACTTTACGTGCGATTAAAAGACAATGTCAATCACCTCTTGCATCGTTTCAACCGGTCGAAAGTCGATCCCCTTT
>JAWLDZ010000040.1:0-15913 GCA_041686355.1 Spirochaetaceae bacterium
GTTGATAATATAGTTGAAGCGGTTAAGTTGGTTGGACTGCGGGGCTTAAAGAATTTGCTCTACTCCTACGGAACCCAGCAAATATTAAACCAGCAGATGAAATGGCTGTGGAACCACTCCTACAAAACCGCTTTCTATGCCTACAACCTTGCCAAAAACTTTAAGCGTAAAAAGGACTTGCTGGATGATGCCTACGTGGGCGGAATCCTCCACGATATGGGCAAGATTATCTTTTCCGAGGTACACCCACAGTTGCTGGAGAAAATATCCAGCTTCTGCGAAAAGCGGGGAATAGACCGGGAGATGTTTGAAGATCTCTCCGCCGGTTTGAACCACGCTGAAATAGGTGGACGAATAGCTGAAAAGTGGAACTTTCCCCCCACCTTAATCGAAGCAATCCGCTATCACCACGAGCCGGTGAACTGCGATCCGACCATGCGGGACGTAGTCTATACCGTATACCTGGCAAACGCCCTGGTGAATATCGAGGATGGGGAGATCTCCTATGAACAACTGAATATGGGGGTCCTCCACAGCTATGGGATTAAGAATGAAGAACAGGTTAAGGTAATAATTGAACGGCTGTCCCGCGCCTTTGACCACGAAGCAACCAAACGAGAAAGTATGTAATATACCTTAAAATATTATTGACTTCCTTACATCTATATATTATATTCTCTATACAATAATAGTCTAATAGATTTAACGGAGGTACATAATGGCAGTTGCTCTCTATTCAACTCCCACATGCGCCTATTGTAGAAAGGCTAAAGAGTATTTACGGGAAAGAAAAGTACAATTTACCGAATACAATGTCGCAACTAACCAAGCTAAGGCTGATGAAATGATGAAAAAGTCGGGCCAAATGGGCGTTCCTGTGATTGATATACATGGGCGCGTTATCGTTGGCTTTAACCAACCGGAAATTGAGCGGGCATTGCATCGCTAATTTCAATACATACCCCCTAATCCTTGTTTTCACCGCAGAATAGTTTATTCTGCGGTGTTTTTTTGTGTTTTCCTGTGTTTTTTCAGTGAGTACGCGTTCCAGCTTGAAGCAGACAGATGCCTTTGACTGTCCTTATATTAAAAGGGGGGATCAAGAATGAAACCAGTGTATACAGTCACACGCATAGGAGTAGAGGTAAAACAACAGAAGATGCATGTCTGCGCCAAGCTGCGCCACAACGTGGACTCTACTGAAATAGACGGGTATCTGCCCGCTCGCGAGACAGCAGCTCTGCTGCCCCGGGAAATTATCATCGGGACTGAAGCAGGGGCACCAGAGGCCGTACTGGATATAATGAACGAACTTCTGGAAAAGCTGGCTGCCGGGCGGAGTGTAAAGGTATGGGAATACCAGGACAAAACCTACTTTAGTTTTTTGAAGTGGAACACGGTCCGTATAGCTTCCCGCGGGAGCTGAACAAGCTTAAGACAAGCCTTAGAAGTTTCGCTGCCAGGCCTGCAGAAGTATACCGCATGCAGCTGCCACATTCAGCGAGCCCTTAGCCCCCCGCAAAGGTATGGAAACGATTCCGGCGCTCTGCTCGGCAATACGCCGTGCCTCCGGGCTGATACCCAACTCCTCCGAACCAAGTACCGCCACTCCCTCGGAGGGAAAGGGAAACTCCTCGATGTCCGTACCTCCCAGCTCTAGGGCAAATACCGGCTGACTTTCCGCCACAGCTTCCAGAGATTCCCTCCGCCATGGAACAACACTGCTAGCCCCCATCGAGGTGCGCAGGGCCCGCTTATGTTCTGGATCAGCGGTAAATGCTGAGAGGTACAACTGCCTCACCCCAAAGGCCTCGGCGGTACGAAAAATTGAGCCCACATTGTAGGGCGAACGGACATCGTCCAGATACAGGGAAATCGGCAGCACCGCATCACTAGAGCGTGAGAGCAGTCCGCTTTCAGGGTCAAAGAAATCCCAGTCCGCCGGAACTATTCCAAGAGCAGCCATAATCCCGTAGCGCACATTATGCAGGCTGTGAAGAAAAGCTTCTGAGAGTTCGACCGGCAGCTGAATAAGCCGGCCGACTTCCCCTCGCAGTTCGGCACTGAGAACTTTATCATCGCCTTCCAGCAGCTGAAGTACCTCCCGGATATAGTAGGAATCCGGCACTTCCCCATGTTTCAGCTGGGACTCCAGCTCCTCCAGCATAGTGATAATCTTACGAATCCTTGTTTTAGGAGGCAGGCTTCTGAGCTTTCGCAGGCTAATCATCTATCCTCTCCGGGGCTGCTCTGGGGCGGGAGTGCTGAAATGCTGAAGCACTGAATTACAGAGCATCTTTAAGATATGCAAATAGTTCCTGACTCGATACCGGCTCCGGCAGGGCCTCTAAAAAGGGAACTTCCAAGAGTTTGGCAGCTGTCTGCGAGATGTGCTGTTCATTCACCCCCACTTCACTGAGCCGGCCTGGGAGCTGATCCACCCCCAGGGAAGCGCGCAGGGACTCGACTACCCTGTCGGCTGCCGCAACCACCGACAGGCCCTTTAGGTTTTCGCCCAGAATATTTCCCATTCTGGCCACCTTCTCCGGACACACCTTAATTCCATACTCCAGCACGTAGGGCAGCAAAATAACGGCAATAATCGGTTGCGGGACGCGGACCAGCCGTCCAAGGGTATATGCAGCGGCGGTTCCCCAGCCGGGAGCACTCATCGACAGACCAAGCCCAGTAAAAAAACCGGCCTGTTGCGACTGAAACAGGGTTTCGGTCGCATCCGGAGTCTGTTGTTGGGGGGTCATATTATTGATTGCAACTCCGATAGCACGTAAGGAAAGGGTCTCGGAGAGAAAGGTCGCTTTTCTGGAGAAATAACTCTCCACCGCCAGTAAAAGAGTATCCAGCAGAGCAGCCACCCGATACTTTCGAGAGAAATCCTTCAATAACGCCGGGTCCTGGATTACTGTACAGGGACGAAAAGCCTCTATCTGCAGAAACCGAGTACTACCGTCGTACCGATCACCCAGTTCCAAGCCGCCGTTAAACAGAAAGGGACTTCTTGAAGTAGCTGGAATTTCTACGTAGGGGAGTGATTCAGCATGCTCCGGCAGCCCGTCATACAGCTGCTGAAGCTCTAACTTATTCGGAGTAAGCAGCGCTACCGCCCGGGCTACAGACAAAGCATCCACATCGCCGTATCCGATTACTCCTTCGATATAGCTGATGCGGGCAATATCCATCACCGCATCAACCACAGAATCACTTGAATAGGGGTGTATATCTGAAGCTACAATGATATTCAGTCCATTTGCCTCTGCAGTACTGATCACACTTTTCAACCCGGCAGTATCGGGCAAGTGCGCATTCGTTATCAGAAGTATCCGACGGCTGCTTTTTAAACAAGACCGACCAAGCTGAGAAATAGCTCCGTAGTAGCAAAAGGCTCGGCTTGGTATATACAATTCCAGATCATTCACACTTTTCAGTCCTTATCCATATTTTTTAAACAGGCACTTTCAAAAATCGAAGATTTTTGAAATGCCAAGACCTTTAGTATTTTTAATTCATTATTTATAAAATAATGAATTAAAAATACGACCCTATATAGAGGTTCTTTCAAAATTAGCATTTTGAAAGAACCTCTCAGCACACAAAAAAAGACAGAGAGTGTATCCCTGCCTCATTATACTCTTACAGCATTACTCTCCTGCATTATGAGTTAACTAATATCAAACAGATCCATTAGTGAGTCAGCTACATCGTCCAGGACCGTATCGTTCATATAATTTGGGTCCTTCATTTTCTCTTTTACCTCGGCCACTCGGTCCCATCTTATATCATCTGCAGCCTTTACTTGTTCTGCAATCTTGTATACTTCACCCATGGTCTTGGCATCCGCGGAAATGTTGATAGAATCCTTAGGATTCGCCTTTTCCGCCTTCTGCGACTGCTGGTTCTTCGTAAGCTTCGATATGGGATCGATAGGTCCTATTCCCTCAATGTTCATTGCTGACTCCTACCTTTCACTATACTTATCGTCCTCTTTTCACTATATGTTAACTCTTTTTCCGGCCGGAAACAAGTAGTACAAACTCCCCTTTAAGGGAATTTCTTGATTCTAACTGCTCCAGCACCTCCGACGCAGCACCACTGACAAACTCTTCGTGCATTTTTGTCATTTCTCTTCCAATTAGTACTTGCCGCTCAGGTTCTTTGTCGGCTATATTCGCCAAAATCTTCAGTATTCTATGGGGAGATTCGTAAAGAACGAAATTTTCTTCTCTTTTTAGCAGTTCAGCAATGCGACTGCTCCGCTTCCCCCCCTTCGGGCTGAGAAATCCGTCGAAGGTGACGGTTCGTCCTCCAAACCCAGACACACTCATCAGAGCGGTTAAAGCGGAGGCACCCGGTATTGGTACGATCGGAAAGCCGGCGGCGCGGACCTCTCTGACCAGGCGCTGCCCAGGATCGCTTAGACCGGGGGTTCCGGCATCACTTACAAATGCCACATCCTGATCTTCCTGCAGTCGCTCGATCAAACGCCCCGCCGCCTGCACCTCGTTCTGCGAGCGACAGCTGACCAGAGGTTTGGATATTTCAAAATGAGTAAGCAGCTTGCGGCTGTGCCGAGTGTCTTCGCAGGCAATGGTATCGACACTCCTCAGCACCTCTAGTGCCCGCAGCGTTATATCACCTAAATTTCCAATTGGAGTTGCTACAATAAAAAGCGTTGCCACAAGCGCATTGTACCCGCTACAATAGCTTAGAGCAAGCATCTAAGCTATACGGACTGAAGCCATACGTACATAAGGAGAAACAACCATCGAAATTGTCGTTCTTTTTCTTACCGGGGCCGTCATAACCATCCTGCTGGTGATGGGTGTCAAAGGTCAGGTGCTGCACACTCGACGTACACGTCGCTCAAACCAAGGCCAGGAGCAATTTGGCCCCCGCATAGCCCCCGAAACCACGGAAAAGCCCATTGGTCCAGGCTTTCATCGCTGCCCGCTCTGTGGAACAGTGCTGGAAAAAAAGGAGAAGGTGCGCAGCGTGCTGTATCCCGGAAAACCGGATGGTATGATGGAAATTTTCGGTTGCCCCTACTGCTATTCCGCCTCCCATGCAACCAGCGAAGTGAAGGGCCGCAGCAAGCCCCGTATCTGCCCGGTATGTAAGCAGGAGCTGCCGGCGGGAGGGATGCTGTATGCCCGTTTTTTCCAGTCCAGTGAGCGGCGCCACGCCCATGTGCTCGGTTGTTCACACTGCTACACCCGCCGACGGCACTAAACAGTTTAAATTAGTCGGAGATTGTTTCGGCCTCACCTAAAAAACGGGGTTGAGTACGAAATACGTAAATATCCAGCACCGCTTTAACCCTGGCAAAGACCTCACGCACTAGAACGTTGACACCAGACTTTGCCGAGACGCTTCCTGCGGTAAAGACAGCTGCGTCTATGCCCTTATGGCGAGCAATAAAAACCGCCCGACGGCCGTGGAACTCTTGGGTAATGATGGTAAGTTTTGCCTGCCCAAATACAGCTTTACTGCGCACCACTGAATCCAGGGTTCGGAAACCCGCATAGTCCGCAAAGATCCGATTCGCAGGCACCCCCTGTTCCACTAAAGACTCCTTCATGAGCTTAGGCTCATTGTAGGAGTCTAGTGAATTATCTCCACTGACAAGGATATACTCGATTTTGTCGGCGTGGTAAAGCTGGGCCGCCGCATCGATACGGTAGTGAAAATAGGGGTTGCTCCCGCCGCTGCGCAGATACCGGCTGGTACCCAGCACCAGCCCAACGCGGTTGCGGGGCACTGAGTCGATTGACTGGTAGATATAATCGGTGGTGCTGGAAATGATGTGATAATTGCTGAGTACAATCAACACCACCAATCCTATCCATACTGCATGTAACATCTTCGTTCGCCTTTTCAATTCAAGCGATTATAGGACAGGTGCAAAGATTGTGGAAGACTTGGAGACTATTTTTTTGCCTGACCGAGGGAAGTAGTTGCAAGGGCTTTATATACATCTTGCACAGCTATAATCAGTAATGGTAAAGTCTCTTCCATGGAAAAGATGAAACGAACCGCGACATGCGGAGAATTGGAAAAATCCAGGACCGGTACAGAGGTGGTCCTGAATGGGTGGGTCCATCGTACTCGCGACCATGGGGGCATCCATTTTGTCAGCCTGCGTGACCGCTACGGGGTAACCCAGGTAGTTATCGATGAAGACGCCCCGGAGGCGCTCAAAGCAGTTGCCCGTGACTTAAAGCGTGAGTACTGCATCGCGGTGAAGGGAGTTGTCCGTGCCCGGCCGGAGGAGATGGTCAACACTGAAATGGCCACCGGCGAGATTGAGGTTCAGGGCACCACCATCGAAATTTTAAGCCGCTGTGAGCCACTGCCCTTCAATATAGATGAACGGACCGATGCAAAAGAGGACCTGCGCCTTATGTACCGCTACTTAGACCTGCGCTCCTTCAGTATGCAGCGGAAAATGAAGCTGCGTACCGATGCCACCTTTGCGGTCCGCGAATTTTTGAAGGGCCGAGGCTTCATGGAGATCGAAACCCCAAGCATGATCCGCTCTACCCCGGAGGGGGCCCGTGACTTTCTGGTTCCCTCACGCATTCATCCCGGTAAGTTTTACGCCCTTCCCCAGAGCCCACAGCTGTTTAAGCAGCTGTTGATGGTATCCGGCTTCGACCGCTATTTTCAGATTGCCCACTGTTTCCGTGACGAAGATGCCCGGGGCGACCGTCAGCCGGAGCACAGTCAAATCGATATGGAGATGAGCTTTGTCTCTAAGGACGATGTCTTCGAAGTGGTAGAGGGAATGCTTGCGCATGTCTTCAAACAGACCCTCAATATTGAGCTGGAGATCCCTTTTCCGCGGATCAGCTATCATGAGGCTATGAACCTGTACGGCAGCGACAAGCCGGACCTGCGCTACGAGCTGCATATGCAGGACTTCAACAAGATTGCCGCCGCCGGCGGTTTCAACGCCTTTAAGTCGGTAGTGGAGAACGGAGGTGCGGTGAAAGCCCTGGTAGCCCCCGGATGTGCCGAATACTCCCGCACACAGATCGACCAGCTTGAAAAGGATGCCAAGGTGTACGGCGCCAAGGGACTGGCCTGGATGAAAGTAACCGACCAGGGACTGGACGGGGGAGTTTCAAAATTCTTTTCCGAACAAAGCGATGAAATAATCTCTTCACTGGGAGCCTCAGCGGGCGACCTGATTTTGGCGGTGGCCGACAAATGGGATACCGCATGTACCTCCCTGGGAGCAGTCCGCAGCAGCCTGGGTAAACAACTTGGATTGGCCACACCTGGGACCTTCCGCTTCGGGTGGATAGACAACTTTCCTCTGTTCGAGTGGAACGAGGATGATCAGCACTGGGAGGCCGCTCACCATATGTTTACCATGCCCCAGGAAGAGTTTCTGGAAAATATGGAGCAAGACCCCGGTGCGGTGAAGGGCGACCTCTACGACCTGGTCTGTAACGGCTATGAGATGGCCTCCGGTTCTATCAGGATTCACGACCCGGAGATCCAGAAGCGTATATTTAATATCGTCGGCTTTTCGGAAGAGGAGGCGGAACGACGCTTTGGATTTTTACTGAAAGCCTTTCAATACGGGCCGCCCCCCCACGGTGGAATTGCTCCGGGACTTGACCGCCTGATTATGGTGATGGCCGAAGAGGAGTCGATCAAAGAGGTAATTGCCTTTCCGAAGAACAACGTAGGTGCCTCGCCGATGGACGACAGTCCCTCACCGGTTGATGAGGACCAGCTAGAGATGCTGCATTTACAGCTTAACCTGCCGAAAGAGGAGCAGGAAGAAGACGGGGAGAGACCGGAAAAATAACGAGGCTTTAGGCCGACACAGCGGCCCTGCTCTAGTAGGCGCTGTAGGGCCGCACCTCGCGTACATCGATTTTTATACGAACCCTTGAATGGTACCCCCCTGCGTCAATGACGGTGTAGGGGGGTTCTTTTAAAGCCACCACCGCTTGAATACGGCTGGGCTTGTTTTTGTAACGGGGGCGCAGATACTCCCGCAGGGCGTTTTTAATAGCCTGGTTGAAGGATTCAAATTTGCCGCGATAGCCCTGCTGAAGGGGCGCTGTGCCCCTCCCCCCGGCGGAGGAGAGGGTATTACTGCTCCAGGCCTGCATTCGCCGCTGCTGGTGCTCGGCTAAATCATAACGAATATGCACAAAATACTTATTCCCGGATGTCCGCACCTGGAGAACCCGCAGCGCCTGGTCGCCGGCGGGGATTCGAGCCCGCGGTTCTATGACCAGCTCTTCGGCCACATTACGAGCCCGGTCGGAGGGGGTATAACGCAGATCAAAACCGTAGATCATACCCGATATGACCAGCCGGGCCTCTTCCAGGGTGCGGCGGATCGCTTCGTCCTGGGATAAAACTCCCGAGCCGGTGAGCGGTGCGAGCGGAGGAGGCGGAGAATCGCCGAACTCGCTCCAGCCCCCTTCTTCCTCCGAGCCTTCGGCTCCGGCCTCCGGCGGCTGGGAGCCTTCCATGATCGGGTCCAGTTCGGTCCAGAACTCGGCGGTAATCATGTCTATATCCCCCGGATAGGCCAGGAGGTCTGACGACTGTCGGTCGGAGCGTTGGGCAGGGCCCAGAAACAGCAGCGCAGTACTTAGCAAGAACACAGCGACGGCTGTAGAACGTCGGTGCTTTTGGAAGATCGTTAGCGCCACCGGCCTCCCCTCCTGCCGCTTGTGAACGAATCCATCGGATTAATTCCCATTCGAATTACCAGGTACAGATAAGCAAAGGCAAAACCGGCCAGGTGCGTTAGATGAGCCACCCCGCTCTGCATGCTGAAGACCTGGTTAAACAGCTCGATGGCCGTATAACCGATTACCAGTACCGGTGCGCGGACCGGCAGGATACCGAAGATATAGATATTGGCATGGGGAAAATAGACCGCAAAGGCCAGCAGCACCGCAAACACCGCCCCCGAAGCCCCCAGCAGGATAACTCCGTACATCCCGGTCATGAGGTACACTATAAAAGAGAATATACCGGCCAGAACCCCTGTAGTCATATAGAAGAGCAGAAACTCACGGCTGCCCATCCGCCGCTCTACCTGCACACCGAAAAAGAAGATGCCGAGCATGTTAAACAGAATGTGGGAAAAGCCGGCGTGGGTAAACATATAGGTGACAAACTGCCAGATATAGCCCTCTTGCAGAATCAGCCCCGGAATGAGAGCCGTATAAAAGCGGCTGTGGGGGCTGATGTAGTTCAGCATATAGACGAGGACATTGACCAAAATTATTCCAAAGGCTAAATTATTGTAGGAATACCGAAAGGGTTTACGTAGTATTGACTGTTTCATGGTCAAAGGGTAGTAAGTTTTTACAAGGCGGTCAAGCGTCGGCGGGGTCGAAGCAAGGGCAAAAGCGGGAGCTGGTGAATGCCTGCGACGGATTCTTTTTCAAGCCGTGTGTTTGACTCCCATGGCAATACGTATGGGTGATGTGCATTTTTGATGTAAACAGCGCTTTTCTTTCCCTCTTTTAATGCGTATATTGAACAAGCAGCTTATAAGCTTATCTTTTTACTAAGGTTTAAAACTTTAGATAAACCTTTTAACAGTCGATAGAATTACTATATACTGGAGGCTAGTTTGAAACGCAGCCAACCCGATTACTATACCGATAAAGCTAAAAAGGCCGGATATCCTGCCAGATCAGTCTATAAACTCGAAGAGATTCAGAACAAGTATCAGGTACTGCCCCGCGGCAGCTCGGTACTCGATATTGGAGCCGCTCCGGGCAGTTGGAGTATGTACGCCTCACAGCAAGTCGGCCACCAGGGCCGGGTGGTCGCAGTGGATTTGAAGGAGTGTGATATCCCCGGAGGCTTTAATAATATCGAGACATTTACGGGGGATGCATTTGCCTCGGAAGTTATGAATAAGCTTCGAGAGCGCGGCCCTTATAATGTAATACTCAGCGATGCGGCACCGGCGACCACCGGAAACCGTACTGTCGATACCGCCCGTTCTGCCGGCCTGGCCGAGCAGTGCATCGCCGCGGCGCAGCAGCTACTCACACCCTCCGGAAACCTGGTAATCAAACTGTTTCAAGGGGGAGAGGAGCAACAGATCCTCCGGCAGCTGCGCCGTCTTTTCAAGAACGCCAAACCCTTCAAACCGAAATCGAGCCGCAAAGACTCCTTTGAGGTATTTATGATTGCCACCGGCTTTCAGGGCTCGGAGAGTCCTAAAGGAGTCAGCCATGACTAATAAACCAGCCGGATTTCGCCCGAGCACTGGCAAGCTGTGGCTGATAGTGGGCACCGCAGCAGTAGTGCTGCTGCTGGCCGGCTGCCAAAGCATGGCCGGAGGGGGCGGGCCGGATGCTCAGCGTGTAGCCGAACAGTTGCAAAAAAGCAGTTCCGGCGATGGTCAAGAGCTCTCGCAGATCCAGACAAAACTGGTGGAAGGCGCCCTCTCGCTCCACGGAAGTTCTCGGCTGAAGGTCAAAGGCCGCAGTTTTAATGCCGACTGTACCGGCACGGTGATGGCTATTTACTGGCATGCCGGCATCGATCTTGGATCACCCATTTCCGAGTATCGCGGAAACGGAGTTACAAGACTGTACCATTTCCTCGAAGACGAGGGGGCGCTCTACGAAACTCGACGCCCAAAACCCGGGGACATCATATTTTGGGATAACACCTACGACCGGAACAAAGATGGGCAACCCAACGACTACCTAACCCATACCGGCATGGTAGTATCGGTTGAGGAGGACGGCACGCTTCATTTCGTCCACCACAATTACCGCAAAGGGGTTGTTTTAGCCCGGATGAACCTCTATAAGCCGGAGGTGTACACTGAGTTAGTAGACGGGCAGCAGCAGGTAGTCAATTCCCCCATGCGGATGCGGGGCTCACCGGAATTCAATAAATGGCTGGCCTCAGAGCTTACCCGCTCCTTCGGCCGTGCCTGGGAAGTTGTGGATAAATCGGCCTTTTTAGGCGGGTGAATTTGGAAGGTGTAGTTGGGCGACCGCGGGTGGTGGAAGCGGGAAGCCTGCGGACAGATAAGTATTAAAAATCTTTTACTTCGTTCTCCAGCAGCTCAACAACATCTTTGAACTGGGGACGGTTCTCTTCGTCGATATCGATCAGCGCCTTGTGGGCATCAATAAGCATCTGCAGGTCGTCTTTTTTATCCCGCTGTTCATCCGGAATTTCTTCCAGATCTTCAAGCCCTTCCATTTTTTCTACAATCGTAAACAGTTTATCAAAACGGACACTGTGCAGGATTTCGTTGATATCTTCATTCGGGGAGACGATACTCACATGCATATCTGAGTTATGCCGGGCGCGTCCGGCGATTTTAGCGATCAGCCCCAGGTTTGTACTGTCGATATAGGAGGCATCGGAAAGATCTATCACCACATTCTTAAAACCCCGTTCCATTAGCCCGTCTACAAAATGATCGAAACCGGAACTTGTAGTGTATTTCAGGTTTCCTACCATTTTGATATACGTAATATCATCCTTTTCAGCGTAAAAATATCTACCTCGATCCATCATCAGCACTCCTCTTCAGCATGAGAAAAGTAATATCATCGGGGAAACTGTATTGCCGTGAAAGCCCCAGCTGCTCGGTCAACTCCTGCAGGTCTGTCTCTGGAAAACTGAAAAAATGTCGTATTAAGTTGCGTTTTTCTTTTACCGAAGCCTGTGGAAGCAGCTCTAAAATTCCATCGGAAATTATTAATAGTGCCGACTCCTTGCTCACTGGAATCTCCTCCTCCAAGAACTCAGGCTCGACAAACAGACCTACCGGGGTTCCCGCCGGCTCGAGGGGCGTCACTTTTCCATTTTCCCGCAGGAGGGGATAGGGGAATTGACCGCAATTTGTATACCGCAGGGTGTTTTGCTTCTGATCCAGCACTCCATAAAAAATAGTTAAATACTTGCCGAAATTCTCCCGCAGGAGTTCACTGTTCAGCTTTTTTACAAGCAGGTACGGCCGCATAATCAGCTGGTCTCCCTCATTCCAGTAGTTCTCTAACTGGGTATCGACAAAGTTTTTTAACAGAACGGTAATAAAGGCGGATGAGATTCCATGGCCCGAAACATCGGCCATATAAAAACCTACTCGATCCGCATCAATCTCAAAGTAGTCCAAAAAATCGCCGCTTAGGTACATTGACGTATAGATACGGCTGGAAAAGGTGCAGTTGCCAAAACTCTTTTTGGTGTCCGGCAGCAGTTTCTGCTGCATTCTGCCGCCGGCCTCCTGATCATTTTCGAGCCGTGAAATATACGTACGAAGTTTCAGGTTCGCCTCTGAAAGGGCACGGGTTCGTTCCTGAACTTTTTTCTCTAAAGAATTATTTAGAGTGATTATTCTTTGCAGGTCGTTGTAAGAGCGAAAGGCGTTG
Source organism: Spirochaetaceae bacterium (assembly GCA_041686355.1). Lineage (GTDB taxonomy): Bacteria > Spirochaetota > Spirochaetia > DSM-16054 > Sediminispirochaetaceae > DSBN01. The sequence continues at coordinate 12,411 of JAWLDZ010000040.1, forward strand.
ATAATAGTGGTTCTTAGCTTCTCTATTGTAAGCTCGCCCTTCTCCTTATAATCATTGATATCGTATTCAACTAACAAATCTTCCTGGGGTTGGGCCCCTTCTAATCTGGTTCTCAGGATGATCCTCAATTGTGTATTGTGAAGCTCTTTACGGATCTTCTGTACCAAGGCCAATCCGGAAGCTGCATCATTATCTACAAAGATATCGATAAGAGCAACCGCAATATCATTATGCTCCCGGAATAGTTTCAGGGATTCCTCAGCAGAGTATGCATCTAGGACTTCAACCCTGCGATCCATGAAGACAAGTTCATTTAAAACCTTTTTTATACGGAAATGTACCTCTTCTTCATCATCAACTACGAGGACTTTCCAAGTACCGGAAGATGAACTTTCTATCGATAGCTCATTCTCTGTCAAAAACAACCATCCTTATACCTTTAATTAAGAATATAAACAGTTACCATTTAAGTCAATTGCACGCAAAGCTGTCAATGGGTGTAGCTTTTTCAAAGTGAGCGACTTTCTCGGGGTATTCCGATTTGATGGGAGAGACGCTGCAGTTCACGCACCACCAGATCGAGGTTGCTGTCGCGCAGAGTGGGTAGACGATAGCGGGCTTTTTTAATGTCCATATAACTTATCTCACCCACCAGCAACTCTTCCTGCTCATCGGCCACCGCGACAATTCCGCCATAGGGGTCGAGAATTCTGCTCCCGCCCCAAAAATCTAATCCCGACACACCCTGCGCATGGTTGGCCATGAGGGTCGGAAAGCCGTATATCATGGAGTAAAACTCTGCGGTTATAGACCAGCCATGGGGGTTCGAAAAGTTTCCGTCTACAGCCGTACGGGTTGAAGCAATCGGCAGGAGCATAAGGGTTGTACCATGAACTGCAGACAGATGCACCAGGGCCGGATTCCAGGCATCCGAGCAGATCAGAGTACCCACCTTCCAGCGGGTGTCTTCAAGTTCAAAGGTTTCAAAGTACCTCCCCTCTGAAAAATGCTTTCCCTCTTCAAGTTGGCCGTAGGTGGCCAAGTTTAGCTTACGGTGAATAAACTCAACCCCGCCGTTATGCAGGGCAACCTGGCTGTTGTGAAACTGAGCGGCAACCCCTTCTTCCATAAAGCCTACCAGGGTCCACATTGGGCCGGAAGCTTCCGCCAGCCTCAGTAAATGCGCATCTCTCCGTTCCAGAGACATCTCTACCGTCTGTGGTCCCATTGCATAACCGGTCAGAGACAACTCGGGAAACAGCAACAAATCCACCTTCTGTTGACGAGCCTGCTGAATATACTCCATATGTTTGGCAAAGTTTGCCTCTAAATCTCCGAGGACACAATCAATTTGCGCCACCGCTACCCGCAGGATATCTTTCTGCATGTGTGTATTATACATAACTATGTAAGCCGCTCATAAGGTAGTTTACCCCCAGGAAGGTAAACATAGTTAAAATAAATCCGATCACTGCCACCAGGGCAGTTAGATTTCCGCGAGCTCCACGAATAAACCTAAGATGCAAGTAGAGGGTATAGGTGAGCCAGGTTACCAGCGCCCAGGTTTCCTTGGGGTCCCAGCTCCAGTAACTTCCCCAGGCCTGCTCAGCCCAAATCATCCCAAACACCAGAGCCCCAACTGTAAACAAAAAGTATCCTACCGTCACCGAAAGATAGGTAATACGGTCCGCCTGCCGCCGTTTTTCCTCTTGGGAACTAAAAAGAAAAACCAACGCCGAGGCAAAGGCTATAACAAAAAAGGCCTCTCCGGCAAAACTAAGCAGCACATGCATTACCAGCCAATGAGACTGCAGAGCCGGTACCGGCGGAACCAGATCGTCCGGAATCAGTGGAGAGGAAGCTAAGGCCAGCAACAGGAACACCACAACCGTTCCCACAAACAAGATATAAGTATGCGGTTCGGGCTGCTGACCGGCCTCTCGATGGGACGGAACCTTGCGGCTTAAGAGGTACAGCAGCAGCAGAACAGCGGCGGCAAATATTACCAGCGCCTCGTAGGTATTGGTGACTGCAGGAAAGCGAAGCAGGTACGAGCGATATCCAAAATCAAGCAGCAGCAGTAGACCTCCCAACAGAAAGAGCACCTGCTCTACTTCGTAGCTCACTTCACTCTTTCGAAACAGCTTTATTATCTGGTCAACCATAAGAATAACGGTAATCACAAATGCGGTAGTTGCCAACATGAAGTTTCCTCTCTCTAACTCTCTCTAAGCGTGTGTACGGATTTTATGTGCCAGTATGAAGCATAATCCAATTAAAAAGAAAACAATCCCGGCCATAATGGCGGGGTAACCGGGATCATACACCGCCTGGAGCCCACTGGCAAGCTCCCCTGTAGTAGAAAAACTCCGCTGGTAGATTTTTAATCGTCCCAGGGAATATGGATTGTTCACTGTAATATCAGCCTGGTCAATAATCTCACTCTGTTGTTCTTCGGAGCTGCGACGCAGCACTTGGATCGAAGAGATGTACTGTTTTGTTTGGCCGCTCTCGTAATACTCAATCTGAAAATCTTCCAGCCGAATCATATAAACCGAGTTCAGAGCCACTACTTCTCCGGGCTGCAGGCTTACCTCGCCGTCTACTCGACCGTAATGACTCAACAATCCTCCGAGCAAAAACAGCAATATGGAGAGATGTACCAGGTCCGGCCCAGTGAGAAGCCACCCAACCCGACGGAAATAGCTGCCGGCTTTAATTCGTTTGACTATCCTGGATACTGCACATACGCCCAGGTTAAGGGCGAATAACATAACCGGAAACACAACCAAGATAAGGGATCCGAAAATACTTATCCGGCCCGCGTCACTGCCCGAGACCGACCCGCCAAGTTCAGAGCTGCTGAATTCGGCCGCCCGGGGCGAAAGCGCATCAGGTGAAAGCGCCCCGGGACCCCATATCCCGACCACCACCATCAGGCCTATCAAATATACAATCAGCACGATCGCCAGTTTCATAGAACTGAAAAATGCGTAGAGCGATCTTAACATGGGGATATATCTCCTTTTTTGGGGACTTAATAAGTAGTAACATCAACTTCAGATTCGCTACTGCCGCCCTCTATCTGCACAAAGACTTTATTAGGCATGCAGGCACTCCAGTCTCCATGCTCATAAAGCTCACCAACTTGTATACACAGCTTATTCGCACAGGGAGACTCTACTACCGCGGCATGACCATCGTGAACCTCAACATAGGTGGTACCTAGGGGTCCTTCGGCGGCAATTCGGCGGTCTTGCTCCAGGGAATACATAAAGGTCCCTTCATCAGTCTGAACTCTTACCCGCAGGGGGCCGTTGCTTCCGGCATACACATATATCCCGATTCCCAGGGTAATCAGTAGAGAAAAAATAATTGCAACATAATCAAAAAACTTCAAGCCTAGTCTCATAGATGGTATAGAGTATAACAAAAAAAGCGGCGCCGCACATACCTTTCAGCTCAGCGGGCCGCTTTTTAATTGGAAAATATTAATTGGAAAA
>JAWLDZ010000040.1:16013-21180 GCA_041686355.1 Spirochaetaceae bacterium
TTAATTGGAAAATATTAATTGGAAAACATTAGCGCTTTAAGGGAGGCTTATACCGCCTTCTCCAAAATCCGGTTGAGGCGCTTTACAAAATCCGCCGGCGTTTTCAGCTCGGCTCCCTCAACCAGCATGGCCTGCTCAAGCAGCAGGTAGCTTACATCTTCCAGCAGGTCCTTATCATCCGAGTTCTGCAGCCGCTTAACTATCGAGTGGTCAGGATTTACCTCGAGAATCGGCTTCATCTCGGGGATATCCTGCTGACCCATTGCCTTGAGCATCTGCTGCATCTGCATAGTGGGGTCGTTCTCGTCGGCCACAATACAGGAGGGCGAATCGCTTAGGCGGTTAGAAGAAACCACATCCTTTACCCGGTCGCCGAGGATATCTTTAATCTTCTTCAACAGGGGTTCCAGCTCCTTCTCTTTGGCCTCATCTCCTTCGGTTTTCAGCTCCTCCGCCGAGCCGCTGCGGTTTACCGATTTTAGCTCGGTTTCCTGGTAGGTCCCGATAGAGGGCACCACAATCTCATCGATATCATCGTCCATAATCAGAACTTCAATGCCCTTCTTCTTGTAGGCCTCCAGCAGCGGTGAGTTTCGCAGGGTCTCTTCCTTTTCGCCGGTTATGTAATAGATCGCCTTCTGATCCTCATTCATCCGTTCCTTATACTCGGCCAGGCTGGTAAAACCTTCCGTATCGGTCGACTTAAAGCGCACCAGTTCCATCAGGGTTTCACGGTTGGTAAAATCGCTGTACAATCCCTCCTTCAGGGGTCGGTTGTACTGTTCGATAAACTTTCCGTACTTTTCGGGGTTGTTTTCGGATAACTGCTTGAACTCCGCAAGCAGCTTCTTTACTGAGCTGGAGCGGATCTGGTTCATGATCTTGTTCTGCTGCAGAATTTCACGGCTTACATTCAGGGGAAGGTCATCCGAGTCAATAATACCGCGGACAAAGCGCAGATAAGTGGGCATCAGCTCCTTGGAATCGTCGGTAATAAACACACGGCTTACATACAGTTTTACCCCCGCCTCATAATCGGCCTGGTACATATCAAAGGGTGCCTTTTGCGGGATAAAGAAGAGGGTGGTGTACTGCAGGGTTCCTTCGGCTTTGGTGTGAAGGTAGTGCAGGGGGTCTTCGTTATCATGGCTGATAGTTTTATAAAACTCGTTATACTCCTCTTCGGTAATCTCAGATTTAGGGCGCTTCCAGAGCGCAGAGGCCTTGTTCACCTGCTCGCGCTTGTGCTCATACTTCTCCTGCTTCTCTTCACCCTCCCCTTCGTAACTCTTCTGATCGTACTCAAGAAAGATGGGGAAGGCGATATGGTCGGAGTACTTCTTTACCAGCTGTTCTATCTGCCAGCGATTGGCATACTCAGCCCCTTCGTCATTCAGATGCAGAGTAACGGTGGTTCCATTCTCCGGGCGCTCGGCCTCTTTGATAGTGTAGTTTTCCTCGCCGGTACTGGTCCACAGCCAGGCCGTATCTTCCCCGGCTCGCCTGGTGAGAACTTCGACCTTATCAGCCACCATAAACACCGAGTAAAAACCAACTCCAAATTGACCAATCAGGTTTGCATCCTGCTTTGAATCGCCGGTTAACTGGTTTAAGAAATTTTTGGTCCCTGAACGGGCAATGGTACCCAACTGTTCATCCAGGTCGTCACTGTTCATACCGATACCGTTATCTTTTATGGTGAGGGTCTTCTGTCCATCTTCATCAAAAAAAATCTCGATACGGGGGTCGAATTTCATCTGCTTAAACTCGTCATCGGTCAGAGTGCGGTATTTCAGCTTATCCAGCGCGTCTGAAGCGTTGGAAATAAGCTCGCGCAGAAAAATCTCTTTGTGTGAATACAGACTGTGAATAATAAGATTCAGAAGTTGGGATACTTCCGTCTTGAACTTGTGTTTGGCCATGAATGTCTCCTTGTATATACTTCGATATGAGTCTGTTATAGTTCTGTGGAAAATATACAAAATTTATGCCCAGACGGCAAATACGAATTTGCAGAGTTCTTTTCTATAGTCCTGAGTGGCCTGTCTGTTCAGTCCTGTGAAATTTACCACTTGCACTTCCCGCTCAATAGGTATATATTTTTAGTGCACATCATGGACGACGACGATCCTTTATCACCCAAGATCAAACCTACTCTCACCGTTTTCATTTCACAGTGGATAGAGGTACGTCATGTATGAGTTAATTACCATCTTCATCTTGATAGTTTTATCCGCAATTTTCTCCTCTACCGAAACCGCCTATACCTCGCTCTCATTTATCCAAGTGCAGTCGCTGGTGAAGCACCACGGGAAAGGGGGTAAATTAGTAAAAAAACTCAGCTCTCGCCCGGACACCCTGCTTACCACCATTCTCATAGGAAATAACCTGGTAAATATCGCCGCTTCGGCGGTTGCTACCCAATTCACCGTGAGGGTATTCGGCAATCAGGTGGTCGGAATAATGACGGGAGTACTCACCCTCATCATTCTTATCTTTGCGGAAGTCACCCCGAAGCAGCTGGCGATCATCCACAGTGAAAAACTCGCCCTGCGGATGGCGTACCCCATCCAGGTGCTCTCAATTGTGCTCTTTCCCTTCATAAAGCTGATCGGCTTTGTAAGCTCGGCTATAACCCGCGCTTTTACTCCGGCCAAAAAGGCCCATACCTCCCTCGACGGCATTCTTCACATGGTGCATTTAGCCGAGCGCGAAGGGGTAGTCGAGAACTACGAAACCCGGATGGTAAAAAGCGTATTTCGTTTTAACGATACCCAAGTACAGACTATCATGACCCACCGCACAGATGTTTTTAGTCTTGAGGCTGACACTCTCATCAACGAGGTACTCAAGGAAATTACGAAAGAGGGATATTCCCGCATACCCGTATACGATGATGATGAGAATCCCGAGTATATCGTCGGGATTTTACTGGTACGGGATATGATGCGCGCAATTGCAGAGAATCGCGGAGATATTCCGATTCGTGATATTATGACCAAACCGATATTTGTCTCTGAAACAAGAAGGGTAAACGAACTTTTCTTTCTCTTTAAGAGAGAGAAGCTTAACATAGCGGTGGTAATGGACGAGTACGGCGGGCTGGCGGGAATCGTCACGTTGGAGGATGTCGCGGAGGAGCTCTTCGGCGAGCTGTACGATGAAAATGAAATCCAGGGCTGGGAAAAAATAACGCCCCTGGGAGACAACAATTTTAGAATAACCGGTGATACCTCGCTTCACCAGATTGAAGACCGGTTTAATATTACATTTACCCACAGTAAGTATGTACAGACCATCGGGGGGCTGCTGATTGAAAAGATAGGCACTATGCCGGTTAAAAATCAGAAGATAGAAACCCCAAAGGGAACTTTCATCGTTGAGAATCTCCGCCGTAAACGCATAGAGACGGTTCTGTTTACCCCCCATACCACGGACGAGGCTCTCCAATAGCACATTCTGGATAGTACGATAGAATAGTTGCGGCCACGGCAGCAGTTGACGGAAACGGCGTGAGTGAATATCATTCCTCCATGAGCAAATACCCATTTAACGAAATCGAAAAGAAATGGCAGGAATACTGGGATGAACAGAAGACATTTAAGGTAACTGAAGACCCTTCTGTTCCTGAAGAAAAACGACTGTATGTACTGGATATGTTTCCTTACCCATCAAGTCAGGGCCTGCATGTAGGCCACCCCGAAGGCTATACCGCCTCAGACATCTACAGCCGCTTTATGCGTATGCGGGGTTATAAAGTGCTCCACCCGATGGGCTTTGATTCCTTCGGACTGCCGGCGGAAAACTACGCCATTAAAACCGGCACCCAGCCACGGGTAACTACTGAAGAAAATATCAATCTATTTATCAACCAGATCAAGACCCTGGGTTTCAGTTACGACTGGGACCGTCAAGTATCTACTCACCGGCCGGAATATTACAGATGGACCCAGTGGATTTTTCTTAAACTCTTCGAACAAGGACTTGCGTATGAGGATGAAGCGCCGATCAATTGGTGTCCCTCCTGTAAAACCGGATTGGCGAATGAAGAGGTAAAGGAGGGCCGCTGCGATCGCTGCGGCGCCGAGGTAAACCGCAAGAGCATCCGCCAGTGGATCTTGAAGATTACTGAATATGCCGACCGTCTGCTGGAAGATCTTGAACTGCTGGACTGGACAGAATCCATCAAATCGATGCAGCGGAACTGGATCGGCCGCTCCGAAGGGGCGGACGTCAAGTTTAAGCTGGCCGACGGCAGTGATGAGTTTGAAGTATACACTACCCGCCCGGACACCCTCTTCGGGGCAACCTATATGGTACTCTCCCCAGAGCACCCCCTGGTAGAGCATGTGACCAGTGACGATCACCGGGCCGAAGTTCAGGCTTATCTGGAAGAGGCCCAGAAGAAGTCAGACCTTGAGCGAACCGATCTGGCAAAGGATAAAACCGGTGTCTTTACCGGCTCCTATGCCATCAATCCGGTCAACGGGAAGGAAATCCCCATTTGGGTGGCAGATTACGTGTTAATTTCCTATGGCTCCGGCGCCATTATGGCCGTACCGGGACATGACCAGCGTGACTGGGAGTTTGCCAAAAAGTTCGACCTGCCGATTATCGAGGTATTACAGGGCGGAGATGTGCAGAAGGAAGCTTTTATAGGCGACGGACTGCATGTAAACTCCGAGTTCCTGGACGGCTTAAATAAAGAAGATTCTATTGAAAAAATAATTACCTGGCTCGAGTCCAAAGGGCTCGGCAAGCGGGCGGTAAACTACAAACTGCGCGACTGGATTTTCAGCCGCCAGCGCTATTGGGGCGAACCGATCCCGATTGTACACTGTGAAAAGTGCGGCCCCGTCCCGCTGCCCGAAGAGGAGCTGCCCCTTACCCTGCCGGAAGTAGACTCATACAAACCTACCGGCACCGGCGAATCCCCCTTAGCAGCTATCGAGGAGTGGGTGAATACCACTTGTCCGAAGTGTGGAGGCTCCGGAAAGCGCGAGACCAACACCATGCCCCAGTGGGCCGGCTCATGCTGGTACTACCTGCGCTACCTTGACCCGAAAAACGAAACTCAACTGGCCGATCTGGACAAAATCAAGTACTGGATGCCCGTTGATTTGTATGTCGGCGGTGCCGAACATGCGGTACTGCACCTGCTCTACGC
>JAWLDZ010000041.1:0-21154 GCA_041686355.1 Spirochaetaceae bacterium
CTTAAAGAAGGGCGACTCCCTGCTGCTGCAGGCCGGAGCCGGGGTGGTATACGATTCCGACCCCGAACGGGAATTTGAAGAAACAAATGAAAAACTGCGGGCCCTGGCGGCGGCAGTTGGATTGGAGATTTAAAATGATACTATTAATTGACAATTACGACAGCTTTACCTACAACATTTTTCAGTACCTGAAAGAGGTGAGCCACCATGAGATACGGGTGGTCCGCAACGACTGCATCACCACTAACGAGATCGATGCCCTGCAGCCGGATATGCTTATTGCAGGTCCGGGGCCCGGCCGGCCGGAGGAGGCGGGCCGTCTGGAGGAGATTATCCTGTACTGCCTGCAGAAAATGCCTATCCTGGGTATTTGTCTGGGTCATCAGGCGATAGTTCACGCCCTGGGCGGGAAAATTGTATCGGCAAAACACATTGTCCACGGCAAGAGCGAGCGTATCCAGCTGAACGGTAAAGGCGTCTACAGGGCAATCCCCTCACCGGCGGTATTCACCCGCTACCACTCCCTGGTGGCCGAGCAGGCCTCCCTCCCCCGGGAGCTTGAAGTAAGCGCCCGCAGTGAAGACGGCGAGATTATGGGAGTTCAGCACTCCACCCTGCCGGTGGAGGGGATCCAGTTTCATCCCGAATCAGTTGCCTCGGAATATGGGCACAAGCTGCTGAAGAATTTTGTGGAGTACCAGCGCGAACCCTTCCCCCTCCGCGAGACCCTGCTTCGGTGTATCGCCGGAGAGGATCTTTCCTTTGATACGGCCCGTGGATTTATGGATGAGCTTACCGCCGGAAACCTAAGCCCCAGTCAGACCTCCGGCTATCTGGTAGCGCTGAATGCCAAGGGCATCACCGCCGATGAAATTGCCGGCTGTGCCTCGGTGCTGCAGAAAAAACGGGTTCCCATTTCCCTCCGCGCTCCGGTGCTGGACACCTGCGGAACCGGCGGCGACGGTGCGGGAAGCTTCAATATCTCATCCATGGCCGCTCTGATAGCCGCCGGCGCAGGGGCGGCGGTGGCCAAACACGGCAACCGTGCCGTCAGCTCCCTGAGCGGGAGTGCCGACTTTTACGCCAAGCTGGGCCTGAGCATCGACCTGAAACCCGAGGAATCGGAAGCCTTAATCAACGATACCGGTTTCGGCTTCCTCTTCGCCCCCATCTACCACAGCGCCATGAAGCACGCCGGAGTGGTGCGGCGGGAGCTCGGTTTTAAGACTATTATGAACCTGCTCGGCCCCCTCTCTAACCCGGCCGGGGCGAAGTACCAGCTGTTGGGGGTCTATGATCCCGATTATTGCCTGCCCATGGCCCAGGCCGCCATCACGCTGGGAGTAGAGCGGGTGCTGGTAGTCCACGGGAACGACGGGCTGGATGAGATATCTGTTTCAGCACCCAGCAAAACAGTATATGCCGATGCGGAGGGCAAGCTGGAAGAGAGCGAGTTTAACCCCGAAGACTATGGACTGAGCCTGTACCCAGTGGAGGAGCTGCAGGGAGGTTCGGCGGAGGATAACGCCTCAGAGGCGCGCCGCATCTTAGACGGAGGGGGCCGGCCCGCAATTCGCGCTTCGGTCCTGCTCAATGCCGGAGCCGCCCTGTACGTGTACGGGGCGGCGGAATCTATAATCGACGGGTACCGTATAGCCGAAACCGCCCTTGAAAGCGGCAGGGTTGCCGAGAAAATACAGGACATAAACAGGGTTACAGAAGCCCTGCAGGCCCGAAGCGCTGCGGCCCTGGAGCAAGTGGTATGAACAACATTCTTGATACCATTGTTGCCCGGCGCCGGCGCAGGCTGGATGAGTTCGGCCCTGAATTTGGACATCCGGTGCCAGCGACCAGAAGGGTCCCGGTGCTGCCCTTTGGGCGTGCCCCCTTTGTGATTGCCGAAATCAAGCGGCGCTCTCCATCCCGGGGAAGCATCGACAGCATCTACGATCCTGCAGCCCAGGCCGGGCTCTACCGATCCAAGGGAATAAAAACGGTCAGCATCCTTACCGAAGAGGATTTTTTCGAAGGCTCGCTGAAGGACCTTATGGCGGTAAAGGAGGCTTTGCCCTCCTTAGCAGTGCTGCGAAAGGACTTTCTGCTGACGGTGGAGGAGGTGGAAGTTGCCTACCGCGCCGGAGCGGATGCGGTCCTGCTGATCGCCTCGATTCTAAGCTATACAGAGCTGGAGCAGCTTCACTGTCGGGCCCTAAAGCTGGGCCTAACGCCCCTGGTGGAGCTCCATTCTCCGGAGGATGTCCGCAAAGCAGAGCCCCTGCGTCCGGAGTTTACCGGGATCAACTCCCGGGACCTGACCAGCTTTCGTACCGACCCGGCCCACCCCATTAAAATAAAAAGTCTGATTGCCTGGCCCACGGCGGTAGTGTATGAGTCGGGCATCCGCAGCCGCGAGACGGCCATGCTGCCGGGCAGAAGCGGCTTCGCCGGAATCCTGGTCGGCGAGGCGGCCGTCCGCGAGCCGGGCCGGATTCCCGACCTGATCCGCGGCTTTGAAACCGGCCGGGCTGTCCGCGGAGGCTGCCCCTTAGAACACAAGCCTGAACAGAGCTTTTTCTGGGAGACCCTGTTTCAAGGCCCTTCCCGGGCAGCAGCACCTCTGGTGAAGATCTGCGGGCTGACCCGCCGCACGGATGTTGCTGCGGCGGATGAGGCCGGCGCGGACATCCTGGGCTTTATTTTAGCCGCCGTCTCTCCGCGGGCGGTCACCCCCGATTTTATCCGCAGCATCGGCCCCACCCGGGCGCTGAAGGTAGCGGTGGTGGTAGGGGCCGACTCGGAACCGATGCCCGAGGTCCGGCGGCTTGTGCAGGAGGGGGTGCTTGATGCGGTGCAGTTCCACGGTGATGAAGCCGCGGAAGCCTGCGCCGCCGCTGCTTACCCCTATTATAAAGCGCTGCCCCTCCGCAACAGTGAGGACATTCAGAAAATTGCCCGCTATCACTGTCCGCGGGTGCTGGTGGATGCCTACCACCAGGGAGCCTCCGGCGGCACAGGCCGCCGGATCGACGACCAACTGGTGGAGGCTGCCGCCGAAAAACAGCCGCTCTGGCTGGCCGGGGGACTGAACGCCGAGAACATCGCGGAGGTGGTTCGGCGCTTTCAACCCGAGCTGGTAGACGCCTCCAGCGGACTGGAGACCGCCCCCGGCATAAAGGACCCCGAGCTTATCCGCCGCTTTGTTCAAGCGGCCAAGGAGACCACGGAATGACACACAACAACACCTACTTTGGAGAATTGGGGGGGCGCTACGTAGCCGACATGCTGCAGGGCCCCCTGGAAGAGCTGGAGCAGGCTTTTTCGGAAGCCCGCGCAGATACGCAGTTTCAGGGGCGGCTTGCCAAACTGCAAAAGGACTATATCGGCCGCCCGACCCCGCTGCTGTATGCGGAAAACAGCAGCCGCGAGATCGGCGGGGCGCAAATCTATATCAAACTGGAGGGTCTGGCCAATACGGGGGCCCACAAAATCAACAACGCCCTGGGCCAGGTGCTGCTGGCACAGCGGATGGGCAAACAGAGGATCATCGCCGAAACCGGAGCCGGTCAGCACGGGGTTGCCACCGCGGCGGTATGCGCCAAGTTCGGCCTGCCCTGCACCGTGTATATGGGCGAGGTAGACATTAAGCGCCAGCGCCCCAATGTGTACCTGATGGAGCTCTTCGGGGCCGAGGTAGTGCCGGTGCACAGCGGCAGCCGGACCCTGAAGGACGCAGTGAACGAGGCCCTGCGCGACTGGGCATCCTCCGCAGCCGACACCCACTACCTGCTGGGAAGCGCACTGGGACCGGCACCGTATCCGCAGATGGTGCACTACTTTCAGTCGGTCATCGGCGAGGAGACCAGGGAGCAGCTGGCCGATCACGGCCTCGACATTGGCCGTGATGTGGCCGCCCTGGTGGCCTGTGTGGGTGGCGGCTCAAACGCTATAGGCTTTTTCTCGCCCTTTATCGGTGAGCCGGGTATCGACAAGCCGGGGCCGAAACTGGTAGGCGTAGAGGCGGGGGGCCGTGGGTCCGAAACCGGCGAGCACGCCGCCCGGATGAACGGTCGCGGAGAGATAGGTATTGTGCAGGGCTACAAGAGTTACTTTCTGATGGACGGCGACGGGCAGCTGGAGAAGACCCACTCCATATCCGCCGGCCTCGATTATCCGGGTATCGGCCCGCAGCTTGCCCATCTGGGGGATACCGGGCGGATCAGCTTTACCTCCGCCGACGACCGGGAGGCCCTGGAAGCCCTGCAACTCTTTGCCCGCAACGAGGGGGTTATCTTTGCCCTGGAGAGCGCCCACGGCGGGGCGGAGGCCCTGAAGCTGGCCGCCGGCTTGCCGAAGGACAAGGCGGTAGTGGTAAACATGTCCGGCCGGGGGGACAAGGACATCTTTATATCGGCCAAGGCCCTGCAGCCGGAGACCTGGACCGAGTTTTTACGCAATGAAGTGGCCGAAGAAACCGCCACCAAGGAGCACGTTCATGAAGCATAAAGCATCCCTCATGGCTCACTGTGTGGCCTACTTTCCCGATGCCCGGCGCTCACTGGCCGCCGCCCGGGGGCTGGCCCGGGGCGGGGCCGACTACCTGGAGGTGCAGTTTCCCTTCAGCGACCCCACCGCCGACGGGCCGGCCATTCAAACCGCCTGCCACCAGGCTCTGGAGAGCGGGTTTACCGTCGACCTGGGCTTTGAGTGGATCCGCCGGCTTGCTGCGGAGCTCCGCCCGCAGACAACAGAGAAGGCACCGCCGCCGATATTTATCATGAGCTATGCGAACCTGCTGGTGCGGCGGGGGGTCGAGCGTTTCTGCCGCGAGGCGGCGGAGGCCGGGGCCGCCGGGCTGATTGTTCCCGACCTGCTGCCGCCGGAGGACGAGGGGCTTTACGCGGCCTGCCGGAAGGAGGGCCTGGAGCCGGTGCCGGTAGTCTCGCCGGGAATCAGCGACCGGCGGCTTGCGGCGCTTACCGACGACCGAGCCGGGCCCCGGCCGAAGTATCTGTACACCACCCTGCGCAGAGGCATCACCGGGGGGCGCACGGAAGTGGGAGCCGGGCAGGTTGCCCACCTGCAGCGCTGCCGGGCCGTCGGCGCCCGCGTGATGGCGGGTTTCGGCATCGAAAGCCCGGAGCAGGTTGAGGCACTGGCCCCGCACACGGACACTCTGGTAGTGGGCTCCTATTTTGTGAAGCAGCTGATAGAGCTGGGCCGCGGGGCTGAACCGGAGCAGATCGAGAGCCGGCTGCGGCAGGGGGTGGAACGCCTTTCCGGACCGTAGGGTCGCTGGACAGGAAGCTACGCAGGGGGCCGGAGAACCGGGCCGGCTTTTCGCGGGTCTAATGGAAGAGCATTCCGCCCGGCCTAAGCCGGGCCCCAAAAATCCTCCCCACCCCTATAAAAAAACCGCCTCCACAAGGGGGGCGGTTTTTTATATGCAAAAAGTGTTGCTATTCGGAGACTACCGGGTAGCCCTGGTTGCTCCAGCCCTGCGGCTCGTTGGCGGGGGTTCCCATGCCGCCTTTCAGGGACACGGCGTCGTATCCGAGGACTCGGAGGCCGCCGACAGTCTGACCTGCGGTCTGACCGGTGTAGCAGTAAACAATGATCTTCTTGTTGGCCGGCAGAGAGGCGAAATCCTGCTGCATACCGTCGCCCCAGGAAATTAATTCGGCGCCGGGAACGTGGCCTTCGTTGTAGTCTTGTTCCTGACGGATGGACAGAATATGCACGGTGTCGTCTTCGGCATCTACTATTTTCTTGGTATTCTCTTCGCTGATGATGTTGGACGCGTACATAGTACCGGAGACATCGGCCAGGCTTTCAAAGTAGTCGACAAATACTTCCCGCAGAACCGGGTTTACATCGATGCCGGTTTTGCCGGGGAACTGGGACTCTTCGGTGGTCACTACGTCGTCCACACCGTCTACCTTGGAAATACCCAGGTTCCAGCCGAATTTAACCGATTTGGCGTCCGCACCGATAAAGTTCAGCAGGGCGTTGGCCTGGTTGGCGGTTTGGCCGGTGTAGCAATACACCATCACCGGTTTGTCGGTGGGAATAAAGTCGATGCTCTTGGCAATTGCCGGACCCCAGGGAACGTTTACCGCACCCTTAATGTGGCCTTCGGCATATACATCGGGCTGGCGGATGTCCAGAATCAGCATATCATCGCCGGCGCGAACCTTGTCTACAAAGTCGGCCTGTCCGATCATATAGTTTCCGTTGGATGAAAGTGAAGAGAAGTGCTCATCTACGGCACCCTGTAGAACTTCCGCCCGTGATACGCCGCTATCGGCTGCGGGGGCCTCCTGCTGACCTTCCGCTACCACAGCGAAGGGAACCAAAAGAAGGGCCATAAGTAGTAAGTTGATCACTACTGTTTTTTTCATAAAATACCTCCAAAGTATATCTAAGCGGCCCGACGGGCCGCATAATGCAATTTTTTTGTTCTAAGAGCCGTCCTGCTGAGTCGGTGCCGGCATGGTCGGCTGCTCGGGAACGTGGACCGGCAGACTCGGTTTGCTTGACCACTCTACCCAGGCCCCGTCGTAGAGCTTCAGGTTGCGGTAGCCGGCGTTGTAAAGGGCCAGATGGGTCTGGGCCCCGCGGATCGAGGTTTTGCAGAACAGAATAACCGTATCCTCCGGCTTTATTTCCTTTTCAAGGTAAAGAATCTGAATTTGATCGGCCGGTTTGTAGGTGTCGTCCTTAAAGTTGTTGTCCACAAAGTTGATGTGCACCGAACCGGGGATGGTCCCTTCGCGGTACTCCTCGATGGTACGGGTATCGATGATGCAGGTATCCTCGGAAGGGTCATTTACCTGGGCCCGCACCTCGTCCAGGGTCGCTATCATGGAGGAGTCGAGCTCCTCGGCGCTGTAGCTAACCGCCGCCGGGTTGACCTGGTCGTTTCCAAGGGCTGCTCCGGCACGCTTTAGGGCGCTCAAGCCGCCGCTGACCACTTTAATTTTATCAACAGGATGACCGTAGGCCTTCATAGTCCACCACAAGCGGGCGGCATCCATATTTTTGTTCGTATCGTATATCACCACGGTAGAATCGTTCGCTATACCCCTGCTTCCTAGCACCTCTTCGATCTGTGCCTTGGTTCCCACTAAGTTCGGATAGGGCTCGTTGACGACAATATCGGCACGGCTGATGTTTACGGCACCTTCGGCATGCTCCATCTGATAAAAATTGGCCGCTTGGGTATCGACCAAGACCACTCCGTCCTGATCAATCAGCGAAACCGCCTCTTTTCCATCGATAATCGAGTTTCCACTCTCGGCAAAATCGGGTCCACAGGCACTAAGCAGCAGCACCGCCAATAAAACCGGCAGCACCTTCACTAGGTTGCGCAGCACTTTCATTCTTCACCTCCAGTAATTTTTCCATATAAGACATTAAAAATGCCTTAAATTCTCTATTTAAGCTTTTCTTTTTATAGCAAACATTATATACATAAAATTGATGAATTTACAGAGATTTTTTCACTTTTTTAGCAAAAAAACATTATTTTTTATATACATCGTCGTTAATATACTACTGCTGTCACAATTTCCGTTCATCCATAGCGACGAAAGCTGGCTGAGTGGTTTAACCCGCCACATTATGTCGGCTGCTGCCGCCGGAGAGCCCGCCTTTTTGGGGCTCACCGAGCCCTTTTTCGACCTCCTGCCCCGGTTTCCTCATTTTATAAAAATGCTCTTTCATGCGTTGCAGTGGCCCTTTCCGGCAGTTCTCGGCTACACCCCCTTAGCACCCCGCCTCCTGTCTCTATCCGCCGCCTGCCTGGCCCTGCTGTTCTTCCACCGGACGGTAGGAGCCCTTGCCCGGGGCAGCGAGCCTGCCCCCAGCTTCGGCCGTAGTCTTTCCAGCGGCCGGCTCTCAATAAGCTTTGGGACAGTTTCCCTGCTGGCCCTGGACATCCAGTTTATCTACGCCGCCCACTTCGGCCGCCAGGAGATTCTGCTGATGGCCGCCCTGACCGCCGCCTTGTGGCTCTACCTCCGCAGCGAGCAGACGGCGGTAGACGGTCAATTCGGTATGGGCCACCGGGGAGCGGCCATGGTCATCGGCCTGAGCATCGGGATCCACCCCAACGCCTTTCTCATCTCCCTGCCCATCGGCGCCTTCCTGCTGGTTGATTTAGTTATTGCCCTGGTACGCGCCGCGGCAGCCGGCGGCCCCTGGAGCCGGGTTGGCCAGGTCCTGCGCCACGGCCTCGAGTACGCGGGCATCCTGGCAGCCTGGGCGGGGCTGTACGTGGGCCTCAGTTATCTGCTGGACCCCCAGTTTTTAAGCCACTACGCCGCCTTCGGCGACCGGGTGGGGGTGGCGGAACCGCTCTACATCAAGGCCTTCCGCTTTCCCGACTTCTATCAGAAACTGTACTACCGCATCAGCGGCACCTACTATACTCCGGCTATCCAGCTGCAGTTCTTTCTGTTCGGCGCCGCTCTGGTCGCCGCCCCGATAACCGCCCTGCTGTACCGGGGCCCGAGCGCCCTGCTCCGCCGCCGCCTAATCCAGCTGCCCGCGGCGCTGCTGCTGCTGAACATCGGCACCCTGGTCCTGGGAAAGTACAGCCAGCCGAGCATTGTGCTCCACTTTCCCCTGTACTACCTGCTGATAGCCACCCTGCTTTTAGCCTGGACCGGCCGCACAGGGCGGCCCTTGCTTTTCCGAAGCCTGGTGCTCTGGGCCCTGTTGGCCGCCACCGCAGCCAACAGCGGCTACAACATCGCCCAGGAGCTGCACCTGCTGTCCCCAAAACCGCGGGAGTACTACGAGACCTATACGCAATACGGGCATAAGCTTCACAGCTTTGTCCCGCCCGATGCAACCGTACTGGCCAACCTCAACGCCGAGTACCACTTCGACCACGGCCGTCTCTACGACTACCGCAACCTTGCGTATCTGGATGAAGCGAGGCTCAGCTTTGACGAGTATATTGAGAAAAACAATATCGAATACATTGTGTATCCCGAGGAGATGGACCTGATCTACAACCGCCGACCGATGTGGAACATTCTGTACGGCAACGTGGCCGGCTATTACGATGAGATGCAGCAGTTTTTGGGCCGGCAGTGTACCGAGGTCGGGCACTTTGAATCGCCGATTTACGGCATGCGCATTACCCGCTACATGGGCCGCCGGCCGTGGAAGGTTACGGTGTACAGGGTTAATAACTAATACAATCTGAAATGAACACAAAATGCAGAATACCTTCCGCCCGTAAGACTATCTGTAGATAAGTTTGCTTCCAAATGAGTCGATATATAGAACAAGATGTTCAACCAAGAAGCCAGTGAGAAGACCTCAGGAAAAAAACAGCGCCACCATAATTTGCGAAAAGGCGTGTTTACAGGCTTGCTGCTTTTCCTCTTTCTCAGCTCCGTTCCCCCTTTCGATGCATCTGCCAATGAAGAATTCGGGAACGACGGGAAGGTGAGCGGAGAGTCTACCAGACTACTGCCCGCCTCCGAGCCGTTTACCCTTAACCTCTACGATGCGCAGATGGCCGAGGCCCTCCTCTGGAGAGTCGGAATGGTGGAGGTACGCACCGGCGCCAACTCAACCCGCCTCATAAGGGTAAAAAAAGTGAGAATAGAGTACGTTGCAAAATATCCCGAACTACCTGAACCGTTTCAAAAGCGTTTCGACATCCGCCTGAATGGGCAAGCCCTCGAATGGAACAAGACCTACATTGAATACGACTTCAGAATGGTCAATATGCGAATGCTCTTTACCTATCGAAACGAACGGCCGGTACCGAATGTACCGTATTATCTGGACGAATCAGGCCCTTGAAAAACATAATTCCTTAAACCAGCAACTTTCTACCGGGCCGGCGGTGAACCGAGTTAGGATGCTTTGGATCGCTCATTTCTGGAATGCGCATTACCCGCTACATGGACCGCCGGCCATGGAAGGTTACGGTGTACAGGGTAAAAAAAATAATCATGATGCATAGTGACTCTAACCACGGGAAATTGCAAACATAGACGCCACGTTACAACACGGAAAACCTAACCGCCCGCAGGTCTCTTTTCCGGGAGGAGGGGCCGACCAGCAGTTCGAATTCTCCCGGCTCCACCACCCGCTCTCCTGCAGCATTCACCATGGAGCAGTCCTGCACCGGAATCTCCAGTTCCACCGTCTTGGTTTTCCTCGGCTCCAGATCTACCCGTACGAAGGTCTTTAATTCCATCTGTACCCAGGTAGCGGAAGTCACCAGATCGGACACATAGGCCTGGACGATTTCCGTTCCCTTCATCGCTCCGCTATTCGTGATGGAGACGGAGGCCCGTACCGAGTCGTGACGGGTGAGATTCTTTTCTTCGAGCACGAGTTCTCCGTAGTCAAAGCTCGTATAGGAATACCCTTCTCCGAAAGCATAGAGGGGTTCCTGACTCAGGTCGGCGTAGCTGTCTCCGTGCTGGCCGCGGACCTGCGAGTAAAAAACAGGCTGCTGTCCGACATGGTAGGGAAAGGAGATAGTCAGCTTGCCCGTAAAGTTGCAGTCGCCGAACAGCAGCTCAGCCAAAGCGGTGCCGCCGAGCATCCCCGGGTTGAACAGTTCAATCACCGCTGCTGCTTCATACACCGCTTTGGGGAGGACCAGTGGTTTCGAATTGATCAAGACGACAACCAGCTCCTTTCCGGTTTTCCGCAGTTTTTTTTGCAGGGCTTCCACCAGCTCTATCTGGCCACCCTGCAACTCCAGAGTGGCCGTACTTTTCGTCTCCCCCACAAGATGGTGCTGGTCCCCCAGCACAAGAACAACGACGTCTGCCCTTTCTGCTATGCCCACCGCCTCTTCTATCTTTTCAACTGTATGCGCTGCATCCGCCTCTATGCTGCAGCCCGGGCTGTACAGCACTTCCCCGCCGAACCGCTGCCTTATGCCGTCAAGAACGCTCACCACAGACTCACGCGGGTGGGTTTCATCGCCCCCGGTCTGCCCTGTGCCGAGGGACCAGTCCCCTAACTGGGCAAAAGCATTGTCTGCATTGGGGCCGATCACCGCGATGGTAGAAAGCTTCTGTTCCTTCATGGGAAGGACTCCGGTGTTCCGCAGAAGCACGGCGGACTGTCGGGCCAGTTCAAGCGCCGCCTGCCGGTGCTCCGGAATTCCCTTCATAGCTTCCGCCGCAGGAATATCCGGATAACGTCTGTCCTCGAAGAGGCCCAGCTTGAACTTTACTCGAAGCACCCTTCTGACCGCCTGGTCAAGCAGTTCTTCATCAAGAAGCCCCTCTTCGAGTGCATCAAGGGCGCCCTGAAAAAACTCCGGTGTAGCCATCATCATGTCGTTCCCGCAGCCGAGGGCTAAAGCGGCGGCCCGGGTATAATCTTCACAAATTTTTTGCCCTGTTACTAAAGTGCCGACATTATCCCAATCGGTCACCAGTATTCCTTCGAACCCCCATTCCTCCCGCAGTACATCCCGAAGGAGCCATGCATTTGCAGTTGAGGGAAGCCCTTCGATGGATTGGTACCCGGTCATGAAGGATCCCGCCCCTGCTTTTACGGCTTCGGCAAAGGGCGGCAGAAAGTATGAACGCAGTTTGCGGCGGGAGAGGTCCGCCTCTGAGGCATCGCGCCCCCCCTGGGTTTCAGAATAGCCTGCGTAGTGTTTTGCGGTAGCAAGCACACTGTCGGGGTCCGACAGGTCCTCCCCCTGATATCCTTCGATCATCGCTTTGGCAAATCGACCGATCAGGTAGGGATCTTCACCGAAGGTCTCGCCTATTCTCCCCCACCGCAGATCTCTCGCCAGGCACAATACGGGTGAAAAGGTCCAGTGAATGCCGGTGTTCCGCATCTCCTTCGCTGTAATGCGGGCGCATTTTTTTATCAGCTCCTCATTCCACGAACAGGCCATGGCGATTTGCGTGGGAAAAATTGTGGCCCCCTTCCAGAAGGAATGGCCGTGTATGGCATCGATCCCCAGAATCACAGGGATCCCCAGCCTGTCCTTTTCCGATAGTTCTATCGCCTGGGCGGTCTCTTCTGCCAGAAGATGCAGAAATGATCCCGGGTGCTTCATTTTGTATTCCCTCTCTATATCCACCCTGCCGTCAAGCTGCAGAAGTTGTCCCACCTTCTCTTCTCTGGTCATCCTTTGCAGTAAATCCTCCACCCTCTCCTCTGCCGGCCGGTCAGGGTCCTTATACACGAGTTTTTCCTTCATTCTCAGCTCCTTGTTGTCTTTTTTTCCCGGTACTCCTGTGGAGTCACATGTATATGCTTTTTAAAAACACGTGAAAAATAATTCGGGTCCTGAAACCCCGTTATATGGGCAATATCACTTATGGCGAGGTCCTGCTGCTCCCGCAGTAGATGCGCCGCCTGTTCAATTCTCAGGTCCTGCAGGTATTGATTAAAACCGATCCCCATCTCCTTTTTAAATATTTCAGAAAAATATGCACAATTGATGAGTACCTCATCGCAGACACTGGTAAGGCTGATAGGCTCGGAAAAATGTTTGTGTATATATTTTAGGGCTTTCCTGATTTTATCATTTTTAATTTCCGAAAATTCGTCTGAATCAAGTTGCACAAAATCTGCTGTAAGCCGTTTCACCTTTCTCTGCAGGTTGTTTTTTTCGATGGCCTGCTGATTCCTCTTATTCAGGTTCCCCACTGCTTTAGCTATAGCCTTGTGCAGCTCAGCCTCTTCTAACGGTTTCAGGAGAAAGTCGGTCACCCCCAGTTTGATCGCTTTTTGAGCGTATTCGAAATTATCGTATCCAGAGACAATGATGATCTCGGACTGTGGCAGGGTGGTTTTTATCTTCTGTATCAAATCGAGTCCCGATAAGAAGGGCATCCGTATATCGGTGATCACAATATGAGGTCGATACTTTTTCAACAGCTCAACGCCCTCTTCGCCGTCTTCGGCTTCACCGATTATTTTTATTGGAAACTGCTTCGTGGGCATCAACCTGATAATCAGCTTTCGTATCCATTTTTCATCATCTATTATCACTACGTTACACATCTCACTGCTCCAATTGAAAGGGAACCTTAACGCTCACTTCCGTCCATTTCGTATAATCACTCTCCAGGAAGAGACCGTATTGAGCGCCGTACAGCAGTTTCAGGCGGAGGTTTACATTATCAAGTCCGTGGGCCCTTTTCATCTCATTGATACCGGTTTCTCTATCGAAGGATTCCTGAATAGATCTCAGTCGCTCCGCTTCGATGCCGGGACCGTTGTCATAAATTCTTATGTAGAGACTGTCCAGCTTTTTTTCAGCCGATATCTTCAGCAGGCCACCCCTTCCGCGCAATTCAAGACCGTATTTGAAGGCATTTTCAACAATAGGCTGCAGGACAAACCTTGTAATTTCAACCGATTTTACCTCTTCGGGAATATCAAACTCCACGTGTATCCGGTTGCCGAACCGATACTCCTGAATCTTCAGGTAGTCAAAAATATACTCAAGTTCATCATCAAGGTTGGTAAATTCCTTCAAGTTTCCGACATTATACCGAAAGAGCCGCGATAATGATAAAGTCATCTCGGATATATCGTGGTTGTCATATTCCAGTGCTATACTCCGTATCACATCGAGGGTGTTGTACAAAAAATGAGGATTGATCTTTGCCTGCAGAGCCTGGAGCTTCGCCTCGGAGGTCTCCTTTTCCTTGTGCACTATCGTTTCTATCAGATGATCAACGCTCGAGACCATCTTTCTGAACCTGTCTATCAGGTACCCCAGTTCCTTATAATCTGTTTCCGGATATTTTAGTTTAAAGTCCCCCTGTTCTACCTGTTTCAGGCTGAGGTACAGCTCATGGAGAGGAGAGGTAATCCTTCTGGAGAACATCAGGGCCGAGATAAATGCAAATATGGAAATCAGTGTAATTACCACTATCATTCCAAGAATTGCGGAGTAGAATTTGTGTGCAACCTGCTCCTGACTGATCAAACCATAGAGATAGAGATGGTCCCGCCTGATTTCACTTTCATAGAGTTCGGCGGCCCCTCGCTGTTTTTCGCTCATTGCAGAGAAGACCTCGTTTTCCAGCAGAATCGATTCGCTGAGGGTATTGTAGATATACATCGGAATCTGCTCATCCGCCTCCATCGATTCAATGAAGTCCTCGAAGGCTGAAAAATTGACATCCACCTGCAGTACCACTTCTCTGTTCCAGGAACCCGGCAAAACAAATTTCTTTATCGATGTAACAACCGAATCATAGGTATCGCGGGGAAGCCCCACATTGTAGTCCGCCGGATGGGGGCCGAAAATAAGTTCCTCCCCCTCAGACGCCCTGCCTATGGTGATCCATGGTTTTTCAAGGAGCAGTGTACTGTTCATGCTCAAACGCGAGCTGATTACATTATCAGCCCCGTACAGGAGGTAAATGCCGTTTATATACGTATTGGACTGGGCCAGGGTATGCAAAAACTGCATTACATCTCTCAGCACCAAGACCTCCTCTCTGTCCAGTTTTTTTTCCAGGCCTGAAGGAAGCCTTTTCGTCATGATTCTTCCTATAACCGAACGCTGAATAGTTTCAATGCTGGAAAAAATATGCTCGATGCGCAATTTTGCCTGCCCGATTATGACTTCCTGGTAGGCACGGACATCGGTATCGATGACCTTTTTTACGCTGTAAGTGTAGATGGCTGTGATGGAGAGTGCCGGAACCATAATCGATAAAAGAAGTAATATGAGCAGGTCCTTTCTAATCGTACGTCTGTTTTCAGGCTTTTTATTCATCGTATATCTCTATGCCCTTCTGAACGTATTCGAGAAAATCATCCGCCGTAAAAACCCCGTTCCAAAGAAAATCGTTTGCCTCCTTGTAGTGGTTAAAGGCATTTAGTGAATGAAAGAAGAACTCGTGTATTCCGTATACCTCCACCGATTGCATATACTCTTCGACCTTTCGGTACATACTGTTCTTATATTCCGGTACATCAACTCCCCTTTTCGCGGGAAAGGTTCCCTGCTGTTCAAGCCGGGCTATAATAACCTCGTCCGACAACAGCCAGTCTACAAGACGGGTAATATTTTCCCTTTTTACTGGGTCCGCCCAGGACTTCTTGTTGATACAGATGTTCATGGCGATTCCGCCCACGGTAAAAGATGAGGTGTCCGCAACTTCGGAATTGATTCTAGGCACCGGAATGATACGGCTCTTGTCGGCTATTTCCGGCTCAAACAAGGCCAGGTTCCAGTTAAAGGCATAAATCATGGCCGCTTTCTCTTCATTATAATCGTTTATCTGATGGTCCCATGAACCGGCGAAGATAGTGTTGCTGGGTATGGACCCATAATCTATCAAATCCCGTACCGCCTTCGCCGCAGCGACGGTCCCCGGATAGATAAAGGTATTGTTCTCTTTCATGGCCGCCGTATCCTGGTAACCCCTTTGGCTTTGATAGGTCAGGGCACTGAAAAACAGATGACCGGGGTCGCCTTTAAAACTGCCGATTGAAAGCGGGGTTATGCCGCTTTCCAGCAGCACAGGGGTGATGTGCCGGATATCCTGCCAGGTCTCGGGAACCTTCAGTTCCAGGCTAGTGAAGATTTCGGTATTGACGAGGTAGAATCCGCAAAAGCGTTCATAGGGGATAGCATAATGTGCCTCTTCGACTTTAGTAGCTTCCAGGGAGCCCTGATAGAAATCACTAGGGTCAACCGCTTCCGAAGCGTTGAAGTATTCCTGCACGTCAATAATGGTGCCGTTTTCAACAAAATCGCCGAGGTTTGTTTCATAACTCCAGAAGGTGAACACATCGGGCAGCTTACCCGAAGCGACATCGATCAATATCTTTTGCTTATGCTGCAATCCTACATTTGCCTCAGCTTTTATTTTTACGCTGCCCTTCACATTGTCCGCATACTCCTCCAGAAGCTCGGAAAATCCATTCGCCCAGGAGTAGGCAAACCTGATTGTGGGAACTTCCTGCTGCTCTTTCTGGACCGGCTGCTCTTTCTGGACCGGGTTTTCCTGAACCGAGGTCTCCTCTTGCGAAGTCCCCTGCCTGAAATACAGGGACATCAAGAAAAAAATGAAGAGCAGGAATAAAACGCCTAGGGGCACTTGTTTTCGCATGATCCGTCCCTCCTGACAGGTTTTGTATTTTACTACAATACTAATGCGAATGCACCCTTAACTGAAAAAAGTCCAGCTCTTCCAAAAACTTCCTTCTTTCCGGCCTGTAAAAGCGGACATACAATTAAAAAAACTATGAAAAGGAGCTTACAATGAAGTTGTTACGAAAAGGGAAGTTGTTACGAAAAGGTTTTAAACTCACGGCACTTCTCGTTCTTGCCGTGATGGTTCTCGCCGGGTGTCAGGAAAAGGATGAGTCCGCCGATTCGGCATCCGCAGACGATGGACCAACAACAATCAAGGTCTGGACCCTATGGACCGACACCACCGATGATGTAAATGCGGTGGCCTTCCGTAAAGCCCTGGAGTCGGCGAAAACGGACCTTCCGGACATTGCCATCGAACACGATGCAACCCAAAACGAGGCATATAAAACAAAAATTAAAACCGCTATGGCAGCCGATGAAGTCCCCGATGTCTTCTTTGCCTGGGGTGCAGGCTTTGTGAAACAATTTGTTGATGCCGGTAAAGTGGAACCCCTCGATGCGTATATGGAGGACGGCACCGCCGACAGACTAAAGGGCGGAGCAAATACCAATTTCATGTTCGATGGAAAAACCTACGGAATCACCTTTTCCCAGTGGGTCGCCTCCCTGTACTGCAACAAGGCCCTCTTCGATGAATACGGTGTGAAAATACCGGAAACCTACGACGAGCTTATGCAGGCGGTAAGAACCTTTAACGCCAACGATGTTATTCCAATTACCGTAGGGGGAAAAGAGAAATGGCCGGCCATGTTCTGGCAAAACGCCTTTGCCGTCAGAACCGCCGGTGCCGATACCTGCAATGCGGCCCTTGCCGGAGAGGCCTCTTTCGACACACCGGAGTTCGTCAGGTCCGCAGAGTTACTGGCCAATCTGGTGGAAGAAGAGGCCTTCGTAGACGGTGCCCTTGGTCTGGACTATAACGAAAGCGGCGCCTTATATCTGGAGGGCCAGGCGGCGATGTATTACATGGGTAACTGGTTTGCCGGAGATATTGCCGGTCACGACAGTGATATTGCGGAAAACACTGTGGCTGCACGGTTTCCGGTCATTCCGAATGCAAAGGGTGACGAGACGCAGTATCTCGGCGGTTCGATCGACGGTCTCAGCGTTTCCGCCAATTCGGAACACAAGCAAGCCGCTGCAACTGTTGCAAAGTATCTGATGGAGCAGGTGGCCAGAAATCTTGCAGCAGCCGGTGAAGGGCTCCCCACCTGGAACACGGAAGATGTAGCCAGTGAAAAAAGCAATCCCGTAATCGATCAGATAAAATCACAGATCAGTAATTCCACCGGATATGTGCTTGCCTGGGACACCTTTCTCTCCGGAGCTGATGCGGATGATCACAAAAACTATGTTGCATCAATTTTTGGTCAGGAACTTAGTCCGGAACAGTTTGCAACCCTGATGCAGGATATGAACTAATAAGCGTTGCGATACTTTAGGCTGCCCCTTCGTCCGAGTGTACTCTTCGATCGGGCAGCCTCAATATTTGGAGTGAATATGAATAGCGTTTTATCAAACAAAAAAACAATTTTGATTTTTATGTTACCCGCTTCGCTGATATTCTTGTTTATTGTCATAGCCCCAATCTTTATTTCGGGATATTACAGCAGCCTGGAATGGAACGGAATCGGCAAAGGTGTCTTTATCGGACTGGAAAATTACAAAAACCTGTTTTTTGGAAAAACAAACCTTTTTTATGGCGCCATTTGGAACTCCTTACTCCTTGCTGCGCTGTCGGTATTTATTCAGCTTCCCCTAGCCTTCCTGTTCGCGAGAATACTTGCCGGTGGAATAACTGGAGAGGGTTTTTTCAGAACGGTCTATTTTATACCGGTTATCGTTTCAACTGTGGTAATCGGACAAATGTGGTTGAAAATATACAACCCCCAGTACGGACTTCTTAATCAATTCCTTGAGGCTATTGGCCTGGGTAGTTGGAAGCAGGAATGGCTTGGGAATAAAGACATTGCTCTTGGATCGGTTTTTGTTCCTCTATTATGGCAATATGTGGGATACCATATTCTGCTGTTTTACGCAGGGATGAAAACCGTTCCCCAAGAATTGATAGAAGCTGCGAGAATTGACGGGGCATCACATACAAGGATCACTTTCAATATCGTGGTGCCGTATATCATTTCTATAATCGAGATATGTGTGATTCTCGCCGTTATAGGCTCGTTGAAAACATTCGATCTGATCTATGTTATTACCGGCGGCGGTCCGCTGCACGCTACGGAAGTACCGACAACCCTTATGTTCAATACAATTTTTCACAGGGTAGACTACGGATATGGAAGTGCCATGGCTATGTTTATTATCTTTGAATGCCTGGTGCTTACTATCGGTATCCGGAAAATTTTTGGGAGATTAAGCTATGACAATTAGTCAACAAACGTTACCATGGAAAAAATACCTGCTCTTCATCTTACTAGTGCTGTTTGCCTTTATGCAGGTATATCCGTTTTTCTGGCTGGTTTTGTTTTCCTTTAAATCAAACTCGGAAATTTTCGGCGGAAATATTGCAGGGTTTCCTCAAACCTGGTTGTGGGAAAATTATAAGGACGCCTTTTTCGGCGGCAAGGTCGGGATATACCTCTTTAACAGTGTCGTCGTGACCGCGTTAACCATATTCATCACCCTGTTCACAGCCTGTATGGCGGCTTATGCAATTTCCAGATTGCGGTGGAAATACAGCGGACTAGTAATGGTCCTTTTTCTGCTGGGGATGATGATTCCTCTGCACGCCACTCTTTTGCCGCTGTTTCTCTTTTTCAGCAAAATCAAGCTCCTCAACACCTACTGGTGTCTGATACTCCCCTATGTGGGCTTCGGACTACCGATTGCCGTATATATCATGGTCGGTTTTATGAAAAACATACCCCTTGCAATGGAGGAATCTGCCTTTATCGACGGGGCATCGGTGTACAGGTCTTTTTTCCTGATTATCATGCCCATCGTAAAACCGGCAATGGCCACTGTCGCTATTTTCACTTTCTTGGGTTCCTGGAACGAGCTCATGTTTGCCATCACCTTTATCAGCAAACAACAGATGAGAACCCTGACTGTCGGTCTGCAGTCCATGGTCGGGCAGTATGCCACCCAGTGGGGGCCGATTGGTGCGGGGCTGGTTATCGGCACAATTCCGACCATTATCATTTATTCGATTATCAGCAAGCAGGTCCAAAACAGTCTAACCACCGCCGGTGCGGTGAAGGGCTGATAATGAAAAACATAATTCCTTAAACCAGCAACTTTCTGCCGACCCTACAGTTTTTCGTCCATAGTTATTAGAGAATGCCCGGCGACATGAGAATGAGCGCCGGGTATTTTTCCGGTATACCCTGTTCTGTTATTACTGAGGGAATACCTGAGACCTCTCAGACCAGAAATTCGCATATATGATGCGGATTTTAGTACATTTTCCGCATAGTTATTGCGATTTTCATTCAATTATGCTACATTGTTTTCATGCATATCCCACGATTGCTTGATCTGTCTACGGAGCTTGAGAATCGATCAGTATTCCTCTTTGGGCCACGGCAGACAGGCAAGACCACCTGGACAAAAACCCGCTTTCCAGGATGCGCTCGTTACAACCTGCTGCAAGGGGATACGTTCCTGCGGCTGACATCGCATCCGGGAAGACTTCGGCAGGAACTCGCCTCTGTTAATCCTGCCGCCGGCCCCGTGATCATCGATGAAATCCAGAAGCTGCCCAGCCTGCTTGATGATGTGCACGACCTTATTGAAAGTCGCGATTTTCAGTTTGTCCTAACGGGTTCCAGCCCTATCAAACTGCGACGAGCCGGTATCAATCTTCTCGGCGGACGAGCAAGAACACGGTATCTGTATCCGTTTGTATCTGCCGAGGTTCCCGGCTGGGACCTTGATCGGGCCCTATTGTACGGAGGGATCCCTTCGGTCTACCTGTCGGACAATCCGGTCGAGGACCTCCATGCCTACTGTGGGGACTATCTGCGCCAGGAGATCCAAGCTGAGGGGCTGGTGCGGGGAATTGAGCCGTTTTCCCGCTTTCTGCACATTGCTGCTGCCTCGGCGGCCGAACAAGTGGTCTTTGAACGCATTGCGAATGACGCGCAGGTGCCTGCCCGCACAGTCCGTGAGTTTTATTACATACTTCAGGACACGCTGATAGGGGACATGCTTGAACCGATTTCGCCGGCGAAATCTCCGAAGCGCAAGTTGGTCTCCCGAGGCAAGTTTTATTTTTTTGATAATGGTGTCTCCAACACTCTTGCCGGAATCCGCGCGCCGGCAAGAAAAAGCACGGAGTACGGAAAGGCACTTGAACAGCTTGTCTTTTTGGAACTTCGCGCGTGGATGGGGTACCGCCGGGACCGCCGAGAAATGGGCTTCTGGCGAACCCAGGACGGAGCCGAGGTGGACTTCCTCATTGAAAGCGATCTGGCCGTCGAAGTGAAGTCCAGCAGTACACTCGCATCGACGGATTTAAAGGGGCTGAGATACCTCTCAGAAGAAACCTCGATCCGCCGCCGCATTATCGTCTGTCACGAACCGGTACGCCGCACCGTAGATGGAATAGAAGTATGGCCGGTGGAAGAGTTCCTGTCCGCACTGTGGGGTGGCGAATTTGGGTAAACCCGACCGTCGACACATGCCCCGCGGCATCTTGAGAGTGTACCGAATGTGGTATATATGTATCTGAACTTGGCCAAAAAGGAGACGGTGTGGCGCACGACACACCCCTGTCGGAAAGTAAGATGTTTACTTCTGCAGCGGCTTGGTCTTAGCGTATTAATAGGTGCAGCAGCTCTTCTCGTCCCCCTCAGTCTCTCGGCGGAACCGCTCCGTTCGCACAACCTGCACCCTCTATATGCCCCGTTTATTCAACTCCAGCCAATGAGCGCCCTAATCAGCTCACCCCGCACTACGGAGCTCTCACTTCTTCACAGCTACGGAAACAACTTTTTTCTCGACACCGAGGACGGCGGCAACAGTGAGATAACCGCAGACCTCGACAGTGAGGCAGCT
>JAWLDZ010000042.1:0-20125 GCA_041686355.1 Spirochaetaceae bacterium
TAAAGCCGTATTTAATAGCGTTCGTGGCTATCTCGTTTGCTATTAAGCCCAGCGAGATCGTAGTCTTTGTGGAAATGCTTAGCTCTTCAATTTTATTGACTATTCGTACATCCTTGTCGGCGGTGGAAGAGAATATGGTTTCTAAAAGTTCTTGGAAGTATTCTCTTACCTCGATTCTGTCTAATTCAGTGTAATGCTGGAGCATCTCATGTACCAATCGAATAGTATCTATCCTGTGTTTCAGGTCGCTTAGGTCAGCTTCAATCTCCGAGTCTTTTAAGCTGATAAGAGAAGATACCATTGAGAGGTTGTTTTTTACCCTGTGGTTGAGTTCTCTCATGAGGAAGTCTTTTTCCTTCAGCGCTTTCCGAAGAGTCTTTTCCGCTTGCTTGCGTTTGGTAATATCACGAATACTGGATACCACGAACTTCTTTTCCCCTTCAGTATAGAGATACGCACTCACCTCTATCGGAATAACAACACCGTCTTTTCTAATATTTTCGGTTTCAAAGGTAAGATGTTGTTTACGCATTAGCTCTTGGGCATGCAGATGCATTGCCTTTGCGCTTCTTTCCGGCAGTACGCTTTTAACAGACATGTTTAGGAGCTCTTCCCGGCTGTACTGCAATAGAGTAATTGCCTGTTCGTTTACCTCGATATTTTTGCTTGGCAGATTGTCCTCTCCTATTTCATGGACGAAGATGGCGTCATTCGAATAATTAAACAGCAAGCGATATTTTTCCTCACTGTTTTTCAAAGCCTCCTCTTTCCTTTTTCTTTCTGTGAGCTCCCGGGAAACTCCGAAGAGGTACTTCTCTCCATCAAGCATAAAAAAGATGCCGTTTACCTCGACGGGTAATTCCTTACCGCACTTGTGCCTATGGATAGTTTCAAATAGTACTGTGGTGCCTTTTGGTTTGTCCCTCCAGAATTCGATAAAGTGCTTAGAGGGGTAGTTGGGGTCGACATCATCGATTGTCAATTGCAGCAGCTCTTGCTTTGAATAGCCGAGCATTTTGCAGGCAGTATGGTTGACCTGGAGAATTGTGCCTGTTTCACTTAATAAATATACAGCATCGATGCTGTTTTCCATCAAATTGCGGTATAGAGCTTCCTTTTCGCGTAGCTCCCTTTCCGCCCGGTTGCGTTTGGTAATGTCCATTGCGGTAAAGGTAACCCCCTGTGAGATGTCCGTTGAATGAATGGGGGTTGAGGCGAGAAGAACTTCCATGATAGTCCCGTCCTTTTTCTTCCAGCGGGTTTCAACACTGCCGCTGCCCTGTGCATCCATCTGCCGGTACTTTTCTGAGCCAACGTAGTCAAAATCCTCTTGGCTTGGATAGAGAACCCTTGCGGGTTTTCCAATCAGCTCATCACGGGAGTAGCCTGTCATGAGGCAGAGCTTTTCGTTCGCTTCTACTATTGTCCGTTTTTTCCTGCCTTGCACGACACCTATGCCGGTAGGGGCAGCTTTCAATATGCTTGCGAGTTTGTCTCTGCTCTCCTCTAAAGCCGCCTCCACCTGTTTTTGGACAGTCAGGTCACGGCCTATAATGAGGGCAGCTGGGGAAGAGTTGAAGGTAATTGGTATCGAGGTGGATTCGCAGCAGAGGGTTTTTCCGTTTCTGCAAAGAATGGTGATTTCCTCGGGAGGATTTTTGCGACCTGCTTCGAGTTTTTCCATTCGTTCTTCGATTCTCATCAGCGAGTCCTGAGAAATGGTGTGCTGTATGGAAGTGCCTAGGAGCTCTTGGGAAGATGAGTATCCCAATAGCTCCGCCGCACTGGGGTTGCTGTAGACATATTTGCCGTCTTGAACCACAAGTATGGGGGTTGGTGCGGAACGCAGCAGCAGATCGTACTGCTCCCGCTGTCGATCGATTTCTTCCTGCATACGCTTGGATTCGGTAATATTCTGGGAATGGGTCACGAAATGGAGGGGCTTCCCCTCTGAATCTCGCAGAAGCATGGTATTGATATTGGCCCACACTACAGTTCCGTTTTTCCGGATATAGCGTTTGGTGAACTGTCTGTGGTCGGCCTTTCCGTCGAGCATCATTTTCATCTGATCGATACTCATCTCAACATCTTTCGGGTGGGTTAGGTTTGTAAAATTGACCGAATAAATTTCCGCCGATGAATACCCGAGCATTGATGCAAAGGCCTCGTTTATCTGCAGGAGCTCTCCGGAGGGGGAGGTGAGGACCATGCCGACAGAGGTATACTCGAAGGCTGTACGAAATTTATCCTCGCTCTCCCAGAGGCGAAAAGCCATTCTGATGGAGGCAAGCAGCACAGTCTCGCCGGAGTTCTTGACGATATAGCCGTAGGAGGTAATGCCCTCGGTTTTTTCAACAACCGCCGGCTCGGTGTGAGAGGAAAGGAATACCACGGGCAGGTTGCGGGTTGCGAGTATTCTCTCGGCAGTTTCAGTGCCGTCCATTCCCCCGCCAAGGTCGATGTCCATTAGAATGAGGGAAATGTCTGGATCGGAGGCCGCCGTTTCAACGGCCTTCTCGCCGTTGTAGACAGTGCTCACCTCAAAGCCGTGCTTCTCGAGCATCCGTGCTTCGGACATCGCGATAATTGTCTCGTCCTCGACTAATAGGATCTTCTTGGACACTACACACCTTCTTCGGCTGCACTCGAGGGATACACCCTATTCTAAGGCTAGTTATATTTACAATCAAGATATAGAAACATGTTTATTCCCGAGCCATTCTTGAATCGGGATATGTATGAGGTTTTGCTGGTATTACTAAAAACCCTAAAAACCGGCTGCTGCTGGACCGGGGGTGGTGTGTGAAAAGGCGCGCTATTCCGTGCAGTTCCGCAGTTTAAAACTTGTCCTTGTTAAGAGTCATTCGTTACCGACAGCACCCCGTACATAACCGTAACTATGTGCCGCAGTTTTGCGGCCGTCGTCCCATCGATAAACCCTATTCGTTCTCCGATCCGTTGTCTTGAGATGGTTCTGATCTGATCAACTGCAATTTCAGAGGGTGTTCCGGTCGCCGCAGTCTGGACGCGGCTCGGCCAAGCTGGGTGAACGCGCGAGGTTATTGGGCACACTACAACTGTCTGCAGATGACGGTTCATTTGATTATCGCTTATTACCACCGCCGGCCGGGTTTTGATCATTTCACTACCGGTTCCTGGATCAAGATGGACCCAGTACACGGCGTAGCGTTCAATCATCGAGCCCATCTTCGTGAGTAGATTCCCATTCTTCCCATTCGAGGTTCTCTTCCCGTTCAGCTGCCATCTGCCGGTACGCTTCCTCCCACTGGAGGGTATATTCTTGCTTCATCGGCCTGAGTAGAATGCCGCTACGGTTCTCCTCAATTTCTATGTCTGAGCCTTCCTGTAGCCCATATAGATCGATAAGCTTTTTGGGGAGACGAAGGCCTCGGGAGTTACCGATTCTGATTATTTTTGTTTTCATGTAATTACTGTAATTACTATATGGTTAGCTGTCAAGATGACCCGCGGATGGGGGGATTAAATAAATCACGGATGGTCTCTGATGAATTAACTAAGAATGTGTGGTTTCTATAAAAACGTCTGGAGAGCAGTACACATAGACCGGTGAAAGAGCAGCATCACCACTTTGAAGTTTCCGGTCGGGCTGCAGGCCCGGCAGGGCAAAGGTGTTACTGATGATTGTCGGAGGTTTTCTTTTCGTGCTTTCCGATTCTATATGCTGCGCGAGATCGCACATTCCCTTTGGAAAAAGATACGCTACGATAATATCTGCGTAACTGAAGTCGGCTTTGCGGTAATCGCCGAAGCGAAAGCGTATCCGACTGCAGCCGCTTATCCGGGCGCGAAGAGCGGAAAAGAGAAACGGCAGCGGCGAGTTTTCGAATCCCACTATGCGTGCAGTGGGAATCCGCCGCGCGAGGGCTATCGCAACTCCTCCCCATCCGGAACCGGCTTCGATAATGTATATCGGCTTGCCTGCGGCTGCATCGGCCTGGCCGGGACGGGGCTCTGAGTCGAGCCGGGCGGCCTCCTCGGCGGCGCAGCGGACCATCAACACTGCTGCCCGGCGGGAACTCGGCATCGGGGTAATTCCGTTCCGCCAACCCTGATAGATTACCGAGACTGCGGCGAGGAGTGTGAGGGCTAACAAGAAATAGTAGAGGTACAGCATCGTTGGCAATAATATAGCATAGAGGGTGCGGCGCCGGAAGGATGGGGGCTGCAAAGGAGGTCTATAATAGAGGGGTTGACCTCCGGGCGCTTGAGGATATGGTACGCTTGCTGCAGGAACAAGAATAATCGCCGCCGACTTCAACCGTGGGTCTTCTACGCCTGCATAACCATGTAGGCTTCCCGCAGAGCCGCTGCTGCCAAAATAAGTATAGATAAGGTCGCAGCAATCCACTGATCCGGTTTCAGCGAACTGCGTTCTTGCTTTGGAACCGGGGTAGAGGGGCTTCGAAATGTCTCGGAACGGTTGGTCGAGATGGAATTGGTAGCTACCGCCAATAAAACTGCCCCCGCCATCTCATAGAGTCCGCTGCGGGAGAACACTGTAAGAGCCGGCGCCAATGGTTCTGCAAGCGGAATGCTGAACGAATTCGTTCCAAGGATCAATCCATACATCATCATCCAGGCCAGTGGGATAAGATACCCGAATGCGATGCTCCGAACCCGTAAAATGTAGTTTCCTATAATGATTGCCAGGAAGCCCATCAGATTAACACCGAAAATCGTAAAGAACTCTTTCAATAAGCTTTCGGCGGCTGCATCTCCGGTTATCTTTGTAAACGGCAGAAGCCCGCGAATGAGGCCTTCCGGTAAAAAGAGGTAGCTGAGGGTCCAACTGACAAAAAAGAGAGCCAATCCCAGCAGGTACAAGCTGAGAAAACGAACAACAACTTTTTCGTGTTCCAGGTAGCATAGCATCATGTTCCTCCGTGAAGATCCGTGGTTTATTTTTTCCTTTCCCGGCCGTTACCGCCGAATATCGCGTGGGATTTTTTAAGCAGTTCGTCGGTGTGGGGTACGATATGCCGGTAGACCTCTTCGTTGATCCGCTGGTAGAGCTGAGCGTTTTCCGGTACGGGATTGAAATTGTCCCTGCGCCGGACCATGTGTTCGATGGCCTCCTGCCGGTTCCGGTAGACTCCCAGAGCCAGGGCGGCACAAATGGCCGCACCCAGGCCGGCCGATTCGTTGATCACATTGCGATGAGCCGGCACAGCGAATACATCGGCGAATATCTGCATAAACAGCTCACCGTTGGAGCCGCCGCCGCTGACAACCAGGTTTGTTAGATCAGCTCCCCGTTCGTCGCACATTGCCTGGGCGTGGTTTTTCATGGTGAAGGCGATTCCCTCCAGGACGGATCGGAACATGTGGGGGCCCTTGTGGCTGCCGTTGAAGCCGATCATCATTCCCCGCTCGTGGGGACGGATAGGTTCTGCCAGCCAGTGGAGGACCGTATACAGCCCGTTACATCCCACCGGAACATCGGCGGCCAGCTTGTTCAGGTAGGCCTCGGGCGACAGGCCGTGTTGCTCCGCTTCTGTGACGATGTCGGAGCCGAGCAGATCCTTGATCCAGGTGATGGTGGCCATGCCGTGCCGAATACCCCTGCTTTCGTAGAGGAACTCGCCCGGGGTTGCGCCGGGGTTGCTCCAGTAGTTGACGCTGTCAGGCTTGTACTCATCGCCCACCATCATTGAGGTGATGTATGTTCCCAAAGAGACGAGGACTGTCCCGTCGTTCACCAGGCCGGCCCCCAGCCCTTCCACCGCCTTGTCGTTGGCGGTGGCCGCCACGGGAATGCCCGCCGGTATTCCCGTGGCTTCGCTGGCCCCCGGGGTGATGTGGCCCAGGACGCTGGAGGGGTCTACCAGCTCGAAGAGCATCTCCCGCGGGGTAGTGTATGAGTCGAAGGTCTCTCCGTCCTCGTACCACTCCAGGGTCTGCGGATCTATGGGCCAGGGGCCGACGTAGTTTGATCTGGTATCCCGGGCCTCCCCGGTCAGCCGGTGGGCCAGGTATCCGGTAGAAGTGGTCACATAGCGCACCGCATCATCTTCGTGTTCATAGGGTTTTGAAAGGCGAATATCCATCCAGTTCTGCAGCGGGGCGGCCAATTCGCCGTTTTCCCGTATGAGGGCTCGGCAGCAGCGGATCGAACCCAGCCCGACTCCGATGATTGCATTTTTATCACCGGTAAAGTTTTCAAACAGCTCCCTGCAGGCCTGTTGCAGGCTGTCCCACAGGTCATCGTCGGGGTGTTCGGCCCGGTTCTCTCCGTACAGATGGAGGGGCCTGAGCTTCACGGTTTGAGTGCATATTTCCCTTCCGGAGGTATCGAAGAGCGCAACCTTGGTGCTTTGGGACCCTCCATCAATAGCCATAATATACTGTTCCATGTTCAACTCCCGCTTTATCGCGTCAGGTATCCGCCGTCCACGGTCAGGACGGCTCCGTTCATATAGTTCGAGGCGGCGCTCGAAAGAAAGACACAGGCTCCCATCAGTTCACCCGGCAGACCCCAGCGGCCGGCGGGAATGTGGGCCAGAATCTCCCCGTTGCGCTTTTTATTGTTGCGGGTTTTCTCGGTTAATTTTGTGGAGAAATACCCCGGTGCCAGCGCATTAATCTGGATGTTGAACTGGGCCAGTTCGTCGCACATGGTTTTGGTAAGGCCCACAATACCGTGTTTGGTGGCCGCATAGGCCGGCGACCACTGCCCGCCGAGGAAGGAGTAGAGCGAGGCGATATTGATTACTTTTCCGCTCTTCTGCGCGATCATCGGCTTGCCGGCTTCCTGGATCATTTCAAAGGCGGCGGTCAGATTAACAGAGACCATTCTGTCCCATTCCCGGCGCGTGTATTTGGTCACATCCTCTATATTGATGGAGATTCCTGCACAGTTGATAAGGATGTCAATGCTGCCCCAGGCATCGACGCAGTCCTTGACCACCCGTTTACATTCTCCCTCGGCGGTAATGTCGGCATAATTATATAAATATTCCACTCCGCAGTCGCTGACCAACTGGGCGGTTTCCCCCTGGTCATCCATTATACTGACGGCCATTACATTGGCCCCGCCCTTCGCCAGTGCGAGGGAAAACACCTGTCCCAAGCCGCTGTTGCCGCCGGTGACTATCGCGTTTTTTCCCTTGAGCGAGAAATAGTCCATGCTGAAATCTGTCAGGTTCATTGCTGTGCTCCTTGTTCTGCGTGTGCTTCGCTGCGGAATGCCTCAATTCTGTCTGTCAGTTTATCGACAAACTCCATGGCATCGCCTTCAACGACGATGTCCGACAGACTGCATATAGGGGCATTCCGGTTGGTATTAACGGAAATAATCGATTCTATATTTTTCATGCCTTCGACATGCTGAATAGCACCGTTGATTCCCAGAGCTATGTACAGCCGCGGACTGACGGTGCGGCCCGATTGTCCTACCTGAATGCTCCTGGGGGCAATTCCCTTGTCCACTATTTTCCGGCTGGCCGCGACCCGCCCGTGCAGTGCATCGGCCAGCCGCTGCAGCCCGGAAAACCCCCGCAGCACCCCGCCGCCGCCGGAGATAAGGACCTTACTCTCCCGGATGTCGTAGAATATCTGCTTTTTCTTTACTTCGAGCGTCTTCAGGCTGCTGCGGGTTTCTGGGGGCGTGGTATACTCCGACAGCTCGGTTTCCACGCCGCCCCGGCCAGTATATTTGAAAACTCCGGGGCGCACGCTCATCATAACCGGACCACTTCCGCGGCTCACGATAGCGGCCATTAGTCTTCCGCTGTAGGCGGGGCGGATAATCTCCACGCTTCCGTTTTGCCGGCGGATATCCGTTATGTCGGCTACAATCCCGGTGTGCAGCCGCTTGGCCAGGCGGGGGGCGACCATTCTGCCGAAGGGGGTGGCCGGAACCAGAATAGAATCGAACTGGTATTCCTTCTGCAGCTGCGCAAGAACGGCGCATATGCCAATCTGATCATTGGGCTCCACGACTTGCCGGCCCACGTGAATGATTTTCTGAAAGAAACCGGACAAAGGGCCGACGGAGTTGCCGGAGCTGTCGATGCTGTCCGTCACAAACGCGTAGGATTCGAACGACTCTTCTCCGTACATTTTTTCGGCTACTGCCAGCAGATCGATGCTGTGTTCGATCTGTTCGGTATCCTGAAAAATCAGAGTCCGTTTCATTTTACAAGCAATCCTTTTTCCAGCAGGAAATTGAACACCGCTTCGATGCCCTCCTCATCGTTTTGTACTATGTTACGCTCCCGGGTCTCAAAGCTCTGGGTATAGGTCCGGACCACCTCTGTCAGTGAGCCTCGGCTGCCGACCTCCTCAGGTGCAAAGCCGAGCTCCCGGTTGCCGACAACCGTCACTTTGCCGGAAACATCCTTCTGAAAGTCCTCATACTTCACGTAGGGCAGTTTGTATCCACTCTCCCTGTCCAGGCTCAGAATTCCCGGCAGGGCCATTTCCCAGGTGACGACCGAGCTCTCGTACTCCACATCAAAGACCGCCCGCCGCGTATCAAAGTGCTCCAGGTCGACTGAGGTTATGCCGGACATCTGATCAAGGCCGAGCTCCTCGCCAAGCTGCGCCGGAACGTGGGATGTGTCACCGTCCAGGGCGTGACTGCCGGTGAAAAGAACATCGAATGACCGGGTGGACAGATACCTGGTCAGGATTCTGCTGGTCACATACGTGTCGCTGCCCCGGTAGACAGGGTCGCTGATAATGGTTCCCCGGTCGGTATCCAGGCGGAGCAGGTCTTCCATATGGGGTCGCACCGATTCCGGGCCCATGCTCAGCACTTCGATACTGCAGTCGGACCGGCGGGCCTTCACCTTCAGCGCACAGGCCAGGGCGCAGGCGTCATCCGGGTTGAGAATCATCCGGATGTTCTCGCGGATCAGGGTGTTGTGCTCATAGTCATAGGCGAAGCTGTCCACATCGGGAACAATCTTCACCACGCAGATTATATTCAAGTCAGGTACTTCCTGCCTTCCTCTTGTGGGAAAATGGTTCCAAAGTTCATTATACCATTGGGATCAAAGGCTTCTTTCAGTTTTTCGAGCATGTAGTAGGCCGATCCGTGCTCATCCTTGGTCCACTCGCTGCGGAACTTGCCTATGCCGTGGTGATGGCACATAGAGCCGCCGAATTTGAGGGTCTCCTCCACGATCAGCTTCTGCAGGGGATGGTGGTAAACCCGCATCTCATCTTCCGGGGCGCAGTGAATATCGTAGTTGTAGACAAAATACATGTTCGTCCCGTTTATATAGCTGTGCGAGGAGTGCCCGCCCAGCATGGTAAGATCGTGGGCCCTTGGGTACTCTTCACGAACCCGGTTTATTACACTGTTGTAAATTTTGGGGATGGTCTCCCAGTCGGCGGAGATCTCCGTGGTAAAACCGGCATGCGAATCGTGTTCCTTCATTCCCTCGTATTCATCATCGATATCCTGCTGCGACCAGTTTAGATTATTGAACCAATCCTCGATATACTTACTGTCGACCTGCTCGATAATTCCGTCCTTGAACTTTTCCGCCGCCGCTTCGATAGCCCGGCAGGTAGCATCGACAATCCCTTCCGGGCCTTCGGCCATAAACAGCAGCACGCACTTGTTTTTATGAAAGTGATAAAAATGCTGGGCCGCATCTTCTTCGGAATAGGTTCGGGCCACGGAGGGACGGAAGCCGTTGACCATCACCTCGCGCAGCACCTTTATGCCGGACTCCACGTCTTTGACAAGGTAGCCGTAGAAGCGGTTGTTTTCCGGGTAGAATCTGAAGCATTTCACCGTGACCTCGGTAATGT
Organism: Spirochaetaceae bacterium; assembly: GCA_041686355.1. Classification (GTDB taxonomy): domain Bacteria; phylum Spirochaetota; class Spirochaetia; order DSM-16054; family Sediminispirochaetaceae; genus DSBN01. The sequence goes on from JAWLDZ010000042.1 coordinate 9,808, forward strand.
AGCAGAGGGTTCCCTCGTTTCCAATGGCGATGTGGCGGATGTCCGGCCCGCCGGCCCGTCTGGACACATTCTTAATGCGGGATATATGGCCGTCGGGGAAGACACATTCCAGCCCCACCACCATGTCCTCGATTCCCCCGTACAGGGTGGAGAGCTGGCCGATGCTTCTGGTGGCCACCAGGCCCCCCAGTTTGGCCACCGGTTTGGACTGCGGCGAGTGGCCGGTGGTACAGCCCTCTTTGCGCAGCTCCTCTTCCAGCTCCTGCAGGGCCACTCCGGCCTGTACCGTGGCTTGCATATTGTAGGGATCGATCTTGATAATCTTATTTAAGTTCAGCGCATCGATCACGAGGGTCTGTTCCTTCCAGTTCTCCAGTCCGCCCTCGGTAGCCGTTTTGCCCGCCCGGGGAATCACATTTATCCGGTTCTCGTTACAGAACTGCAGGAGCCGACTTACCTCTTCCGTCGAGTTCGGATACACGATAGCCAGGGGCATCGGCACATCCAGCACCCCGCGGGCCTTGGCGTATTTCTTGTACCGGTCCGCCGATGCATCGTAGAGGGTTTCGCGGTCAGTATTCACCTGTTCCGGTGTCAGCAGCTTCCGGACTTCTTCCAATATCGTTTCTGAGTTCATACTCATCTCCTTCGACAGTTTGATAGCTGGAAAAAGTGTACGGGGCAAACCGTGAATCGTCAACATCAGAACGGAAAAATTTCTGTAGTCTGACGATATGGAGGGTAAAAATAGGAAAATTTTCCGAATTTATGGAAACATTGGCCCCAAATGCTGTTTTTTCCGTGTACAGATGCTCCAGATTTTCGTACAATTTGCCCATATGATCAGTATTGATGTAAGCAGCCTGAATCCCCTGGAAAAACGAATTCACGAGCAGCTGATGCAATCCAGCGAGAACAGGGAAAAAATACGAATACACGAAGCGGCGGAGCTGTGCCGGTGCTCGGTCTCTAAAATTTCCAAATTCGTGAAGAAGCTGGGGTTTAAAAACTACAAACAGTACATCGATTTTCTGTACGGCCGGGAGATAGAGCGCTGCGAGCAGTCCGGGGAACTGAAGCGGGTAGGGACTTTTATCGATGCCTTTGACCCGGCCATGATCGACGAGCTGCTCGAACTGATCGATCTGCATCAGAGGATCATCCTCTTTGGCTATGGTCCCTCCTTGCTCTGTGCGCAGTATTTCGAATACCGGTTCCGTAACTGCTCCGACAAAATGGTTGTCGCGATTTCGGATGAAGTTGCCGTCGATAATATGGTGGATAGTACCACTCTTCTTCTCATTCTCACGGAAACAGGGCGCTTTCACTCCTTTCAGAACGTGTACACCTCCTCCAGTAAGAGCGGCGGCACCGTAGCCATCCTAGTGGAGGAGTATAATACCGAACTTTTCAATCAATGCGACCGGATTTTCTGGCTTTCGCCGGATCCACAGCCCTCGCATCTGAAACCCTATGAAAAATCCCGCACCCTCTTTTTTATTTTTCTTGAAGAAATCATCCAGAGGCTTCTAAAAAGAAGGATTTCACACAACCCTTGAAAGCAAAACACCGGGTTTTGACCGATCGTGGAGAGAAGTTCATATTAATTCCCAGTGGGTGAGGTCTCGGAAAATTCCGTCGGCTTTTATATAGTGCTATAATTTTTAGTTATCACTATTTATATATGAATCAATAATTGCAAAATCACGCTAAATACTTATAGAAAAACAAATAAAAAAAATATAAATCATAAGCACTTATATAGTGAAATAAAAAAAATATCTCAGTACTAAATAAAATGCTTGCACTATATTAGTGTTGTAAATATAATGGATGGATCAGTAGTATAGAAATTAACAAAATAAGGAGAAAGCGATGAAAAAAAGCATAATGGTATGTGCAGTGTTTCTGCTGGCAGCCGCAATGGTTTTTGCAGGAGGTGCCCAGGAGACTGAAGAAAAAATGACAATTCGGGTGGCCGAACAGGTTCCCAACCTGATCACTCCCGGGGCATGGGATGGACAGGCCTTCTCCCTGAACGGGTCCATCTACGATTATCTGATTGAAATGGACGCGGAAACCGGCGAGCTGGTCCCTTCCCTGGCTACGGAGTGGAGCAGCCCCGAAGGTAAGGTCTGGACCTTCAAACTGAGAAGGGGAGTAAAATTCCACGACGGCAGCGATTTCACCTCCGCCGATGTGAAGTTCACCCTTGAAAGGACCCAGGATCCGGATCTCGGCCATCTGAAAGCGCAGGACTTCGAAAACCTCGAGAAAATTGAGACTCCTGACGATCATACAGTTGTTATCACCCTTAAAGAGGCAGCGCCTACCTTCAATTTTATTTTTACCGACTACAACATGGCAATTCTTTCTTCGGACTACGATTACGCTTCGAAGGGAGAGTCGGCACCCATGGGGACCGGCCCTTTTAAACTCGAGCAGCTTATCCCGAAAGAATCCGCTCTGCTGGTTAAAAACAACGAGTACTGGGATTCAGGACTGCCGAAGGCGGATGAACTGCGAATCTACTTTGTTCCCGATATCGATTCCAGTGTGTCCCTGCTTGAAGCGGGAGAGGTGGATATCGTTCCTCAGATTTCCCCGATTATCAAGAAGCGACTGGAGGGCATGGACGGATTCAAGGTCGTTTCACCCTATCAGGAGTCCAGGTTTATTGCCCTGGCCGACGACCGGGAACCCTTTTCCGACAACCGGGTAAGGCTGGCCTTCAAATATACAATGGATCCGGAGATTCTGGCCAAAGCGTGTCAGGGTACCCTCGGCGAGACCATTTTCTACAACGAGACTCCCATCGTGAACGCCCTTGCACAGTACAAGGAAATTCCCTTTCGCGGCCGGGATATCGATAAAGCGAAGGAACTGCTGGACGAAGCCGGTTACCCCGACGGTCTGACGGTGGAGTTCTTCTACGCCTCAGACCATCCCTACGGCAGTGATATTGCCCAGACTCTCAAGGAGCTGGCCGCACCCGCAGGTATAGAACTGGACCTCAAGGGATTTCCGAGGGACATCTACCTTTCTCAGCACTGGATGGACGGACCGATGCTGCTTACCGGCTGGGGAGTTCGTGTAGACCCCTCTATGCTGCTCATGCTCGCTTTCCATTCGGAAGGTCCCTGGAACGAATCTCATATAGACAACCCGCGGATCGATGAGCTTATCGAGAGTATTCGGGGCGAGGTGGATCCCGAGGTTCGCCAGACCTATTACGACGAACTCCAGGAAATCTTCCATGAAGAGGGTACGGTGATCAATCTCCAGGTTCCTTACCTGGTGGGCGTAAGCGATGCGGTGAGCGATTACCGCCAGCCGGTAACCATGCTGCCCCAACTCGAGTACACCACTATAAAATAGCGAGGAGATATGGACTTTCTGAAACGTTTTGCCAAGCGGCTGGGCTTTACGCTCCTGACCATTCTTGCCATGTCTATCCTGATATTCTTCCTGGTCGAAATAATGCCGGGAGATGTGGCCCAGACTGTTCTGGGCCAGAGCGCCACCGAGGAATCGGTGGCCGCTCTTCGGGACAGGATGGGGCTTGACGACCCCCTGCACGAGAGGTACCTTCGTTGGGCCGGCGGCTTTATCCGGGGCGACTTGGGTGAGTCTCTCTATATGCGCGGCGTACAGATAAACACTATTTTCTGGAGAAAAGTCGGTCATTCCATTGTTCTGGCCTTCACCGCGCTGCTTTTCTACGTTCCCCTGTCAATCCTCTTCGGGGTCTTTGCGGGGGTAAAGGAGGGCAAAACGCCGGATGCGATAATCTCTTTTGTGGGGCTGGCGACCATGGCCCTGCCGGAATTCGTTTCAGGAATTATTCTCATAACGGTTTTTGCGGTGGGCTTGGATATCCTTCCCATCACAAGCGTTATTCCCATCGGAGAGAACCTCTGGCAGAACCTGGAGATTCTCGTTCTGCCGGCCCTCTCCATCACCTTTGTAATGTTCGGATATGTTTCGCGCATGCAGCGCTCCTCGATGGTAAGCGTCATGAAAGCGGACTATATCCGGGCGGCAATCCTCAAGGGAATGCCGCGCAGGTACGTTATTTTCCGTCATGCCCTTAAAAATGCACTTTTGCCGACTATAACCATTATCGGAATGAATATGGGGTGGCTCTTCGGGGGCCTGATCGTAGTGGAGACCCTTTTCGGTTTTCCCGGTTTGGGCTCTCTGACCATGTCGGCTATTAAAACGCGGGATATTCCGCTGATTGAGGCCTGTGTACTTTTTATCACCTTTATTTTTGTTTTTTCTACTTTTATAACCGACATGCTGTACGCCTTTCTCAACCCGCGTATCCGCTATAAACGGGGGGACGTATGAACACATATCTTCTGCAGCTTAAGCGCAGCCCGCGGGCCATCGCCGGCATTGCGATCCTCTTAATCTGGATTATCGCGGCCATCGCCGGCCCATCTTTGCTGCCTTACACCTATACCGGGATGGATATGGATAATCAGATGGTTGCTCCGGGGGAGGCGGGACACCTTCTCGGCACCGACGCCCTGGGACGGGATGTCTTTTCCAGAATTATCTACGGAAGCCGTTCCATTCTTACCATTGCACTTTTGACCAGCCTCCTGTCATCCATTGCCGGAATTATCATCGGGTTTACCGCCGGCTACTTCGGAGGTATTGTCGATACAATCTTTCTCAGGATAATGGATATTTTAATGGCCATTCCCCCACTGGTACTGGCCATGGTGGTCCTTGGTATTCTCGGCAACTCGACAATTGTCGGACTTACCATTATAGTCTCGATTGCCTTCACCCCGGCCACTGCCAGGGTGGCCCGCGGGGCGCTTCTGACCTGCAAAAGCAATGAATATGTCGATGCGGCCCGTATTAGGGGAGAATCGCACCTCTACATAATGTTCGTGGAGATTCTGCCCAACACCATCGGCCCGGTTATAGTCGAAATTACCGCACGCTTTGCCTATTCCATAATGATGATAGCCTCCCTCGGTTTTCTGGGGGTAGGCCTGCAGCCGCCTACACCGGACTGGGGGATGATGGTAATCGAGAACAAATCGCTCATCCGGGCGGCCCCCTGGACAGTGCTCTATCCCTCCCTGGCGATTGCCTCTCTGGTTATTGCTATTTCCCTGTTTTCGGACTTTGTCAGCAAGGTGATGATCAATGAAGAGTGAACCCGTACTTGAAATAAAAGAACTTGATGTTGCCTACCACACCCTTACGGAGATGGTGGTAGCCCTGAAGGGGGTATCCCTGGCGGTAGGTAAAAATGAAGCCCTCGGGATTATCGGCGAGTCGGGCTGCGGTAAGAGCACGCTTTTTTACGCAATTATGGACTACCTTCCGATCAGCTCCTCACGTTCCGGGGAGATACTGTTCAAGGGTGAAGACCTCGTAGCAAAAACCCCGAAGCAGATGACCGCGTTCCGCGGCAGCAAAATTGCCATGGTATACCAGAACCCCTATTCGAGCCTGAATCCCTCGCTCACGATCGGTTTCCAGCTCGAAGAGGTCTCCATATTCCATCACGGAATGAGCAGAAGTGAAGCCCGGATGGCGGCGGTGGAAACCCTGTCGGACCTGCACCTGGGTGATGCGGCGGGTATCGTCCGCCGCTACCCACATCAGATAAGCGGCGGCATGCAGCAGCGTATCTGTATTGCCATGGCACTGCTCTGCAAACCCGACCTGATGATCCTCGACGAGCCGACCACCGCGCTGGATGTGACCACCGAAGCGGTTATCCTGGACATTATTGGAGAACTGAAAGACAAGTACAATATGTCCCTCATCTATATTTCCCACGATATCGGTGTGGTAAACAAAGTGTCTGACAGGATTGCGGTTATGTACCGCGGCGAGGTGGTGGAGTTTGGTAATCAGAACACCATCTATAAAAACCCTCAGCACCCCTATACCCGGGCACTGATAAACTGCATGCCCAGAGCGGGGGTTCTGAAAGAGAACTCACGGCTCAACACCATCCCGGGATATGTGTCCCGCAGAAGCGCCGCCGAAACCGGATGTCCCTTTGTCGCGCGCTGCGAGAAGAGAAATGCCACTTGTGAGGAAAAGTACGGCATGGTGGAACGGCAGCCGGATCATTTTTCAGCCTGTGACCGTGCGTACGCCACCGATATTCCGGACAAGGTCCTGGCAAAGGAAAAGGGGGCCATTCCAGAGGGTTCCGAGCCGGAACACAAGACCATTCTTAAAATAGATAATCTCTATAAGTACTACGGTCCCCATGGAAAGAGAATCCGGGCCCTGGATGGGGTCGACCTTACCCTCGACCAAAACAGCGTCTTGGGGGTAGTGGGCGAGTCGGGATGCGGGAAAAGCACCATGGGGCATACGGTCAGCGGTTTAATGCGGCCCACCCGTGGAAAGATAATATTCGACGGAACCGATATTTCCGTGTCCTGGCGAAAACGAAGCCCTGAAGTATTGCGGGACATTCAGCTTATTTTTCAGAATCCCGGACGCAGCCTGAACCCCTCATTCACCATCGAAAACATTATCGGCCGGCCTATGCTGAAGCTGTTGGGGATTAAGTCGAAGCAGGAGAGGCGCAAGCTGATCGTGGATATCCTAAAAAAGGTGGACCTGGGAGAGGAATACCTCTATCGGCGCCCCAAACAGCTGAGCGGCGGAGAGATGCAGCGGGCCGCCGTGGCCCGGGCTTTCTCGATTGCCCCCAATCTTCTGGTCTGCGACGAGCCGACATCCGCCCTGGACGCCTCCGTGCAGGCCTCGGTTCTGAACCTGTTGGTGGATCTGCAGAAGGATTCCGGGGCCGCCTACATCTTCATCTCCCACGACCTCAATGTTATCAACTACCTGAGCGACTATATAATGGTGATGTACTTGGGCCGGATCTGCGAGTATGGTACAAAGACGGAGGTGGCGGGATCTCCGCGCCATCCCTATACCGAGGCGCTTCTATCGGCGGTGCCGGACGTGGACCCCTCCCTGAAAAAGGGCGAGATACGGCTGCAGGGGGCTCCTCCCAATCCGACCAAGAAGATCAAGGGCTGCCCCTTTACCGGCCGCTGCCACCGCAAGGTGGGGAGTGTCTGCGATACGACTCCCCCTCCACGGGTTAACTTCTCTGATACCCATTTCGCCTACTGCCATATTTCCCCGGAAATACTGAACTCGGAAATAAGCGTCAAGGGCATCGAAGATCCCGCGGATGAGAAAGTTATATAAACTACGGATATATTTGGCGGGCCAGGCGGGTCACACAGATGGGCGCGGATGGAAAAGTTATTATTAAAATTTTAAAGGTAGACGGCGTCCGGCTCACTATCAGCGTTTATCTGTATTCATCCGTGCATATTCATAGTTAAATCCTAAAATCCCTATAAAGTAATGTCGAGGTTCTTCGGATTGATGTTTCCTTCAATAAAATTGTACTTGCACAGGTCGATGATGGCAAAGCGGTTGTCCACTCCGAACTTGTTGTATATTTTGTATAAGTGAAGCTTCACCGTGGATTCGGCAATATTCAGTCGCTCGGCGATTTCGCGGTTACTGGCTTTGTAGACGGAAAGAACCCGGATAACCCGCTCTTCTGCAGGTGAGATGCCCACACTTTTTAGATCATAGGGCTCCTGTTTTTCTTCGAGCTCGGCCAGCTGAGCTGAAAGCTGGCCATAGTTCATCTGCAGGGCGCTGTTTTCCTGTTTTAACAGCTCCTGCTGCCGCACCATGTCCCGCCAAATCATCAAGATCAGTACAATTAAAAAAAGCGAGAAGGCCAGTGTAGTGAGTCCGGCGTATGCCCCTACACCCGTGTTGTGAATAATGGCTGAAAGCTGAGAAAAACCGACTACCATTATCATAACAACAGTATTTTTGGTTTTTGGATAGGTTTCGAGAAAACCGTAGTGCCGCATAAGCAGCCATCCTGCCAGAAACATTGCCGGCCCGTAGAATTCCTGGTAACGGTTGCTTAGGATGTTTAATCCGCCGGTGAGAAAAAATACTGCAATTTGTAAGTTTTTCAGCAGGCGGCTCTCCACAAAGATGCTGACAATAAAAGGTATTATGGTAAGAAACAGAAACCAGACGGTAATTGCCGTTAGTGCGTAGCGAAGTTCCTGGCCCCTCAGCACTCGATTGATAAGGGTGGTGAGTACAACCGCTATTCCAATTACGCTCACCAGTAAGCCGATTCTTTTCTGTATCGTATCAATCTTGCCCATCAGTTCTACCTCAGTTTATTAATCTGCCCAATACCCTTTTAAGGCATCCTCCACAGCATAGACTGCGGCTATTTCCGGTGTCATAGTCTGGTTGACTTTTTTCAGTAATTTTTCAGACTCAGTAGCATAGTTCCACTGGTTTACATTAATCGGGTTGTATTTGCCCAGTTTTCTGTCTTCATCAGCACTGTTTTTGTAGTTAGAGAGCATGCAAAGCCCCATTAAATCAAGGCAGCATTGAATTATCGAAGTATCACCGCCGATAAAATTGCTTATCGGGAAAAGTCGAGTATATAGATCGTTATCATCATCGCGCTTATGCAGAAAAACATCTTTTGCCGATTCATGCATAGCGATGAGGTAGATCATCAAATGGCTGAAAGCTGTTGTTTCAGGCTTGTCACACCCCGCCAAATAGGGCACTTCGGCTATCAGCCGCGCCATTTTACTGCTCTTGAGCCACTCCTTCTCTTTTATCCCGTAATTCAGCACCGCACCAGCCCGGCCGGTTATATTGCTCCACTGCTCGCCGGTCATTTTCTATCCCTCCCGAAAACTTACTACAATAATTTTTTATACTAGGTAAGGCTTATTGTAAGAGGATATCTCATGTATGGGAAGAAGATTTTTATTGAAACATTCATGAAACATTCTAGGCTAAAGCAGGTGGGGCGATAAAAGAAGCTCGGTGAAGCCGTACTCCACCGAGCTATCGAAGTGCAAAGTTCTTACACCTCAAAACTGACATTCTCGAATCACATTTTTATTATATCTTTATATAATTGCCTTTTTGATCTACTACCACTTTACGCTCTTTCAAATAGAAACACCATATAACTTTGGTATTAATCATGGGGTTAAGGCCATATGTACTGCACTGCATATGGAGTGCTGGCTTTCGGTGTATAAACCGATAAGGGCGCTGCAGAAAATGCATCCGGACTGTCGGCGGCCGGGCCTTGCGGGAGGATCGACCTGCCTTCTGTCGTGCCTCTACTGTCTCTACTGCCGGTACGGATGGGGAGGTTATATAAACAACGGATATATAGCCCTGGCCGCACGATTCTCGTGCTGCTCGGGCATGCAACCTGGGGTGTACGCAGGCGGGTCACACGGATGGGCGCGAATGGGAGGGGGAAGTAATTATTAAAATTTTGAAGGGAGCGGAGGATCACCCCAGTATCTGTGTTTATCAGCGTAGTTCCGCGGTTCAATTTATCTTCTTTTATCCGTGTATATCCGTAGTTTTATTATTATCAGCGGATATCTGTGTTCATCCGTAGTTAAATTTTTTTCTAATTTTTGAAGCAGTTAGGCTTTATTATACCTCTATAAATACTAAAGGGTTCAATGCTTTCTTGAAGTAGGTTTACACATTGTATATACTGAATAGTATGGAAGCAAAGATACAGAAGTGGGGCAACAGTCTCGGCGTGCGTATTCCCGGCTTTATAGCGAAGAAGTTGTCCTTGAAGCACGGATCGCCGGTCGAGATTGGGGTAGAGATGGATAAGATTGTTATTCGGTCTAAGGAAAAGTATGACCTGGATGCTATGATCGGAGAAATTAGCGATAACAATATCCACTCTGAGGTCGATTTTGGTGCTGAAGAGGGGAAAGAGATTTGGTGAGTTCAACGTATATTCCGGAGCGAGGAGACTTGATCTGGTTGAACTTTAATCCGCCCACGGGTCATGAACAAGCCGGGCAGAGACCGGCGATAGTGCTTTCTCCGGGGAAATATAACTCCAGGACAGGCCTGCTGCTTGCCTGTCCTATCACCAGTAAAATAAAAGGGTACCCCTTTGAAGTCGCTGTCGAGGGCGAAAGAATAAACGGGGTTGTGCTCTCAGACCAGGTCAGGTGTCTTGATTGGAGAAGCCGCCACGCAAAGTTAATAGAAAAATCGCCGGAAAACACTCTATCCGCAGTGCAAGAGAAGCTGCTGGTACTCATTCAGTAAAATACTCAATTCTCCTAAAGTAAGCAGAACATACTAAGGCTGCCTTCGGCACGGATGTGGAGGTTATATAAACTACGGATATATTAGGCGGGGCAGGCGGGTCACACGGATGGGCGCGGATGGGATGGGAAAAATTATT
>JAWLDZ010000043.1:0-16067 GCA_041686355.1 Spirochaetaceae bacterium
GCTGATACTTCCGCAGCTTGGAGCTTCAGGGATAAAAGCCCATGAGGTGCAGGGGAAGACGGGCTTTCGAGTGCACTACGGGCCGGTTTCGGTTAAGGACTTGGCGGATTATCTTGATTCGGGACTGCAGGCCGGGCCGGAGATGCGGCGAAAAAGTTTTAGCTTGGCCGAAAGGCTGGAGCTGATGCCCCTGGAGCTGCTGCAGTCCTGGAAGGTGCTGCTGGGTTTTTCCCTGGTATCGGCACTTTTGTCTGCACTGCTGGGCGGCATAAGTGCTGTTTCGCTGTTGTACGATGTGGTGCCGGCGCTGTTGGCAGTACTTGGAGGTGCCTGCATAACTCCACTGCTGCTGCCCTTTATTCCCGGACGAGCTTTTGCGGTAAAGGGAGCGCTGGTGGGGGCCGTGCTCTCCGGCGGCTTTATTGCAGCGTTCTCTCCGCCGTTGTCGGTAAGTTTGTTCGTGGCTGCGGCGGTGGTAGGAGTCTCCTCTTTCTTGGGGCTGAACTTTACCGGAGCCTCCACGTTTACTTCGCCTTCGGGGGTTCGGAAGGAGATGCGAATTGCCCTGCCGCTGCAGATAGGGTTGCTCCTTGCGGCGGTACTTGGTCGAGTGGCGATTAGTTTGGGGGTGATATCATGATGTATTTAAAGAATGTGAGTACCCTGAGCCTGGATAGCGGGCTATGTACCGGCTGCGGCCGGTGCCTGGAGGTGTGCCCCCACGGGGTGTTCCGCCGCCGCACTGGTACGGACAGTGGCAAGGTTGATATTGCAAATTTGGACCGCTGCATAGAATGCGGTGCCTGCATGATGAACTGTGCACCCGGTGCTTTGCGGGTGGATACTGGTGTTGGCTGCGCGGCGGCGGTGCTAAACGGGATGCTGACCGGGAGTGAGCCGAGCTGCGGCTGTGATGACTCGGGCTGCTGCTGTTAGGTAGTGCTTATGCGAGCCGGCAGGGATCGAAGCGGTACCCCGCAGCCGAGGAGTTTCCGAGGCGAGGAGTAAAGCGGAGAGCCCGGCCCCGCAGGGGGCCGGCCCAAAAAAGCAGGCAATTACTATTCAACAAACAGGCGGCGGCTGGCAAACTGCGGTTCCGAGGTAAGGTTTACGCCGAGCTTTCGCAGGCCCGCTTCATCCCCCGGGGTGGGGAGGTGGGTCAGGTGCATCTGGCAGCCCCGCAGTTCGTGGAGCCGGTCGACACAGGCCTGTACGGTTGGGTTGAGGGCGGCGCTGATGGACAGGGCGATGAGCGACTCCTCTACATCCAGGCTGGGCTGGCTGCGATGCAGAACTTCCTGTTTGAAACGGGAGATGGATTCTATGACTATCGGGGAGAGCAGGTGAATGGAATCGGGAAGGCCCGCCAGGGTTTTGGCCCCGTTCAGTACCGCGGCGGTAGCTGCATGGAGGACGGTAGAGTTTTTACCGGTGACCAGGCGTCCGTCGGCGAGCTCAAGGGCGGCCCCGCACCACACCTCGTCTACTCCTTTTGCGTCGGGTGCATGCGGGGCGGCAAGGGTAATTTGTTTGGCCTCCTCCGCAGCCTTGCGGGCCGCAGGTACCACTTTTCGATATTCGGGCTGTATGTCCAGCTCTTCCAACAGCTGGTCGGCCTTTTCTACGGCCTTATCATCCACGGCACCCATCATATGTTCACAGATGCTGCGGAAATAGCGGCGGACCACCTCCTGCTTGGCCGCTTCCCGAGCCGCCTCGTCGTTTATAATGGCAAAGCCCACACGGTTCACCCCCATTTCGGTGGGAGATTTGTAGATTTCCCCATCGCCGGTTATGCGCTCCAGTATTGACCGTAAAATCGGGAAGGAGTCTACGTCGCGGTTGTAGTTTACCGCCTGCACTCCGGTGGCTTCTAGGTGATACGGGTCGATGAGGTTGTAGTCCTGCAGGTCCAGGGTAGCCGCCTCGTAGGCCTTGTTGACCGGATGCTTCAGGGGCAGGTTCCAGATAGGGAAGGTCTCGAACTTGGCGTACATAGCGCGGATATTCTGCTGATGATCGTGGTACACCTGGGAGAGGCAGGTGGCCATTTTACCGGAGCCCGGCCCGGGCCCAGTAATTACTACCAGGGGTCGGGTGGTTTCGATCCGCGGGTTGGAACCGTAGCCCTCCGATGAGACGATAAGGTCAGGGTCGTTGGGGTAGCCCTTGATCGGGGCGTGGGCGTAGACCCGTATGCCGCGGTTCTCCAATTTAGTACGAAAGGCTTGTGCCTGAGGTTGGTTTTTCCATCGGGTTATGACCACCGCCGAAACTGTAAGGCCCCAGGCGCGCAGATCGTCGATGAGTTTCATGGCGTCGGCATCGTAGGTGATGCCGTAGTCGGCCCGCATTTTACGGTGCTCGATGGCTCCGGCGTGAATGCAGAGGATTATTTCCGCATCCTTCTGGAGCTCCTGCAGCAGCCGCACCTTTACGTTGGGGTCGTAGCCGGGAAGCACCCGGGCGGCGTGGAAGTCGTTTACCAGTTTTCCACCAAACTCCAGATACAGCCGACCGTCGAAGCTGCGCATACGCTCGCGGATAAAGGAGGCCTGTTCGCTGATGTAGGTTTGGTTGTCGAATGCTTTGGTCATAGTTGTTCCCTATCGTGGTTTCTTGTCGTTGTTTCTTAGCGTGGTTTCTTGCTGCGGAGTAGTATACCCGAATCAACTGAAGATTGAAAGCTTGGTAGGCGGATTGGCGCGGGAGCTTGACGCGGGACGCTTGACGCGGAGTGAGGCGGGCCATACAATTTACAGCATCTATTAAGCACTTTTTAACGCAAAGGACAGGGCAGCGTATGAGCAGCTCAAATATTGATATCATCCGCTACCAGAAAGGCCGCAGCGAACATCTGCAGGATACGGTGGTGCGCGAGGACTGGCTGGACCTGTACGTCAACGATATTCTGCTGCTGCAGGCTCCTGTGAGCGGGCAAGAGATCGAGGAGCTTATTTACGGCTATCTGTTTGTAGAGGGGTATTTGAAGGTCGGAGAGCGGCTCAGCCTGCAGCACGAGCACGAGACCTGGCGCACTACCGTTGGTCGCGAGGTAAAGAACGTTACAATGAAAGAGCTGGTGGATTGCGCCGCCTCGAAAATTGAGTTTGGAGAGGAGATTGAGCCGCTGCCGCCGGGGCCGATAGTGCCGGTTGATACTCTTTTAGATCTTGTGGCCGATTTTCAGCGGCTGCCGTCGCTGTATCACTCTACCGGCGGGGTGCACATGGCCGCTTTTGCCGGGGAGGGTTTCCCCACGGAGGGAGAAAAAGATCGAGCAGGAGTGGGAGTTGAGAGAGCTGAAAAAGCTAAGGGCCGGCGAATTCTGTATTCGGCGGATGATATCAGCCGGCGTAATGCGGTGGATAAAGTTATCGGCAAGGTGTTTCTGGGGGATGCGAGCAGCCCGGATGGCAACCTAAAGGGCAACAAGGGCTTTAAGAATGGTAGCAAGTTTAGAGAAGGACTGCTGCTGGTCTCCGGCCGTATCTCCTCGGATATTGCGGTGCGCATGCTTAGAACCGGTATTCCGATTATAGTCTCCAAGTCCGCTCCCACCGCGAAGGCGGTAGAGCTTGCGCAGGCCTACGGGATTACCCTGTGCGGTTTTGCCCGGGGCAGGCGGGTGAATATTTACACCCGCCCCGAGCGGCTTGCCCGGGGCGGGTAGTTACTGCTGCGAGCCTAATTTAGACAAATAGGCTCGTACTGACGCTTACTCTTTTTTATCGGAAGTGCCGGTTTGATCTGTCTGTGTCTCTTCCTGATCGGCCTCATCGGCTATACCGTCTCTAAACTCTTTTTTTGCCTTACCGAGGCTTTTGGCAAATTTTGGGATAGCGTTTGCACCAAACAGCAAAACCACTACTCCTCCGATTACTACGATTTCTGTTGTTCCTAACATATCCTACTCCTTATGTGCAGTTTCTATTGTCTCTTCAATTTTTTGTTTGGACTTTTCTTCTTTATTTTCTTCTCTTAATTCACGATTAAATGAGGCTATTTCGCTGTTCAGGCGGGCATTGATGGACCTTATGTCCTTCATCTCTTCTTCAATTCCCATCGACTTTTCCATGCGGCGCACCTCTTGCTTAAATAAAAGAAAGTAGCGATAGGCCTTGGCCCACAGGCGGCCAAGTACACGCATGATTTTGGGCAGATCCTCCGTGCGTACCAGCATGAGAATGAGCACAGACAGCACCAGCAGTTCTGATATTCCTAAACCCGGCATTATTTTTCTCCTCCGAAGCGAAACACAAGGGCAACCAGCAGGGCAAAATAGTAGAGCAGTATCATTGGCAGGGCTATCATAATTTGGCTTACAAAATCCGGCGGGGTAATAAAAGCAGAAAAAAGGAACAGCCCTATAATGACAAAACGGCCCATTTTAAATAAACTCTTTCGTGTTATCACCTTGCTCATCATCAAAATTACCATCAATACGGGCAGCTGAAAAGTTATGAGAACCAAAAAGAGAAACCGGAACACATACATAATATTGCGTTCATAATTCAGCATGAGGCCAATGTGATTTGGAAAAAAACCGGCACTGGTAAAAAAATCGATTACAATGGGCAAAATAGTATAATACCCATAGTAGAAGCCTCCAAACACTAAAGCAGCACTGGAGATCAGAGTCCAAAGCGTGATGCTTCGTTCTCGCTTTGTCAATGCCGGAAAAATGAAACGTATAAGCAGAAATATAAGAATAGGTGATGCGAGCACCAGGCCCACAAATACGCTAATTTTTATTCTGGTGAGAAAGCCCTCAAACACGTGGTGAGCGAAAAGGGTGTTCCCCTCTATCATTTGTGTCACACCGGCAAAGGGGGCATAAAGAAACCCGATAACCGGGTCAAAGAAGTTGTACATAGCTATTGAGAAAAGGGCTACCGAACAGGCCGATATTACTAGTAATCGACGCAATTCACGGAGGTGTTCTCTCAGAGCTAAAGCTTCCCCGGTGTAAGCTTCGCTATTTTTTGGTGATTCTTTCTTCATAGACTATCGGTTCTTTCCACTCTATTCTCCCTACTAACCCTATGCCGTGCTTTCGGGCTTTTTCAAGGGCGATGGTTGATACAATACTGCGCGAGACAACTATTCGCAATCCCGCCCGAGCCGCTTTGTTGATAATTTCTGCATTAATTCTTCCGCTGGTTAAATAGATAAGCTGCGAAATGTCCTTGTGTTTTTGCAGCGCCTCTCCGATTACCTTATCCATCGCATTGTGTCGTCCTATATCCTCTTTAAAGGCAACTATTTCCGAGCCTTCAAGCAGGGCTGAGCAGTGTACTCCGCCACATTTGGGATAAATCTCGGCCATGGCGAACATCTCTGCAGCTGCACTGCGAAGCTCTTCTATCGGAGGAGTGGGCGGTGCAGCTTGCGTTTCACGGTCAAGCTGATCTCGTGTTCCCCGAACCTGCTGATTTTGTGTCTGTAAATTTTGTGTATGGGGATAAAGTGTAGCTATGATTTTTCTCGGTTCCCGGGTTTCGACTTCCTTGAGAAGCACATCCTCTGCTTTATTGATTATCCCTTGAATATAGAGATGTCCGATACAAAGCTCGGAGATTTCCTGGGGCGTGCAGAAGAAGTTCGCTATCATTTCGTTCCCTATGTATAAGCTTACTTGAGCCTCATCAACGGCTGCGGTATTACAATAGGTTGATATCATTGATTCTCCTTTCTTCCGACTTCTTCATATTCACATAGATATTCCGCCTGTCCGGGATCAAGATGCTCGGCAGAATAGAAATGGACCGCCTGGTTAGAGGCTGTACACTTACGCAGATCCTTATACTGGGGGTCCTCATTAAAACGCGTGAGTATCGCCTTAATAGACTCCTCATCGAAAGAGAAGGGCGCTTCACGCAGCACTCCAAGGGGGGTAGTACGAGGATATTTTTTACTATCATCACGAATCGTTTCAGCTGCCAGATCGAGATAGTTCTTTTCCTCCAGGCGAAGCATGATTCCCGCATAGCGGGAGGTCATGGTTGTAGGATCAAAGTAGTAGGTACCCTTTTTTCCGGATAAGGAGCCGACTAGGGCCAGTTCCTCCTCCGCGAGTTCAGCGCATAAGCGGGATTCGTGTAACACGAATCCCGCAGCGCTTGCTTCTTGTATCTGCTCTAGGGCAGTTTTTGAGTTTTCCTTTTCCATAGCTCCTCTTAGGCCGGCAGGAGACCCATGGTCTCGAGCTCATCAGCTACATATTTGAGCCGTAAGCGTTCCAAGGTCGCCCGGGTGGGGGCCCCTGTTTTTGAATCCCAGCCAAGTTCTTCATAAAGCATGGTTAGAGCTTTCTCATAATCTTCACGGTCGAGCTTAATTGTTCCGGCGGTAAAGGGCTCTTTATCCGGATCCATATCGAACTGCCAGCCCGTAAGTTGGTCATGCTCTTCTCGCATATTAGTTGTACCCATTTGCTTCACAGTTAAGGCTCGGTGCAGCGTAAAGATTCGTTCCGCCGCTTGGTCTAGCTTCTCTTCGCTCATCTCTTTACCGGTAACCG
This sequence comes from Spirochaetaceae bacterium, assembly GCA_041686355.1. Classification (GTDB taxonomy): domain Bacteria; phylum Spirochaetota; class Spirochaetia; order DSM-16054; family Sediminispirochaetaceae; genus DSBN01. Next base: position 6,524 of record JAWLDZ010000043.1, read on the forward strand.
CGGTATAATACTGCGCCTCTAATGAGGTGTCTCCCCGATAGTTTCTGTCTTTAAGGGGGCTCACGGTCATGGGCCACATCCAGTTACACAGGGTCAGTGAATCGTGCAGTACGTTGCGCACAATACTCCATTTTGCAAATTTGGCCTTTCCTCTGTTCATCGGAGTGTAGTTTGCCGGTTCATCTATGGCGTTTTTGCTGCCCCATAACTCTTCGGCAACCTCTTTCTGTACATCCGTGGGCAGACCGCTTCCAATCAAGTTTTGGTGGGTATGGCATTGGGCGTCCCTATTAAACATTGAGCTTATAAGAGCACCTACCTGTCCGTTTGACTCGTTGGAGTGATGGACCGGATAGCCGACTTTCGTCCAGAGCTTATTGTCCTTGTACGTCCAGTACTCTTCGCCAAGGTTCCAGCGTTTGTCTAACCAAAACGCACCTTCACCGAGTCGACTAAGCTCTCCCTCTTTCATGGCTATTCTACGATAAAAATCAAGATAAAATGAGGGGTCGCCGCTTTCAAGTTTATCCCAGGGGATTGAGTTGTATTCGGCAGAGGGGAGAACGCGCTTTAAGACACCCTTTTCGTAAGCCCATTTAAGGTCCCGTGCTAACTGGCCGTAATTACACCACACCCCATAGTCGTCAGCCATATGAGAGCCGAGAGAACGGCCGATCACTGTAGCATCGTCCTTTGACTCTCCATCTACATTAAAGCCCTTGAACATAATCGAACTGGGTGCATAAAAACCCATACAGGTATTCGCTACGTAGGGATCAACCCCGTACTTACTAAGCTGGGGCACCTTTACATGGGAGTGACAGCGTATGGGGCAGGCTGCACAGCCGCCCATTCGAACAGTATATTTCGGGCCGTTTGCGCCCAGATCCAGCATAGCCTTCATGGTACGGTAACCAATTTTGTTGCTGTCTTCGGGTTTACATACGCCGGTTTCAATAGGCGGATCGGCCTGCTCCCAGTAAAGCCCTTCCTTTGCGGTCCAGCGACTTCCGGGGTGATCGTATTCGGCCCAGGGTTGAGGGGTACGGGGAACCACATGCTGGTTGTTTGCCCCGTAAATGCTAAGGACAAATTGGTTCAGTTTGTACCACTCCATATTTTCCATATTGATGTGGACTGCTCCGGTACCCTTGACTCCGATAGCCTTAAGGTTTTTAGAGCCCATTACTCCACCATGTCCTCCAGCCGAGTGGCTGAGTCCGGTTCTGATAACCGAGAGGTTGACCTGGTTTTCTCCGGCTTGACCGATTGCCGCAACCTGAGAGTCGCCTCCCATTATTGCGGTTACCCCGGCGATGGTCTGAAAAGTACCATGTCCCCAATAGAGAGTAGCGTCTTCAATGCTTACCTTCTCATCCTCTATTTTCAACCATACCGGGCGTTCGCTTTTTCCTTCAATTATAATACCGTCGTAACCCGCGTATTTGAGTTCTACCGCAAAGTGTCCGCCCATGTGGCTGTCGCTTACCCCGTGAAAGGGGTTGGATGCCAGCAAACTAGTGATGTTGGTCCGTCCCGAGCTAATTGCACCGGAACCGGTAAGAGGACCTACACCAAAGACTATTTTATTTGCTTCATCAAAGGCCTTGGTTCCCGCAGGAACCTCATCCCACATTATTTTATAGCCGAGACCCATACCGCCAATATACTCTATATACTTTTCGGTTTTCTCATGGGATATCTCACCGCTTTTTAAGTTTACCCGCAGGATTTTACCTGCCCATCCACCTTCTAATGCCATATATTCACTCCTTATCTGTTTGCAGGATCTGTCTGCAGGATCTGTCTGCAAGATCTGTCTACAATTTAAATTTCTTCGGTGCGGAAGTGGTCTTCGTACTTACGGATAGCCTCATCCCAACTCACAAAGTGCAACGCCCCAGTTGGGCAGACCGATACGCAGGCTGAGTAGCCGTGGCAGAGAACACACTTAGTAGCCACATTGGTCTCTGTATCGACGGTAGGAATCCCCCACGGACAGGCCCTTTCACAGGTTCCGCAACCGACACATTTCTCAGGATCAACCTCTCGTGCTCCGGATTTCTCCGCTTCAAAAATGGCATTTTCCGGACAGGCCAAGGCACAGGCCGGCTGCTCGCATTGACGACAGAGCTCGGCGTTCAACTTGAAATTACCCATTTCTCCGGTGCCGTTTTCCCAGTTGGGACCGCTTACCCCGTTTTGACCATACATGTAATTAGGACTGATCTTGACTCGTGCAAGCTGTTGACCGACCTTTCCATCGTTTACGCTGGTACACGAACTTTCACAAAGCAAACAACCGGTGCAGCGCGGTGATTCGTGGATGAGAACCCCGGAAGCGGTTTCAAACACCGCCACATCTTCCTTATTCGATGTACAGCCGGGAAGTAACCATGAGAGAGTAGAAACTCCTATTGCACTCAAACCCGACATTCGCAAAAACTCGCGCCGATTCATCGTTTTATCGAGAATCGTTCTTTTTTCATCCGACATGTAGCCCTCCTTCACGGACATTACACTGTTCATAATTTCTGACTATTTTGCATAACATGGATATTAACATTGCTTATTAAAACTGTCAAAATATAAAATGGACATAATGCGATAATTTTTTATAAATTATCACAAATTAGAACATAAATATCACAATAATAGGTTGTTTTGTTATATTAAAGACGTTTTATATAACAATAACGTGTTTCTTTACAAGCGATGAAGAGAAAAGGACCTTATTTATTTGGAGGTGCTGCTAAGTACGAAGTACTTAGCTCTGAGCGAGTGCCAGGAGATAGTGATTATATGATTAGTAACAGCCCTTTGCGAAGGCTGTAGCCTTAATGTCCAATGCCGTGCAGCATAGCCACCATGTGATCGAGGGTTTTGAAAAGCTCCTGCAGATACTCTTCCACCGCTTTGACACTGCCCGGAAGGGTATAGAAGATGGTAGAGCCTCCAACAGCACAGGCACTGCGGGAGAGCAGGGCATTGGGTTTACGGGCTCCGGCGCTTAGTCGAATATGGTCCATAACACCGGGAACCATTTTTTCGGCTACCGCGGAAAGTGCCTCGGGGGTTATATCCCGCGGCCCGATTCCGGTCCCCCCGGTACTAATAACTACATCCTCGCCGGCGTTACGAGCAGCTGTAAAGGCCGCTTCGATATCCTCCTGTTCGTCCGGTACGCATTGATACTCGGTGCGCAGGTGATAGCGCTTGGCGGCGAAGGCGGCTTTTACCAGTTCCAAGGCCCGCGGACCGGAACGGTCTTTGTAGATCCCTGCGGAGACCCGGTCACTGACAGTAAGAACCCGGACTACAAAATCTCGGGGATGGTACTCCACCTCTTGACCGGCCTCTATGCTGCCACCACGAATGACCCTGGCAAAAAGCCCTTCCTGGGGCATGACGCACTTGCCAACCTCCTTGAAAATGGCGCAGTCGTCGCCGTGACAGGTTTTACCGATCTGGGTTATCTCGAGCTCGATCTCTCCTATGGTAAAACGGTCGAGTACCGCTACCTCGTTTAGGTCGAGCCCCTCTATGGTAAGGTTTTCTCCGAACTCCCCGGGTCCAATTGTTCTGTCCATTTGCTTCTCGAAACGTTCTACACTGGCTTGGCCCAGGAGGCTTATCATTCGGTGCCAGTCTCCCGAGTGGGCATCTTCTTTAAGGCCGTGTTCATACACTTCTGCCCGAGGAATGGGAGTCTTTACGGTACCTTTGCGCTCGGAGATGTTGATGGATTTTATGTTGATGCTCATTCTACAGATTCCTTTTTCTTTTCCAGCAGATGTATGTTTTCAATCACCATGGAAGAGTCGACGGCTTTGCACATGTCGTACACGGTGAGGAGTGCCAGGTTGACCGCTGTAAGAGCCTCCATTTCCACTCCTGTCTGTCCCGTGCAGCGCACCGTGGCTTCAACCTGTACCCCCGGGGCAGTCAATTCGAGGTTTACCTCGATACTTGTCAGGGGCAGGGGGTGGCACAGCGGAATGAGACTGTGGGTCTGCTTAGCCGCCTGTATTCCCGCTATTTGGGCTACCGTCAGCACATCGCCCTTTTTCATTTTATTTTCCCGTACTAGTTCAACTGTTGTTGGGGCAAGCCGTATAGTGCCGGAGGCCCGTGCACTGCGGTGCACCGGGACCTTCGCTCCGACATCAACCATGTGGGCCTTTCCCGCCTCATTTACGTGGGACAAACGGCCCTCCCGTTTTCGCTTTTCGCTCTCCTGCATATCTCCTCCCGGCTGTTCTGTGTTCATCCGCCTATCCCGTAAAAGGTATTACTGTTACTAACGATACCCCGGGCCGGTTTTTCGCCTACCGCCGCACGTATAGCTTCTTCGACCCCCAGGCTGCGGATGGCGTAGCCGGAATCACTGAATAGGCAGGGGTATATGATACCTCTGCTCGAGAGGCGCAGGCGATTACATAGGGGACAGTTTCCACCCTCTCCCCCCTCAACCACAGAGAACTCCCCGGAACTAAGGTCCATCTGCCGGATAAATCGAACTTGGAACCCGTGTTCCTTTCCGAACTCGGCGACACGCTGGGCTTCGCTCTTATCACCATTGGGGGGAATTACGGTGTTCAGTTTAATCGGAAAAAGTCCTGCCTCGCGGGCAGCAAAAATTCCATCCAGTACATCCTGCAGTTCTCCCCTGCGGGTAAGCTCTCGGTAACGCAGCGGGTCAAGGCTGTCGAGACTCACATTCACCCGCTGCAGTCCTGCTTTTTTAAGTGGACCCGCCATCTCCGGCAGGAGGGCTCCGTTGCTGGTCATCGCCAGGTCCTCTATTCCCTCTATCTCTGCAAGCTTGGCAACCAGATTGACGATGCCCCGGCGAACCAGCGGCTCGCCTCCGGTGAGGCGTACCTTTCGAATGCCAAGGGACACAGCCGTGCGAACTGCTGCGGTGATTTCCTCAAAGCTCATTACCTCGTGGTGGGGGATAAAGGGGACCCCCTCCTCGGGCATGCAATAGGTACAACGTAGATTACAGCGATCGGTAACGGAGAGTCGGAGGTAATCTATTTTGCGATTAAAAGAGTCGTACAGCAAGTTGGGCTCCTTTATCGAGATGCTTTATCCCGCGTTCAATCTTAATCATCCCTTCTGCCCGGGATATCGAATGGAAATGAGCCGAGCCGTGGTAATCCAGTAGAGTAATGTGACCATGATCATCTAGGGTTACAGGAATCCACTCATCCCGTTCGCTGTTTCTGCGGTCAAACTCCTTGGATAGAGTGGCGAAACTACGGGGAGCACGGTAGATACCATGCATCAGACGGTAGAGGTAGGGTTTTACCAGTATTTCAAAAATCACAAAACAGGAGACGGGGTTGCCCGCTAAGCCGAACAGGTCGGCTTTATCTGAAACGGCAAAGGTAGTCGGCCGGCCCGGTTTTACTGCTACCCGGTCGTACTGTATTGTAAATCCGTTCTTTTCGATCGCCTCCGGGCCAAAGTCAAAGTCGCCCATAGAGACGCCGCCGCTCATTATGATTAGATCGTTCTCCCCTTGAGCCCTTGCCAGAGTACTCTCGAGGGCCTGAGGGTCGTCGGGGACAATTCCGTAGTAGCTAGGAGTTATGCCCATGCGTGACAGTTGGGCGACAGCCTGGGGAGCATTGGCATTGCGAATTTGATGGGGCTCGGGGATATCCCCAGGTTCTACCACCTCGTTGCCGGTAGACAGAAGACCGACTTTGGGCAGCCCATATACCACAAGGGAGGCATAGCCCACTGAAGCCAGCAGAGCGGTATGCTGAGGGCCGAGGAGGGTGCCCCTCGAAAGGACCCGCCTTCCCAGGGGTACATCCTCGCCGCGGGGGCTGAAATTAGGGGGATGGGCTTGGGGGCTGGAACCGGTGTAACGTACGTAGTTGGAAGATTCTTCGCTCTGCTCAACCATTATCACGGTATCCGCCCCCTCAGGAAGCACTCCTCCGGTCATTACCTTTACACAGGTGCCGGCATCGACGGAGTGCCGGGGGGCATCGCCGGCGGAGCTGGTTCCAACAAGACGCATAGGGCCGGGGAGGTCGCATTTTCTACAAGCATAGCCGTCAACCGCAACTCTGTTGTAGGGGGGAAGGTTTCTATCGGACAGCACGTCCTCGGCCAGTACTCGGCCGCAGCTCTTTCCTACTTCGATCGTTTCGACTGCCTGTGGTTGGGATGCCTGTGGCTGTGCGGAGAAGTGTGCTCGTTCTGCGGCCCTGTTCAAGGTGAGTTCAAATATTTCTGAAAAGTCTCTTAGTGTGGTATCATGTTTTTTTTTCACGCTTATCTGCTCCATCACGAAGTCGTTTATTGTAATAACGCCTTGTTCGGAGTAAATAGCAGAAAAAGAGTTTGGGCAGGTTCACTCTTAGCTACAGCTCCTTTCCGAACATGGGAGGTCATACCCTTTCGAATATGGCCCAGTGGATTCGCACCATGGTCAGTTAACGGTAGGTGACGAACCTTCAGAGCATTATGAAGGCGATTATAACACTAAAGTATTATGAAGAAAAGGGCATTGTATAAAAATTTATTCATAGTTTTAGTATTCATAGCTCCTAGTAAAGCCTCACCGAGGAGGCCTTGAAAGAAAGGTAGACACTATCGCCCGATGAAAGGGCAAGCTCCTCGATGGATTTCCGGGTAATTCTCGAGGTAAGCAGGCGGCCTTCTACCTCCACCGTTACATCTGCCAGGCCATGGCTGTCCCGGCTGCTCTGCTCGGGCCCCTCAAGCGCATTGGACTTGCATACCGCGAAGGAGTGTACCCTTCCCTTAAAACAGTTCTGCGCGGAGGAGTGGAGCGGCTCTGAAGAGAGAAGTATCCGGTCGTAGTCAATGACGGCAGTGGTAAAATGACCGTCGATATCCGGGCAAAAAATTGCAGGACCACCGTCCGATTCGGAGATATGAAATATACGGTTGTTGTCTTTAGCCGAACTCATATGCCCCTTTAAGATGTTTTGTCCGGTAGGTATCAGGCGCCCCTCCTCTAGTTGGATCAGTCTGTCGCCCATCCGGTAGGCGAAGGGTAGGTTGTGGCTGCTGATGATGATGGTGCAGCCGTAATCTGTTTGTATTGTCCTCAGAAGTTGTTCTAGTTTCCCGATGCTGTGCTTATCCACACTCGATGTCGGCTCGTCAAGGAGCAGTACCTCCGGTTCCACCGCCAGCGCTCGTGCTATAGCCACCCGCTGAGCCTCTCCACCGGAGAGGGAGGTGCTCCTTTTCCTCTCGAAGCCCTGCAGGCCTACCACTTTTAGGCTGTGGTAAACCCGCTGCTGTACTTCTCGGTGTGAATAATGCCGAAGTTTCAGCCCATATGCCACATTACTGAATACTGTACCGGAAAACAAAAGGGGATTCTGATGCACATAGATCGTCCTTTGCCGCAGGCTGCTGCTGGTAAGCATATCCTCGTTTTGAAAAAAGATGCTGCCTTCGGTCGGAAGGAGGAGACGGTTCATCAGTTTTAACAGGGTTGTTTTTCCCGAACCGTTCGAGCCCAACAGTACGTAAATTTTTCCTTTCCTCAGCTCGAGCCGGTCAATTTCAAGCACCGGGGGAGTTTTTTTGCCACGATACTCAGCGCTGTAGCTGAATCGTAAGCCTTCTATTGAAAATAGGGCCATTTAGTCTATACCTCCGGCTTTACCAGCATGTGGGTTGTCCCGTTGATAAGCAGGGCAATTGTCATCAGAATGAGTCCCAGGGACAGTCCAAGCTCGAAATTTCCCTTGCTGGTTTCCAGGGCAATTGTGGTAGTCATAGTTCTAGTATACCAGCGGATATTTCCGCCCAGCATCATCGAGACGCCGATCTCGCCAATTACGCGGCCGAAGCCGGCCAGGACAGACGAAATAATTACGAACCTGGCCTCCCTTAGTGAGGCCCAAAGAATGTCGGCTTTTCGCGCGCCAAGGGTAATCAGGGTCTCGTGAAACCTGGGGTCAAGCTTCGAAAGGCCGGAATACACCAGGGCTGTAAGGATCGGTGATGCCAGAATTACCTGTCCGATGATTATTCCGGAGGGATTGAAGAGGAGATTAAGCGAGCCGAGGGGCCCGGACCTCGAGATAAAAGAGAACACCAGCAGCCCGATTACCACCGTCGGAAGGGCCATCAGGGCATGGAGAACCGATACGAATGCCCGTTTCAAGGGGAATGCATAGAAATGGAGCAGGATACCTAGAGGGATGCTTATAAGTGAGGCAATTGAGGTTGAAATAAGCGAAAATCGCAAAGAGGTAAAGGCGATAAAGTAGAGCTCTTTGTCGCCCGAGAAAATGAGACTGAGAGCCCCGGTAAAAACGGTATCCATAAATTCCTACTGTACCTTGGGCAGTGCGTCCGGATGGAACAGCTGTTCACCGCCCTTCTTGAAATTGGCGATCAGCTGCTGTGCCTTCTCTTCGGTGAACCAGTTTACCAGGGCCATTGCTCCCTGGTAGTTGATGTGACCGTGACGGTCGGGATTAACCGAAATTATTCCGTAGGGGTTGTAGAGCAGGGGGTCTCCCTCGAAGAGGATCTGCAGCTCGAGCTTGTCCTGCATGGCGATATAGGAGCCTCTGTCGGCAAGGGTGTATGCGCGCAAATCATCGCTCATGGTAATAACCGCACCCATTCCCTGACCGGCCTCTTTGTACCACCTGCCCGCAGGCTCGGTACCCGCGCTCTGCCACAGACTCTGTTCTTTGAAGTGAGTTCCGGAATTATCTCCCCGGGAAACAAAGTTCGATCCGGAGGCGGCAATTTTTTCAAGCGCTTCTGCAGCTGTCTCTGCGGCTGCTACGCCGGCGGGGTCATCCTCCGGCCCGAGGATGATGAAATCGTTATGCATTACATCCTTACGATGTACCCCATATCCTGCTTCGATAAAACTCTCCTCTTGGTCTCTGGCATGGACCAGCACCACATCAACATCGCCGTCTTCCCCAAGCTTCAGGGCCGCCCCGGTTCCTGCCGCGATTATATCTACCTGGTAGCCGCTGTCGTCGGTGAACTCCGGAAGCAGGTAGGCCAACAGTCCGCTGTTTTCGGTACTTGTGGTGGTAGCCAGTATAATGCGCTGAGACTTGTCGGCCTCATTGGGTGTTTGATTTTCTGGGGACTCCTGGGAACCCGCGGCTCCCAGATGCGTGATTACAACTAGCCCAACTAGGACCAGAAGTACAAGTACGCGACTTCGTTTGATCATGTTTTTCTCCTTTCCAAACACGGGAGGTCGGTTTATTTCTTCACCGGCCCATCGGCCTTGTACCTTAGGCAAGCAGCGCGTACCGCAATTTGCCCTTAGGTATACGGCTCGGAGTTTTTAAGAACAATGTTCTTAGAGCTTCGAGAATAGCCGGGGACCCGTTCATGTGTCAAGGAATACTGAAGTGAAAGTTGAACCGTGAAAGTTGAGGTGCAGGGTGCTGGGATAACAGTGCTGGGATAACAGTGCTGGGATAACAGAAAGAATTTTCTTGACTAGTAAAACTTAGTCCACTAAACTAAGAATATGAAGACCGTAAACACCCACGAA
>JAWLDZ010000043.1:16167-19642 GCA_041686355.1 Spirochaetaceae bacterium
GTGCTGGGATAACAGTGCTGGGATAACAGAAAGAATTTTCTTGACTAGTAAAACTTAGTCCACTAAACTAAGAATATGAAGACCGTAAACACCCACGAAGCAAAAACTCATCTTTCCCGAATTCTTGAGGAAGTGGAAAAGGGGGAGGTCTACATTATAAGCCGTAACGGGGTGCCTGTGGCAGAGCTTCGAAAGCGTTTGAATCGGCCTCGGAGCCAGACAGACCCTGTTCTTTCCAAGTTGCAGATTAACTACGATCCTCTGGAGGATTTGGATGAGGATGAGTGGGGTAATATTGAATGATTATCCTTGATACCTGTGCCGTACTCTGGCTTGCGGAAGGTTCAGCAAGGCTTTCATCCGAAACGATTTCCATCATTGACAGGGAGGATGTAGTCGCAGTCTCTTCAATAAGTGCCTTTGAGATTGCATTAAAATATAGAAATGGAAAACTGTCGCTTCCGATGCCTCCTGAAGAGTGGTGGCTGCGGTTCATTACCCATCACCGGGTTGATGTGATAGATTTAAGCCCTGAGCTTCTCATGGGAGCGACCAGACTGCCCTACATACACAAAGACCCGGCGGATCGCTTCATTATCGCAACGGCCTTGAATCATAACAGCCCGGTAGTAAGTGCAGACCGCCGCTTCACCGAATACGGCATCCAGGTGCTGCTCTAACTGGATTTCCCGAGCTTGTATCACTGTGCTTTTACAGCACAAATAACAGTTGATGAGACTAGGCTGCGCAAGACAGTCCTCTTGACACTAAACTATATTTAAAGGTTTTATTTCAAAGTCACCTCTGCTACATAGGACAGTAAAAAAACAGTTTAGAAAAGAGAGCAGGTAAGGGGAACACAAAATGAAATATTCAAAAATAATCGGTGTATTAGTACTCGGTATAATGCTTGCCTCCGGGTTTGCCGCCGGCATGGGGGTGTTCTCGGAGCAAGGCCCCGGGCCCTGGGAGCATGAATCGGTTCGCGGGCACACAGTGACCATCTACGGCCAAGGGGTATATAAGCATATGTCGGCGGATGTGGCGATACAGGGGATCGGCCAGGATTACGTGACCCTCTTTCTTGGAATTCCCCTGTTGGGCATAGCCTTTCTCATGGCCCGCCGCGGAGGGCTGCGTAGTCGTCTGTTTTTGTCGGGAGTGCTGGGCTACTTTTTGGTGACCTACCTTTTTTACCTGGTTATGGGTACCTACAGCATCCTTTTTCTGGTCTACGTGTTTCTATTGGGAAGCAGCTTTTTTGCATTCAGTTTAAGCCTTATGGGTTTTGATATAGAGAAGCTGCCCGAGGCCTTCGGCCCCCGGACTCCAATTAAACTGGCCGGGGGGTTTCTGATTTTTAACACCCTCGCGATCGCCCTGATGTGGCTGGGAGTGGTGCTCCCTCCGCTGCTGGACGGCAGCATTTATCCGGTGGAGCTGCAGCACTACACCACCTTAATTGTTCAGGGGCTTGATTTAGGGCTGCTGCTGCCCCTGTCCTTCGTATCCGGTTTTTTGCTGTTAAAAAAACGGCCCCTCGGGTACCTGTTGGTACCGGTTTACCTGGTGTTTCTGTCCCTGCTCATGACGGCGCTGAGCGCTAAAATTGTGGCTATGGGGATAGCGGGGGTAAACATCATACCCGCAGTATTCGTTATTCCCACAGTTCTACTGATCACCCTTATCTGTACAGTGCTCATGTTGAAGGCCGCGCCCCCGCAAGGAGCTTTGCATGCTGTTGTTTGAAAAAACGCTCTACCGGCTGATGGCTGCCAGCTTAGGAGTGTTCGCACTGGTTGGTCTGCTAAGTGACGGTTTGGCCGAGTCCCTGCAGGGCTTCATCCGCCTGCAGCAGCATCCGGCCCGTCTGATTAACGACTTTACCGTGGTGGGCGGCATCGGCGGGGCCATGCTGAATGCGTTTATTATGGGTATTTTATCCCTGCTTATCATACGCATTAACAGTATTCGCCTCTCCGGGCCGACCGTGGCGGCGGTTTTTACCATCATCGGCTTCAGCCTATTCGGGAAAACCCCGCTCAACGCCCTTCCGGTGATAGCGGGGGTATACCTTGCGGCAAAGCTGGTGGGAAAGCCCTTTAAAAACTATATTTTGATCGGCTTGTTCGGAACTGCTATGGGCCCCCTGGTAACCTTCCTAGTGTATGAGTCCGGGTTTACCGGGCCGGCGGCACTGCTGATAGGAATTGTAGGGGGCGTGGCCGCGGGACTCCTGCTGCCTGCGGTGGCGGTGGCTATGCTGAAGCTGCACGAGGGCTACAATATTTACAACATCGGCTTTACCAGCGGTTTTATTGGTCTGTTTGCGGCGGCTCTCCTGGCCGCCGGAGGGCAGGATGTGGGCATCCGGGTGATATGGAACGACCAACCGTCGCTACTGCTTATCCTGCTGGTCCCTGTGCTGTGTGTTCTGTTTATCGGCTGGGGAGTTGCGATGGACCGCAAGAAATTATTTGGGAATCTGAAGAATATCTTACAGCAGACCGGCCGATTACCCTCTGACTTCATGGAGATCGCCTCGCCGGGTTCAGCCCTGGTCAATGCGGGGATTCTGGGACTTGTCTTCAGCGTGTATCTGCTGTTTATCGGTGCCGATTTTAACGGGCCGATTATAGGGGGTCTGCTTACGATTATTGGTTTTGCCACTTTTGGAAAGCACCTTAAAAACTCCTGGCCCGTGGCGCTCGGGGTAATTGCCGCCACCCTGCTGTTTGGAAAGTCGCTCACTGCACCCGGCCCTGTACTTGCTCTGTTGTTCGGAACCACCCTGGCTCCCCTGGCCGGAGAGTTCGGCATGTATGTCGGCTTTGCCGCCGGTTTTACCCATTTGCTGATTGTAGAACGGACCGCCGCCTGGCACGGAGGCCTCGACCTGTACAACAACGGCTTTGCCGGCGGACTTACGGCAACCTTCTTTGTGGCCATTATTGAATGGATCGATTCGAATAAAAGGGAAAAGAGATGAAGAAAGACTACATACTGCACTTAATAAGTGAAATTTCCAACTACATTTTAGAGTCCAGTCCAAAGCGGATGGTGATATCCCTGCACCAGGAGTACGACGGTCTGCACCTGGCGGTCCTCGATGATCATGAACGCTCGGATGAGGACATCGAGGAAATTTCAAAAACCCTCAATACCGGCGCCCGGCCGGAACTCTCCGAGTATTACGGTTCCATGGGGGGAACGGACCTGGTTGGGGCGGCCAGACTCAACCTGATCGGATGGCAGATCAAGCGCGCCGATGTAAGCAGAATCGACAAGGGAACTAAGATCGACCTGTGGATAGGCAGCGACCGCTTTGATTCCTCCAAGTTCAACATCCCGGACTAAACGAAGACTCAGCGTTTGGCGGCGGCCTGTTCGGCGGCAGCCTCGGCATCGTACAAGGCTTGATTTATACGGCGGGCGGCTTCGGTCCGGTCCAGGCCGACCAGGTTTTCTATGGGTT
>JAWLDZ010000044.1:0-19551 GCA_041686355.1 Spirochaetaceae bacterium
CTTACCCTGTACGGGTCGGTCATTTTCATATTAGGTTTCCTATTTACAGTTGTCCGTCGCCGTCTTACCAAACTTATATACTTAATACTGTCAATTGCCTTCATCATCGGTATCCTGATTACCATCTTTCAAACCGGTTCCAGCCGTGCCATGTACCTTATTTTGCTCTCCCGGATTCAGGGAAACCTGTTGATCGCATTTCATATGCTGCCCTACATGCTGTTTATCCTGCGCTTGAGGGTTCTGTACCACCATCCTGCTCAGTCATACACCCGACGCATTAGCCTGGCCTTTGACTTACTGTTTGGAACACTGAGTATCGCGCTTTTAGTATACCTGCTGTTCGTTTACTCCCTTAGCCCCGGCAGCCGCCGCCCCCTTCAGGTGTACGAACAGATAGATGCCATCCGGATTCGCCATACCTTGAACTTCGAAAGCAGTGAGCCTTTGGGCTCCTTCACCTACGGCAGCTCTCAACTGGCAAATGGAAAAACAGTGCAGGTTGATAGTGAGAACCGGGAGACCCGTAAAGAGCTGCCCTTTCAAGAACCTCTGTTGGATATTACTATCGACAGCCGGGATTTTTTGGGGCGGACTACTTATACATTAGAGATTACGTCTCCTATTCCTATCGAAAATTTGGACATCACCCTTTCTTCAAAGAAATCTATCACCCTGTACGATTCCGATTTTCCCGTTTCCCCCCTGCGTGATCCAAACACCCTCCAATTTCATATCGGCAGATTCCCCCGCAACCCCTTTAGTTTTACCTTCACAGTACCGGAAGAACTAAAGGGAATACTGAAAATTGCGTCAGATGTGTATTCCCTCCCCTATACGACTCAGTTAGACTCCAACCGTTTCGATATTGAGTACCATCTAAATGCGGTTCAATCGATACCCCTTAATTGACACCGCCGGTACCTTAAAGTAGGATTGGAAGCTATGGTAATATGGAAAGGGTAATTTTTCATGTAGACATGGATGCCTTCTATGCAGCGGTGGAGCAGCAGGATAATCCTGAACTGCGGGGTACACCGGTAATCATCGGGGCTCGTCCGGGCACTCGCGGGGTGGTCTCCGCCTGTTCATACGAGGCCCGTACCTACGGCGTGCGTTCGGCGATGCCCATTTCAGAGGCCTACCGCCGCTGCCCCCATGGCAATTTTCTTCCCGGCAGGATGAGCCGTTATCAGGAAGTGAGCCGCGGAATAATGTCTATATTTGAAGAGTTTACACCGGAGATCCAGCAAATATCGGTGGATGAGGCATTTTTGAATATGACCGGTACGGAAAGGCTGTTCGGTACCCCTGAAGAGGCAGCCGCTCTGATTAAAAAACGGGTCACCCAAAACACCGGTCTGATTATTTCTATAGGAATTGCCGCCAACAAGTTCTTAGCCAAACTGGCCTCCGACTATGACAAACCCGACGGCCTTCATAGAGTCCACGCAGGACAGGAAGAGCAGTTTATCGACAGCTTGAAACTGGGAGACCTCTGGGGAGTCGGTAAGAAAAGCCTTGAGCGGCTCCACGAACTGAACATCACCACGCCCCGGGAGCTGCGGCAGATAAAAAAAGCCTCCCTGTGCCGTTTATTCGGAAAAGCCGGCGGCGAGTATCTTCATCGCGCCGTCCGGGGGGTAGATCCGGGTATTCTACAGCAGGAAACCAAGAGCCAATCACTTTCCGGAGAAGTAACCTTCGAGCAGGATACCCGCGACCCGGAGGTGATAAAACAGGTAATTCTCGATCTCTCCCACCAAATCATGTTTCGCCTGTTAAACTCGGATAAAATTGGTTACACCGTATTTATCAAAGTCCGTTTAAGCGACTTTTCCACCACCACCGCGCAGAAGCGGCTGCGGCGCCCCCTCTATTCGGCGGAAGAGCTTTTCGACGTTGCCCACTCACTGCTGCAAAAGCGCTGGAGTCGGCAGCAGGAGATCCGTCTGATCGGAGTGGGAGTCTCCAGTGTATTCACCGCCGACACACAGCCGGAGCAGCCGGAGCTCTTTTCCGACCCCTACGACCGTCAGAAAAAAGTGGAAAAAGTGGTCAACTCTATCCGGGCAAAGGGCAGCCGGATAGAGAAGGCCAGTTTGATTGATGCGGTACCTGAAATAAAAAAACGCGAAGAAAAACGCTTCTCCAGCCGGAGCGACGAAGCTCAAGAATAAAACTTAACGCCACTCAGATAGAAAGGCCTGGGCATCTTCAAGATTATCTTTCTCACTGGGCAGTAGTTTCGCTTTTCCTTGCAGCTCATCTACAAGCCACTCCATAATCGCACGTGCCTCTTCCCGGTCGGACATTCCCTCCACACCGCTGCGACTATAGGGTTGAGACTTTGCAGGATCAAAGGCAGCAGTGAAGTACTTATACCGCTCTACCGGGTCAGTGGCCTCGGAAAAGTCATCGGCCATTTTGCGCGCTTCCCGTTGTCGCTTGCGGCTGTTCCAATCGCGTTGGTAAAGATGGTCACCGAGTTTAAGGTAGTAGGAGTATTTGGTTTTATCGCCCCGGTAGGCATCTATTGCCCGTCGGCTGTAAGAAACGGCGTAGTCCTTATTTCCAAATGAGATTAGTTTTGGCACCGAGGCATACAGCATACCCAAGACGTAGAAAGAATCGGCATGGGCGCTGTCACTGCGAACGGCGCGTTCAAGGTCGTCCCGCATCGGGCCGGCTTTCATCAGGCTGTTTAACACACCCTTAGTCTGCCCCCAGCGCCCAATATTCGACCCCCGCCAATAGTAGGCGTGGTGATTATCGTCGTTGTACTCTAATGCCCGGTTCGCCAGGGCTTCCCCTTTTTCGTACTCTCCAAGCAGCTGATCATCGGAAGCACCATTTCGCTCCGCTTCATCCGCCAAACTAAGGGTGGTTCGTGCGAGGCGCCAATACAGCTCCGCTTTCTCAGCATTTGAGTTTACAAGCTGTTCCGCCTTCTCCAGAGCTTCCGCAGCTTCTTGGTGCTGTTCAGCCTCATACAGCTCATCAGCCTGTTCAAATAGTTCGGCAGCAGTAGTCTGTGTCCATCCAACAGCACTTATGCAGAGCAGCAGCACCATTCCAATACTTAACCTTCCCATCCGACACCTCCTTAGATTGTGACAACTTTATCCGGCGAGATCTCTTCCAGAAAGATCTCCTGGTAGCGGCCTGAATCCTGAGGGACAGGCTGCTCCGGAATATACATCTTTGAAAAGAAATGCAGTACATCCAGCATATCATCCATACTGTTGGTAAGCGTATAGCGATAATAACATTTATACTTGTTTAGAATTCTACGCCAATTCTTATCCATTACCAATTCGGGATCAGTATCGTGCCTAAGCTTCGAACGTAAACCACCGTACCAGGCCCTGGAAATACACATTCGTCGGATACGTTCGTTCTCGTCCATATAATAAAGCTCAAAAATACCGGCCATCGCCGGCACTTGCCTCACTATATCGTATTTTTCAGCCTTACGGAGGGGAGACCAGAAAACAGTGTAGTAGACCTGCTCAGACTCCTCCCGTTTCGCTACATGTGGGGGAACTTTACGCATCTTTTCCAGCATATAAGCAGTAACTCCTTTGGTTCCATTCTTACTCAGCTGCGCGGATATTGCAAGCCCCTCAGTTTCCACTCCGTTTTCATTCCAGCAGTTCATTCCAGCAGTTCATTCAGTTGCCCAGGCGCGTCCATCCTTCTTGATAAACTCATCCGCTCCTTGAGGGCCCCAGCTGCCCGGAGGATAAAACTCAACACACCCACACTCCTCCCACCAGGATACAAAGGGGTCGGCAAACTCCCAGGCGGCCTCGACTCCGTCTTGTCGTACAAACAGAGACTGATCGCCGGATAGACAATCCCGCAAGAGCCTCTCATAGGCCGATACGTAGGTTCTGTCAAAGTAATCGCTGTACTTAAAATCCATATTGACGGGAACAATCAAATTGCTCGATTCGGGGTATTTCACTCCGAGGAGAAAACTGATCTTCTCCTCGGGCTGAATTGTCAGCACCAACCTGGAGGAATCCAGGGGTTTACAATCGTCCCGAAACAGTTTAAGCGGAGGTTGTCGGAAACGAATTACCACCTCGGTCACACGACGAGGCAGCCGCTTTCCCGTCCTTATATAAAAAGGAACCCCCGCCCATCGCCAGTTATCGATATGCAGCTTAGCTGCAAAATAGGTGGGCATAGTGCTTTCCGGGTCAACGTTTACCTCTTTCCGATAACTCTTTACCTGTTCGCCGTGCAGCACTCCACCGCTGTACTGACCTGCCACTGAGACATCCGCTACATTCTGGTACGCTGTTGGGCGAAGGGAGCGTAAGACCTTTACCTTTTCGTCACGCACCTGCTTGGAACTAAACCCCGCCGGAGGTTCCATTGCAATCAGGGCAAGTACCTGTAGCATGTGGTTCTGAAAAATATCCCGGATGACCCCTGTTTTCTCATAGAACCGACCTCGCCGGCTTACCCCGATGTCTTCGGCTACGGTAATCTGTACACTGTCAATAAAGTTGCTGTTCCAAAGCGGCTCAAACACACTGTTAGCAAAACGAAAAAAGATAATATTCTGAACCGTCTCCTTCCCCAGGTAATGATCCATGCGAAACACCTGATCTTCCCGAAAGGCACGATTTACGGTCCTGTTCAGCTCGAGGGCGGTAGCCAGGTTTTTCCCAAAGGGCTTTTCAATTATAATCCGACTCCCCTTCCCTGCAGTCGGGAGTTCCGAATCGGCAATTTGCGAAATAACCTGCTGATACAAAGTACTGGGTATCGAGAGATAATACAGCACATCTATCTGATACTTGTTGCTTTTTTCACGCACCAGCTGCTCCAGCTGGTTGTAATGCTCTTCCTGTTCAAAATGGCCGTACGAGAATGAGAGATGAGGTAAAAAGTCATCAATGTATCGGGCCTCCGGAGTTCCTACCTCGTCGGATGCTTCTATACTCTCCTTCACCAGATTACGATACGTTTCATCCGTCAAATCTTGACGGCCGAAGCCGATAATTTCAAAATTTCCCGGCAAGTTACCCCGCTGATGCATAGAGAAAAGGGTCGGTAAGAGCTTCCGAAGGGACAGGTCCCCCGCCCCTCCAAATATGACAAACACAAAATCCGTTATATGTGCAAAATCAGTGCTGATATCGCAATGCTGCAGTTGCTGCCCTTCACTCATAGTATGTCTGTGAAGATTCAATTATTACACGCTTTTCACGTAAGTCAGCCAAACGCTCTTCAGCAAAACCTGCGGGAACATCCACTGGTCGACACAAGTCTTCCATTAGAATGGTCATATACCCTAAGCGCCGAGCATCCAGGGCGGTAAAATACACACACCAGTCCAAGGCCAAACCCACTATATACACCTGTTTTATTTCAAACTCTTGCAAATACCCATGCAGTCCGGTAGGAGTTTTTCCGTCATTTTCAAAAAAAGCGGAGTATGAATCAAGCCCCACTTGCGTGCCCTTATGCAGAACAAGGTCCAGATACGTTTGATCCAGCTCAGGATGCAGGGCTGCTCCTTCACTACCGGCCAGGCAATGTACCGGCCACAGGTTCTGCTGCAGTCCGCCAACATCCACCACTTCATACTCTTTGTGACCTTCGTGTTCCAGGGCAAAGGATACATGATGCGGAGGATGCCAGTCGGCGGTTGCCGCAACCTTATGAAATAAACTGCGCTGCGATCCAACCTTGCTTTGAAGCAAGGTATTAATTGGGCTTATTATCTCGTCTCCGCCGGCAACGGCCATAGAACCTCCGGGGCAAAAATCATTTTGCACATCCACAATAATCAAAGCATTTCTGCTCATTTTACTACCCCTCCTCTTTCAAACTTATTTAGAATCCAGCATACCGGAAATTTTCCCGATGAGCACTTTTTCGGTAATTGGTTTATGGATAACCCCATTCATGCCGAGCTGCATTAGTTCATCAATTAGTTCTTTCTCTGCATAGGCGGTTAATCCCAATATTGCACTCGGGGTTCGCTCCTGCGTCTGTTCTAAGGAGCGTATTTCTGTAGTGGCACGCTTCCCATCCATAATGGGCATTTTAACATCCAAGATGATAATATCAAATTCATGCTTTTCTACCAGCTCAACGGCGGCTTGGCCGTTGGAAGCCTCGTCTACTATCCATCCATTGCTGGTTAGAATAGTTTTTATAAACAACCTGTTAATTCCCTCATCATCAGCTATCAATATTCGTGTACTCATACCTTAACTATAAGAGATGATTTTTGCCTACGCTACACTTGAGCCCTTATTAATGGGCTTACCTACACCGCTTGATTAGATTATTTATTACTTTTTTTATAATCTATGCCCGAATTGACTCTTTGCGCCTGTCCTTAGATATTGTATAGTGAGATTGTATAGTGAGAAAAGAAAGGATACAGACAATGAAAAAGATAAATATACCTGCCGTACGGGCAGATTTTCCGGTTCTCTCTTCTCAGATGAAGGGACATCCTCTCGCCTATTTTGATAACGGTGCCACCGGTCTCACACCAGTGCCGGTAATCGAAGCAATCCAAAACTATTACCGCAGCTCCTCATGTAATATTCACCGCGGTATATACGAGTTGAGCGAGCAGACTACCGAACAGTTCGAATCAAGTCGTGCACAAATAGCAACTTTTCTCAATGCAGCCTCGGAGGAAGAGATTGTCTTTACCCATGGCGCCACCGAATCAATAAATACTGTGGCCTATGGCTGGGGTGATCAACACATTCAAGCGGGTGACGAGATTGTAATTACTGAAATGGAGCATCATGCCAACCTGGTTCCCTGGCAGCAGCTGGCTGCCCGTAAATCCGCTCACCTGAAGTTTATCCCTATCGACCCTAAAACCGGGCTCCTGCAGATGGACAAACTCGAACAAATTCTTACACCAAAAACTAAACTTCTGGCGGTAAGCGGAATGTCAAATGTAACCGGGGTAGAGAATCCGCTGCCGCAGCTGATAGAAGCGGCGCGAGCTGTAGATGCACTTGTACTGATTGATGCAGCTCAGTACGTAGTTCACGCCGAGGTGGATGTACAGAAACTCGATGTCGACTTTTTGGTGTTTTCCGGACATAAACTGTATGGGCCTACCGGTATTGGAATACTGTACGGTAAACGGGAGGTACTAAAAAGCATGTCCCCCTTCATCAGCGGAGGCGATATGATTCTGGACGTCAAAATGGAACAAAGTACCTTTCGCGAGCCTCCGTATCTGCTGGAAGCCGGGACTCCCAATATTGCCGGAGCCCTGGGACTGGCAGCGGCAATTGCATATATAAATGGTATAGGCATGCCTGCAATTCAGGATCGAGAGAAAACGCTGATGGAGTACGCCCTCAAACGCGCGGAGGGCATAGACGGAATGCACGTATACGGGCCCCTTGATACCTCCCAGCAAGGATCCGTTCTCTCCTTCACCATCGACGAAATACACCCCCACGACCTGGGTACGGTACTCAACGAACACGGGATTGCAGTGCGCGCAGGTTTTCACTGCGCCCAGCCCTATGTCGAAGCGATGGGCAGCCATGGAACCGTTCGAGCTACCTTTTCTTTTTACAATACTGAAGAGGAGATCGATCGACTGTTTCTAGCACTCTCAAAGGGCATTCAACTGTTTAAGGATTTTTAGCCCGAGCAATTCTAAATTGGAATTGCTGTTTTAGCACAGCGCTGTTCTTTATTTAACCATCCAAGTATGTTACTATTGGCCTCAATATCCAGAAAGGGAGATATCATGAATATTTGCGTTTTTTGTTCTTCTAGCGACTCGACACCATTCATATATAAAATTGCAGCTGAAGAATTGGGGCAGCAGATAGCCGCCCGCGGCCACAGTCTTGTGTTTGGCGGGGGCAATGTAGGTCTGATGCGTGAGATTGCCCAGTCGGCCCTGCAATCCGGCGGGAAGGCTATTGGTGTGATTCCGGAATATTTACGTGAGAAGGAACAGCGCTTTGACAAAGTGGACGAACTAATCATCACCGATACCATACACGAACGGAAGGCATTGATGATAGATAAAGCCGATGCCTTTATCGTTTTACCCGGCGGATGGGGCACGATGGAAGAGTTCTTTGAGATTGCAGCCGCAAAATTTCGAGATAATGACTCACGAATAATTGCATTGCTGAATACTGCCGGCTTTTACAACCAGCTGTTCGCTTTCTTTAGTTTTTTGTCCCATGAAACTTTTCTTAGCCCTCAATGGCGTGATTCTTTTTATATAAGTGAAAAAGTGTGTGATATACTTGATTATATTGAAACCAACAGCTAATCACAATGGAGCACAAGATGGCTAAGATTCTAGTGGTCGACGACGAAGTATATATTCGCGAGCTAATTAAGAGAGCCCTAGGCTCTCGCGGACATACGGTCATAGATTTCGATAACGGTACAGACGGAATCAGTTACGTGAGAGAAAACCCAGTTGATGTAGCTATTATCGACTTGGTAATGCCCCAGAAGGGGGGCATAGAGACTCTAATAGAAATAAGGGATACAAATAGAAATATAAAAATTATTGCAATCTCCGGGAAGATAGAGACTAAAGCTGATGCAATTCAAGGTTTAGCTCAGCAGTTCAATGTTGACCGTGTGCTTTCAAAACCCTTTGATGTAGATGAAATAATTCAGATTGTTGAGGACCTAGTATGACCAACTTAAGAGCTACCGTAGCCGCAGCCGGCTTTACCGCTCTAATTGCTATCGGAGCTTATATATCCATACCAATTGGGCCGGTGCCGATTGTATTGCAAAATTTCTTTGTACTTCTAAGTGCGCTGCTGCTTGGTAGCAGAATCGCCCTTTCCAGTGTGTTTGTCTATCTTTTTTTAGGGGCCTTAGGCTTACCGGTATTTGCCGGAGGAACCGGAGGTATCGGCCATTTTTTCGGTCCCACCGGGGGATACTTGATAGCGTATCTTCCGGCAGCAGCGATTACCGGCCTTATTGCTCGGCGACCTGTGCACAAGGCCGGTTCTCCTCTGAACTCGGCGCTTCTGCAGTTCTCCGCCCTGATTGCCGGGACGTTGTGTATTTACCTCATCGGGGTTCCATGGCTGAAATATGCAACCCAAATGAGCTGGAAGGCCGCTCTAGGAGCCGGAGCAGCACCATTTATCCTCGGGGATTTTCTGAAGATAGTGCTTGCATTCTTAATCGGCCGTACTTTTTCTACCAGGGTGTCTGAGTTTTTACAAGTGGAACCATAAGGGTGTCAGGCAATTTAATCATTGAAGTACAAGAACTCACCCACTCCTTCCTTGATGGTACTACGGCACTTCGAGGAGTGAACCTGACTATACATAAGGGCGAGTTCATACTGTGTGCCGGACGGAACGGATCCGGTAAAACAGTATTCTCACGTCATCTGAATGCCCTCTACCGGCCATCCACGGGCTGGGTGAAGATTGATGGACGGAATACTGCAAAGGATCCCTTCTATGCCCGCCGAAGGGTGGGCCTGGTCTTTCAGGATGCCGACAGCCAGATAGTCGGGCAAACGGTCCGTCAGGACATTGCCTTCGGCCCGCAAAATCTGCGCCTTCCGAAGGAGGTGGTTGAAGAGCGGGTCGAGTCGGCCCTGCAAACTCTAGACCTATACGAGCTTGCAGATCATCGACCACACCAGCTCTCCGGGGGCGAGAAACGGCGCCTGGCGATTGCTTCGGTAATTGCAATGGAACCGGCGGTGGTAGTACTTGATGAGCCCTTTTCTAACCTCGATTATCCCGGTGTCCAGTCGGTACTTCGTCATATAGTAGCCCTGCATCACAGTGGTCATACGGTATTACTGGTGACCCACGATATAGAAAAAGCCGCCGCCCACGCCGACCGCATGGTCATCTTCGATAAGGGGAAAATAGCAGTCGATGCCACCCCGCAATCCGCACTGCCGGAAGTAGAAAAGTACGGTATCCGTCCACCCCGTACTATCGGCGGGGACGTAAGAGAACTCACATGGCTGAAATAGCGTTACTGCACTATCATCCGGGGACATCTGCCCTGCATCGGTTGGATCCGCGCTTCAAGGTGCTGCTGATGGCTGGCTACATTGCCGCACTTTTTGCCGGTAACTGGATGCACTTTATGGCCGTCACGCTCCTGTTGATAACCGCCTCCATATCCTCCCATTTGCATTTGAAGAGTTTTAAACGGGAACTGAAGGTTTTTCTATTCTTAGCACTTATTATTTTTGCATCTCACTTTTTCGCATCTATTCAGAGTGGTTATAATACGGCCCTGCAGGAGGGACTGTTTTTGGCCTGGCGCTTCATGCTGATAGTGTGGCTGGGAATACTGTTCACCGCCGTCACCGAGCCTTCTGAACTGCATGCAGTGGTGTATTGGCTGCTGCGTCCCGTTCCGGGGATTCCCGCCGGACGGCTGGCCGCTCACGCCTCACTGAGTATAGTTATTATTCCACTGCTGCTCGATGGGGTACATGAAATTATAGAAGCTAGAAAAGCCCGAGGCATCGAACGCTGCCGCAATCCTGTAAAACGATTTAGAAGCATTATGAACCCGCTTATGGAAAAACTGCTGATGCAAATGGAAGAACTGGCCCTGGCCCTCGAAAGCCGCAGCTTTGATGAAAATGTGCTCCACAGCAGTCTCCACTTTAAGGGCCGGGATGCTGTATACACAATGCTCTTTTTTTTGCCCCTTATTGTGTTACAGATCGTATATGTATATTTTTGAGTTACGAAAATTATTGTAGTAATGCCGTTTTTTACGGGCGATTTCGTTCAAATCTCCCTCTCGAAAGCCGAGTTTTTCAAACCAGTCGGCTGTCTGCGTGGTGAGGGCAAATACACGTTTCAAGCTGCGTTCCCGCGCTTTCTCGACAAGATACAGTACCAGTCGTTTACCGATACCCATCCCTGCAAATCCGCGATCAACCGCAATTCCGGCAATCTCTCCCTGACCATCCGGATACTCATGCAGGGCGGCACAGCCGTGAACCCTTTTATCCATATCGTAGACCACATAATCCTGGTATTGTTCTTCTAAACTGCGCGTATCCCGGGGAACTAAAATTCCCTGGTTGATGTAGGGTTCCATTACACGCAGTACTTCCGCCACATCGATCCGCTGCATTGGGCGGATCGACTCAAAAATATTGGTATGAATCATTGTACCAATACCCATATTCGAAAAAATCTCACGCAGAATAACCCCTTCCTGCAGCCCATCGACCAAATGCACCCGTTCCACTCCGCTTTCACAGGCTTTGCGACCGAGGTCCACCCTGCGCAGCATCTCATCACCCTTCAGACCCTCCTGTTCCTGGCTTGCATTGAGCTTTACCAACTCACGGGCTTCCTGAATTGTAAGCCGGCTGATTCTGCTTCCAGGTTCCATTCCAAGACTTGGGGGAAGCACAAGATGCGTGGTAAGCACCGCAGGGCCCTCACCAACAAGGAAGAGTTTTTCCGCAGTCAACTGGGCACTTACCGCCACCGAGAGCTCATCCGCCGCAATATTGTAAGTTTTCCCATTGGCATTCCAGCCTATAGGCGGAAAAATCGGTATGACATCCTGGTCGAGAATAGGAGTAAGGGCCTGAGTATCAATTCGCTCTACCACACCGGTATACTTATAATCCACGCCGTCTATAATACCGCGCCCTTTCGCTCGAACCCAATTTCCGATAACCGATCTGACTCCCTCACCAGCGAGGGCTGACATAATGGTATTCGCGATATTGAAAGAGACCATTTCGACAAAGGGAAGGGCCGCTTCGTCGGTAACCCGCACCCCCCGGTAGGAGTGCTGGGGCACCTTATACTCCTCCAGTATGCGATTCACCTTTTCTCTTGTACCGGGAACCAAGACTATTTTTATGCCCGATTGATGGAGCGTAGCAATATCCTTTATAAATATCGGAAAAAACTGATTTTCGATTATCTGCAGGTCGATATACAGTACAAACAGCCGGCCACGGAAGCGCTGGGCGTAACCAAGACTCTCGCGGATAATATCAAGCTCGTGATTTGACGTGTCCATGCCCCTCTCTCCCCTTGCGGTAATCCTGAACCATCTCCGCGGCGATTGCAAGCGCAATTTCTTCAGGATTCCCGGCCCCAATATCTAGGCCAATCGGCCCGTGAACCCTGGATAACTGCTCCTCCGTGTAACCTGTTGCCATTAATCGCTGTAAACGACTCTGGAAAGTCTTGCGGCTTCCAAGCACTCCCACATAAAAACAGCCTCTCTCAATCGCTTCCCCCACTGCGGCGTCATCAATTTGTTCGCTGTGGGTAATGGCTGCCACTGCGGTATGCCGGGCCGGGGTATCGGTGTGTGCAGAGGAAGTAGTGATGGGTCGGTCTGTAGTTCCAAGCTCCTCCAGGGCCTCCTGGGGCCATTTATGCAACAGCACATCTGCAGCTGAAAAACGCTCGGGGGCAGCAAAGGTCTCGCGAGGATCCACAACGCTTACCCGCCATCCTAAGCCCTTCAGCTGCTGCACCAGGGCTTCACCTATATGAGACCCGCCGACTACCACTGCATGGGGCACAGGCGGTTGGTGCTGTATAAAAAAACGAACTTCAGGCTGTTTTTCCTCAGCAGTTATTTCAATAACTCCATATTCTTGGGGATACTCTCGGGGAAACGTGTGGGGCAGCAGCTTAGAAAGCACTCCCTTAGTCGCCTCTGAATCTGACTGGCTGTCTCGCATGCCGACGTGCAACTCATCCTGACTATCAAGGGCAAAGGAGGTGCCCAGCCAATCCTCCGGACCGGCAGTACATACACCCCAGAGTATATCCTGTCCTTGAGTAAGGCGAGTTGCAACTGCTGCTCCGACAGCCGCTGAATATGGATAAATGCACACTTGTATGGTACCGCCGCAGGGAGACGGCCCTCCAAAGGGGTCGTCATTTGGGCAAAAGGTAATTTGTTGGGCTTTATTTTGGGCTCGAAGCCGATTTACCGTTTCAATGACGGTGCTTTCAATACAGCCGCCACTCACTGAGCCGGTTAGTGCATTATCTGCAGCAATGCCCATGGTCGCTCCCGCTCCACGCACTGCTGAACCTTCTATAGCTGTAATTGTTGCCAGGTAAATCGGATTCTTTGCAGTATCGCCGGTCCACCTCTGAAGCTGCGTATATATATCGAACATAAAAACTCCCATAGTATTTCTACTCAAATTATACTCAAATGCTGCCCTATTCCAACCCCAGTTTGAAAATAACTACTCCATAATAATTGGCTTTTCCAGTCTGGTAATGCTATATTGGAATAAGATGGAGATTCAGAAATGAGAAAAAGCAAGCAAGACTATGTAGGAATAGATAATAGACAGCGCATCCTTGAAGCCGCAACCGATTTGTTTATCCAGCAGGGAGCACAGGACACAAGTCTGGCAGAAATTGCCCAGGCCCTTAATATCAGTAAGGGAACTTTATATTATTACTACTCTAGCAAAGCGGATCTCATATTTGATGTAACAGATGTATACATGCAGGAACTTACAGAGGGCCTGCTAGACTGGGTAAAAAGTTTAAAGGAAAAAACCGCACCGGAGAATATTTTAGAGGCGGTGTTTCATACCATCTTCAACGCACAAACGAGGGGTAAACTGCACATTTACCTTATTCATGAGGCAATTACAACCCACGGCCAACTGCAGGATAAAATCAAAGCGGCCTACAGACGCTGGAAATTGATGCTCCAGGAAGGGCTGGATACTGTCTTTGGCGATACCCTCGATACAAAAGTATATGCAGATATCATATTGACGATGTTAACCGGGGGCATAGTACATACTATAATTGGCGTCGAGATGGCACCCCTTAAAGAGCTTATTCACCCGCTTCTATATAAGTAACAAGAGAGCTCACAAGTATGTGACTCGGCTCTTCGATGAAAGGACGGCTCTTGGATGAATACACAAAAAACCGGCTATCCTAGGGATGCCGGTTTTCTTATGATAAGATGCAAAAAGTTATTTAAGCGAGCAGCTCGTCATCAAGCACCTGTTTAAAAGTTTCTTTCGGCAGTGCGCCGGCTGCCATCTGAGGTTTACCTTCCAGGGGAATGAACAGAATTGAAGGAATACTCTGAATTCCAAATGCTGCTGCCAGCTCCTGCTGATCTTCAGTATCAATTTTGTAAAAATTGACTTTGCCTTCATACTCTTCCGACAGCTCTTCTACAATCGGAGCAACCATTTTACAAGGACCACACCAGTCTGCATAAAAGTCGATTACCGCCGGCAGATCTCCCTGGAACTCCCACTCTTTCTTATTTTCAAAATCAAATACCTTCTCTAAAAATGTTTCTTTTGTCAAATGTTCGGGCATATTTTCTCCTTTTCCGTGTTATATATCGTCCGATATATATATTGTTTTCTTATTTATACTTAAAATACTACTACTTTACTGAAAAATCAAGTCTCACACAACGGAATTTAAAACGGCCGGTTGTATATTAACCGGCCGTCCCTGTAAATCTACAGAATATAATTAACCGCTAAGACCAAAACGTTCGATATCCGCGTTTTGCTTCTCTTCGTCCAGAAACGCCTTTTTAGCTTCTTGAAGTTTTACTCTCTCAAGGTGAGTCTTGATATTTTCCTCGACTTCATTAAAAGATGCCTTTTCCGCCTCTTTAAAATCGGTAAGCTTGATGAGGTGAAAACCGAAGGATGTTTTTACAACATCACTTACTTCTCCAATTTCCATGTTAAAGGCCACCTCTTCAAACTCAGGGACCATCTGTCCTCGACCAAAGTAGTCTAGATCACCGCCCCTCTCGCTGCTGGGACCTTCAGAGACCTCACGAGCTACATCACTAAACTCTTCTCCCTGTTCAATGCGCTCCTTGGCAGCCTGCAGTTTCTCTTTCGCAGCCTCTTTATCCTCTTCTGTGGCGTCTTCCTCTACTTGAATCAGTATATGGCTGGCTCTTACCTGCTCCGGCTGCTCAAACTGTTCCGGGTTTTCCTCGTAATACTCTCTGACTTCTGCGGAATCCACTGTTACCTGATCACCGAATTTATCCTCTTCAAACTGGACCTTGGTCATCTGTTTGGCCAACTCCTGCTTGAGCTCTTGCTCGTTCATTCCCTGCTGATCCAGGGCTTGTTGATATGCAGTCTCGTCTTCAAACTGCTCTTTGGTCTTCTTCAGCTCCTCATCCAACTCTTTGTCGGAGGGACCGTACCCGTTTTCATTCGCAATTTGATACATGAGTTCATTGTCAATCAGACTCTCCAGCACCATTGCCTGCAGTTGTTGAAGCTGAGCCCCTTCGACCTGCATACCCTGCTGCATATATTGATACCTAAAATAGTTAAGCAGTTGCTCGAACTCCTGTTGACTAATCTCTTCTCCATTAACTGTAGCCACAGCACCTTCCGGCCCTGAACCGGAAGCTTGTGCTGAACCACCGTTGGCGTTTTCACTCTCCTGCGGGCTTGCCTGCTGAATCGTCTCCTGCTGGCTTGTCTCCTGCTGATCATCTTGTTCTTTGTCAGCCGGTTTCTCCTGCTTACCTCCGGCAAACAGCATAGCGGAACTGATAAACAGCATAATACATAAAGCTGTAAAAAGGCGAAGCATACGTCTTGCGTGCATAATTTACTCCTAATGCATAAAATTGTTCTTGAACACTTCATATGTTCATATTATCCAAGTCAAAGACATACCCTACCGGGATCTTCCTTGACTCCCCTACAAAATAACAGCTTAAAAGGTATACTTTCAAGTCTTATCGACAGAAAATGGATTATTTTTGTGTTTTCACCGGCACTCTTGTTAACCATATTGATTTTTATATATATTTTAGATTAATTCTACTTTCTTATTAGTAGTCAAATTTTGTTTTCCCTGTTAAAATGTATTCAGACTTGATCCGGATGGTTACTATGAAAATAAAAACTCGCATTCTGCTTCTTAATCTTCTTTTCTTGCTTGCCCTGGGGGTAACAGGAATCAGCTCATATATACTTTACAACATACGGGGCAGCTTAAACGGTTTAGTTTTAGAGATGCAAACAATCACCTCGCACATGTACCGAACAAACTCTCTCACAAAAGAACTATTAATAACCGAAAAGATTTCTGTTGCATATTCGCGATTTGTTGATCAATACAACCACTTCCACAAACGGACAATTGAACTGATCAACTCCGATTCTTACATTGAACTCATATCACAAAATGAACATGGACTCATGCGAACGGATTATCTAAAGGGTATTCTGCAGGGAGCTGATGATAACGTCGAAAAAATCACTCCCCGTATGGTAAACCTTATCGAGAACTATCCCCAGGGGCTGCCGGGCTTATTATTAGCCGTTCAGGAGTATGATGATCCCCAGCTGTCAGAATTGAAAACAGAAATAGAGAGTCTTAGCTATTATTTCGGAGAATCCCTCAATTCTACATTGAACGAACTTTCCGAGCGCCTGGAAGATAGTGCCCAACAGCGAGAGAGTTCTCTCCAGAACTATGTGTATTTCATGATTGCGGGTTTTATTATAGTGATTCTGATTATATCAGGAACGCTCATGTTCAATATTCGAAAACAATTTGAAGATCTTCGACAAAGCCTTGAAATCATGGGTTCAGGTGACTTTTCGCATCGCCTGAAAGAGCGCGGTGCAGATGAGCTTTCGACAGTGGCAACATCAATAAACACCTTTCTCACCGATTTTTCAGCAGTTATCAACGAGGTAAAGGCCATGTCGAGGGAAAGTACCCGTCTTAAAGATGAGCTTACCGGTGCCAGCAATGAAT
Organism: Spirochaetaceae bacterium; assembly: GCA_041686355.1. Taxonomy (GTDB): domain Bacteria; phylum Spirochaetota; class Spirochaetia; order DSM-16054; family Sediminispirochaetaceae; genus DSBN01. The sequence goes on from JAWLDZ010000044.1 coordinate 16,782, forward strand.
CAGCTGCAGCTATAAATCAAATGAGTTCTAATATCCAGAGTATTGGTGACCAATTTGAAGGCTTAGTCAGCAAAATGCAAACAGCTACCAAGGCCACCGGAGAAATTTTAGCCGGAATACAATCCTTAACAGAAAGAATTAACACTCAATCATCTGCAGTTACCCAGTCTTCGGCTTCGATAGAAGAAATGACTGCAGCAGTCGAAAATGTAAGCGCCATTTCTGAAAAACGTAAGACCGCAAGCGATAGACTGGTAGAAATTACCAGCTCAGGGGGAGAGAAAATTGAGAATACCAATGCGCTTATTGAAGAGAGTACCCGCGATGTGAGTGAAATACTGGAAGTCATAGACATCATCAATAATGTGGCCAGCCAAACAAATTTACTCTCCATGAATGCTGCAATTGAGGCGGCCCATGCCGGTGATGCCGGGCGTGGCTTTGCAGTTGTTGCTGATGAGATTAGAAAGCTTGCAGAGACTACAAACGGTAATGCCAAAAAAATCAAGACCAGTATCAACACTATTGCCCAAAAGATTGAAACCATTCACAACACAAGTAAGGAAAGCCGGGATGCCTTTAAGACTATAGAGGCTGAAACCCGCTCCTCGAGTGATGCCATGTCCGAAATAAATTCCAGCATGAAGGAGCTTACTACCGGCAGTAATGAAATTTTAGAGGCTATGAATTCTCTTTCGAATACTACCCAGGAGATCCAAGACAATGCTGCTGAGGTAACCTCTAATTCCGAGAACATAAATAAGTCAATTGAAGGGATTTTAGAAATCGGGCATGGGATAAAAGACGGTATGGAGGAAATTGAAGCAGGAATAATTGATATTAACCACTCAATGACTCAGGTAAACGACTTGAATGAGAAAAGCAGTGATTCAATCGACAGTCTAGTCGAGAGAGTAGCTGTTTTTAAAACCGAACCCCATCAAAACGGAAATGAAGTTCAAGCCGTTTCTTCCGAAGAAATATCTTCCGAAGAATCATTTACCGAAGAATCGGGTGTCAAAGAAGCTGAATAGAACGGTGAAGCTGCAAATCGGTACTTGGAAGTTTGGGCCTGAATTTGTATATTCTAAACATGAAAGATTTTGAACCCCTGCACGTACCACCACCTCTAGAACCAAAAGAACTACCCGAGTATTTACTGGGCTATATGCTTATTTCTGAATCTGATCTGCGAGACCCCAACTTTTTTCAAACAATCGTGTTGATACTAAGCCACGACCAAAACGGAGCTATGGGTTTAGTTATTAATCGCCCCAGTGATGCCACTATGTCTGAACTTGCAGAAGATATGGCTGCTACCGAATTTGCCGATGCAGCCATTCATGTTGGCGGTCCGGTAGATCAGAATTATCTATTTGCGCTTCATTCAGGTTTCATTGGTAATGTAAAAAGCGATGGCGCAATTCAGGTTGCCGACCATATTGTATTTGAACCGGACTTTACCCTGCTGCACAGCAACTACAGACAACTAAAACAGGAAAACAGTACAATACCTCCGACAGTGAAGTTTTTTGCAGGTTATGCAGGCTGGGCTGGGGGGCAGCTGGAAGATGAACTAAAGCGAAATGACTGGATTGTTATACCGGCTACGGCGGATTTAGTCTTTTCACAGGATCCGGTAAAAACATGGAAAAAAGCACTCTACAAAAAGGGTGGTGTGTACTGGTTGGCTGCCGAAACCGGGCACAAACCTTCCATCAACTGAATTGTTTGTTAGCGGTATTACCCCTTTACATACAAAGCGTGACTCCATAGTATTACACTATGATACCTCATAATGTACAAACTGTATTGGATAACCACAAACTTTCAGCCATAGAGTTTGAGCCCGGCAGCACACCGACTTCTCCAATGGCAGCTGAGCAGCTCGGAGTTGAAGTAGGCCAAATTGCAAAATCCATCCTCATGCGTGGAAAGGATGATACGTACCGGATGTTCGTGTTGGCAGGTGACCGCAAGATATCATCCGGAAAAGTCAAACGTTTGACCGGGGTCAAACACAGTCTAGCCGGCGCGGAGGAGACCCAGCAGGTAACCGGCTTTTTACCCGGCAGTGTGTGCCCCTTTGCCGTGGATACTGTCGAAATATTTCTCGATTCCAGCCTGAAGAAGTGGCCGACCGTGTATCCGGCAGCAGGTACGGATTCATCAGGTGTTCCGGTTACTTTTGATCAGCTCCTCGAAATCTGCAATGCAGTCGAGGTTGATGTAGCTTCCGACTGAGCATTCCTAAGAATCGGCAGGGGTAATACTCCAACTTACTTCAAATTTACCCCGGCTCTCTTGTCCGCTTATCAACAGCTTTACTTTTCCCTTTTGTTCTGCAGTAAAAGAAAGGGTCTGTTCCTCCATTAGAATCATCGTCTCCTCGCTTGAAGGCTTTTTCACTGCAAGCTGCAGGCTCCCCTCCTTTATTTCCGGCAGCCATTCAACAGACACCTGGTCATCCTCTTCCACCTTAAAAGCCCGCTCTTTATCACCGGAGAAGAGGAAAAAACTGGCACGGGTGAAATCGGTGCTGTTTCGCTCGAACCATAAAAGACGAGATTCATTCCCCAGCGTCTTAATTCCGATAGCGAGCAGAAGCATCGGAATTCCAATTAATAAGATACGTTTTATGTCTGCTTTTTTTTGCATAATCTCTCCTCGATAAGTTATCAGTATTCGGTCAAGCCGCCCTGCGATTCTAACGAAACAGGAAGGTTGCAAGAACTAAAAAAATGGGCAGGGTAATTACCGCACTCAAATA
>JAWLDZ010000045.1:0-18893 GCA_041686355.1 Spirochaetaceae bacterium
TTACCTATCATGAAGCAAACTGTCAAGCTGCTACTCTAGACCGAGATACCGAATATAGACGTCCTAAACCATTGCCTAAACCACTATTGGAGTGAAGTAGTGAAGCATGCATAAAAAAAGCCGCCCAATATTTGGGCGACCTTCGATAGTTTTCTTAAAAGTTTTCTCAAAGATTTTCTCAAAGATTTTCTCAAAGGAGCGGGCTTAAGGGCTCTACTGAAGCAGCTGCAACACCGACTGTGTTTTTTGATTTGCCTGAGCCAGCATAGCATTAGAAGACTGCACCAGAATCTGGTTCTTGGTATATTTAACCATCTGATTGGCCATATCCGCATCTCTGATCTGTGACTCAGCGGCCTGAATATTCTCTGCACCCACCATCAGTCCCTGGGAGGCGTGTTCCAGGCGGTTTTGATATGCCCCGAGGTCCGCACGCTGCTTATTTACCTTTCGAAGAGCACTGTCGATTACCGATATTGAAATATTGGCATTATCGGGGGTCGACATTGAGATAAAACTGGCGGAATGGGGCATAGCGTCTTTTCCCTGAATTCCAAGCCCCTGGGCTGTCATTGTACCGATAAATACCCGTTCACGCTGATCCATATTGGCTCCGATCTGAAACCACATGCTCGCGGTCACTGCATTTTCACCGCTTTCGGATGCAAACCGGCCGGTGAGCATATTCATACCATTAAATTGCGCATGGCTGGCAATCCGGTTTACCTCGTCAACCAACTGACTGATTTCTACCTGGATCTGCATGCGGTCTTCATCGGTGTATACGCCGTTTGCACTCTGAACTGCCAGTTCACGCATACGATGGAGAATATCCTGGGATTCCTGCAGGTATCCTTCAGCAGTCTGTATGAAGGAAATACCATTTTCAGTGTTTCGTTGGGCTTGCTGGAGGCCACGGATTTGGGCTCGCATCTTTTCCGACACAGCCAAACCTGAAGCGTCATCACCAGCACGATTGATGCGTAGACCGGATGAAAGCTTTTCGATGTTCTTGGTTACGCTTGAATTGTTCACCTTGTTCTGACGCTGCGCAAAAATTGCACTCATGTTGTGATTGATAATCATATTCTATTCCTCCTTGAATAGTGTGCAGACATCCTTGTCTGCTCTACATTCAATTTTCGGCAGGAGAAAAAACGGCTTTAGCACTTTATATAAATAATGGTATTTGAACACGAGAATCCCAGGATTGCCCGTATGTCTTGACACTGTCTATCCCTCTCCCTAGAATGCTTTCATCGTAAATAACGGGGATATCTGAGGAGGAAGTTTTGTACAAACCTGTTGATCCAAAAGTAAATTTTCCAGAGATGGAAGAAAATATTCTTAAGTTTTGGGAAGATAAAGACATTTTTAAAAAATCTATTGATCAGAGGGATGGGAACGAGGAGTTTGTCTTCTATGACGGTCCTCCCTTTGCAACGGGCCTTCCACACTTTGGACACTTTGTTCCGGGTACTATAAAGGACATTATTCCAAGATACCACACCATGAAGGGCAAAAAGGTCGAGCGCCGATTCGGCTGGGATACCCATGGTCTTCCGGTGGAGTATGAGATTGAGAAATCCCTCGGAATTACCGGTAAAACTGAAATTGAAGAGTATGGAGTTGCAAAGTTTAACGAAGCCTGCCGTTCGATCGTACTTCGCTATACCTCGGAATGGGAGCGGATTGTAAAGCGTATGGGACGCTGGGTAGATTTCGAGAATGACTATAAAACCATGGATCCCAACTATATGGAGTCCATATGGTGGGTTATCAGAAGGCTGTGGGATAAGGAACTTCTCTACGAAGGGTACAAAATCCTTCCCTACAGTCCTGCGTTGTCAACGCCCCTGTCAAACTTTGAGGTAAACCTGGGCGGGTATCAGGATGTGGTTGATCCGGCGGTGACCGTAAAATTCAAGATAAAAGAGTCTGAGAATACCTACTTTCTGGCCTGGACTACCACCCCGTGGACACTGCCTTCAAACTTAGCGCTTGCCCTGGGCGAAGACCTGACCTACGTAAAAGTCAAGGACGGCGAGGAATATTATATTCTTGCCAAAGAGCGGCTGGGTGCGTATTACCGCAGCGAAGAGGATTATTCGATAATCGAAGAAAAACCCGGTAAAGAGTATATTAATATCGAGTATGAACCGCTGTTCCCGTATTTTAAAGAATTGCATACTACCGGAGCCTTTCGCACCATTCTTTCCGAACACGTAACTACCGAAGATGGAACGGGTATCGTACACACAGCCCCCGGTTTCGGCGAAGAGGACTACGCCGCCCTGAAAAATACGGATGTGCCGGTAATCTGTCCCCTCGATGCAGAGTGCCGGTTTACCGGAGAGGTTCCGGACTTTGAGGGTTTGTTTGTAAAAGATGCGGATGATCCGATTATGCAGAAGCTGAAAGATGAGGGGAAGCTGGTTAAAAAAGAGAAGTACAAGCATAGCTACCCCTTCTGTTATAGAACTAAAAAGCCGCTTATCTATCGTGCTGTCTCTTCCTGGTTTGTCGATGTCGACCGCATTAAAAAAAGCATGCTGGAATCCAACGATAAAATAAACTGGGTGCCCGAGCACCTGAAAAAGGGGCGTTTCGGAAAATGGCTCGAGGGAGCCCGAGAGTGGGCAATCAGTCGTAACCGGTATTGGGGGAATCCCATACCGATCTGGAAATGTGACGGCTCTGATTATATTGAGGTTGTGGCCTCACGTCAGGAGTTGGAAGAGAAATCCGGTACTAAAGTACCCGACCTGCATAAACATTACGTTGATGACCTGACATGGCCGAGCCCGGACGGAAAAGGCACTATGCGGCGTATTCCGGACGTGCTTGACTGCTGGTTTGAATCCGGGTCAATGCCTTATGCGCAGAACCATTACCCCTTTGAGAACAAAGAGTGGTTTGAAAACAACTTCCCCGCGGATTTTATCTGCGAAGGTTTGGATCAGACCCGGGGTTGGTTTTACACCCTCACCATATTAGCCGCCGGTTTGTTTGAGCAGCCGGCCTTTATGAATGTTGTGGTAAACGGCTTAGTTCTAGCTGAAGATGGAAAAAAGATGTCTAAATCCGAGCGGAATTACTCCGACCCGGTAGAGGTACTTAATAAGTTTGGTGCTGATGCACTGCGCCTGTTTCTAATGCACTCAGCAGTTGTGAAGGCCGAGGATCTGCGTTATTCCGACGAGGGAGTCAGGGATGTATTGAAGAGTGTTCTGATACCATTGTGGAATGCGTACAGTTTTTTTGTCACCTACGCCAACATCGATAAGTACCACCCCACCGGGGACCCTAAACCGGAAGCCCCTGAAAACCCCCTTGATCGCTGGATTCTATCTGAAGCAGAGCGATTAACAGGTGAAGTTACCGAGCAGCTGGATGCCTATGACCTACAGAAAGCTATCGATCCTATCCTGCGCTTTATCGATTTACTAAATAATTGGTACATTCGTCGGTCCCGTCGGCGCTTCTGGCGCTCTGAAAATGATCCGGATAAGATGCAGGCCTATGGTACAATCTACAGCGTGTTAATGAAGCTTGTTCATGTGGCTGCTCCAATTATTCCATTTATCACCGAAGCGATTTATCAGAACCTCAAATCCGAAAATATGCCCCAGTCGGTACACTTGGCTGATTATCCGGTAGAGAATAGCGATTTACGGGACCACGAGCTTGAGCAGAAAATGGCAATTACCCGCCAGGCGGTTTCGATGGGACGGGCTCTGCGGAGCATGCACAATTACAAAACCCGCCAGCCCCTGAAAGCTATATATCTGGTGACCCGGGACAACACCGAGCGAAAAGTACTGCGCGAGATGGAAGAAATTATTCGGGAAGAGCTCAATGTGAAGGATGTGCTGTTTAAAGAAAATGAAGAAGACCTGGTAGTATATTCGGCTAAACCGAACTACAAGGTGCTTGGGAAATCTCTTGGAAAGCATATGAAAAGTGTAGCTAAGAAAATAGAAGCCCTCTCAATGAACGAGATTCAGTCGTTGATGGAGGGCGCTACACTGTACATCGATTACGACGAAGGCTCTTTAGAACTAACCCTTGAGGGTATTGTGGTGCAGCGGACTGAAAAAGAGAACGTGAAGGTAATTAACGAAGGCTCCTTAACGGTTGGTCTTGATACAGAAATTACCGAAGAGCTGAAGAACGAGGGGATGGTTCGGGACATAGTACGAAGCATTCAGAACATGCGTAAGGATAGAGGTCTCGATGTTACCGACAGGATTTACCTGTATATCGACGGGACTGATGCGGTCAAACAGGCCGTTGAAAGTTTCGAGGAGCATCTGCTGCAGGAAACTTTAGCTGAAGACTACAGTTGGAGCGAAGGCGGAGAGGCAGAACAGATTGACTGTGGAGAGGAGACCTGCAAGGTGGGACTTAAGAAGGCTTAGAATGCATATGTACACAGTTAGGTCTATAGGCGTGGGGGCAGTCCAGATAGCCCTCACAGCACTGCTATTTTTGCTTTTGAGCGGTTGTGCCGGCCGACCCAAGCCGGCCGACCCGAATTATGCCGAACTGCTCTATGAGGAGCAAGGTATATTTTTACAGGTAAAACCGAGCGAGAATCTATCACTTGCTCACAAGATGTTAAGCACTTTGGGGATGGACCCGGCCGAACTTGATACAGTTCTCAGCCGGACCCAGGTAGCTTACATCTATTTTGATCTTCGCGGTTCCGGTTTTAACTATTCAATAATTGGAAGGGGTAGGTACCCTGAAACCATTGCGGCCCTGTCTTTGCGCAGTAATTCGGAATGGCAGCGTGAGGAATCCGATTTGGGCCGCTCCGCGAAAGTTCGGTGGTGGAGCAATCAGATTCAGGGTGTGAAGCTTAGCTTTCTTCAGGATAATACTGTAGCTATTACTAATAGCTCGATGGAAGAGCTGCTGCATCGCATCTATTACGGACCTGTCAACCGGCTCCCGGATAATGCTATGGAGCGAGTAAATACCGGTGTGCTTGGAATATACAGCCGTAATCCCGATTTCGGACGACAGCAGCCGGCTGAGGGTCCTGTGGCGGTTCTCTTTTCTAAACTAGAAGAAGTAGGTATGAGTTTTACGGTCTATGAGGATGATCTCTTTACAATTGATGCAGAATATCTATGCAGCGATCAGACCGTTGCCCGTTCACTTTACCTTGTTTTGCGGCTGGCTCTGATTAATGGTTTGAGGTCTACCGAGGGTGAACATGATTATTCTAAGCTGATAAGCGAAGATCCTGTGAGCCTTCAAGAGAATCAAGTTATCTTGAAGAATTATCCAATTACGCTTGAAAATATGGATTGGTTTTTTCAACAGGCCCTACCGTATGTCCGCACAGATGTCCATATAGAGGAGTAACGCACACATGAAACGGGTCGGAGTGGTGGACTATGATGCCGGCAATCTTACCAGTGTAAAAACTGCACTCAAATTTTTAGAGGCTGAATATATTGTCTCATCGCGCACTGAGGAACTTGACGAGACTGAGCTGTTAATTTTCCCGGGAGTAGGAGAAGCTCGAACTGCCATGCAGAATCTGCGAAGTCGGGGGCTCGATCACTTTATACGGGACTACTTTCAAAGCGGGCGTCAAATGCTGGGGATATGCTTAGGCAGCCAGATTGTCTTGAGCAAGTCGGAAGAACATAGAACTGAATGTCTGGACATTGTGCCCGGTACCGCGCGCCGTTTTTCCCGCACTAGCGGTCTGAAAGTTCCGCATATGGGCTGGAACCAGGTGTATCCCTTACGCACATCGGCCCTGTTTAACGATATTCCCGCAGGTACCTCCTTCTATTTTGTGCACTCCTATTATCCGGATCCCAAAACGGAAACTGCAATTTTGGCAAGTGCTGAGTATGGAATTACCTTTACCAGCGCCCTGCAGCTTGATAATCTGCATGCAGTGCAGTTTCACCCTGAGAAATCCGGAAAATGGGGCCTTAAGCTGCTACAGAATTTTCTTAATTTCTAATGGGCGGTTGAAACAGAAGCTATGTATAGAAAAGGAAGAAGCTCATGCTGCAAAAAAGAGTTATTGTATGCCTCGATGTAAAAGACGGTAAGACTACCAAGGGTGTTCGTTTTAAGGGAAACGTTGAGGTTGGTGATCCGGTTGAGATGGCTGAGGAGTATTACCGGCAAGGGGTAGATGAACTGGTATTCTATGATATCACCGCATCCCATGAGAGGCGCGGCATTATGTTGGATGTAGTCAGGCGGGTAGCAGAAAAGATATTTATCCCCTTTGCGGTGGGTGGTGGGATTGCCTCTTTAGAGGATATACGGGCGGTTATTTTGGCCGGTGCAGAAAAGGTCAGTGTAAATAGCCAGGCGGTTAAAAACCCCGAGATTATCCGGCAGGGAGCCGAACTCTTTGGCAACCAGTGTGTAGTGCTGGGTATGGATGCAGCCCGAGATGCAGGGATGCCCTCGGGGTATCGTGTATACATCAATGGCGGCCGGACATCTACCAAGCTGGATGCCCTGGAGTGGGCACAGCAGGCGGTAGAGCTAGGCGCCGGTGAAGTTGTTGTGAACTCCATTGATGCTGACGGTACCCGCGAGGGATATGAGATTCCCCTGACCAGGCTGTTGTCAACTTCCCTGGAAGTACCGGTGGTTGCATCAGGTGGTGCGGGCAGCAGCCGACACCTGATAGAAGTATTGTCCGAGGGTAAAGCAGATGCGGCCCTCATTGCCTCCATGGTTCATATCCAGGGCTATACTATAAATGGAATTAAAAGCGATTTGTCGAAGGCCGGAATACCGGTGCGTATAGATTAAGAGTTCTTATTTACTTGCCCCTAGTTAAGAGGGTGAGTATATTTATACCAAACTACAACTATAATATGCCAAAGGAGCATGGGAAATGCCCACATACGATTATGAATGCAAGCAGTGCGGATATACTTTTGAACATTTTCAATCCATGTCCGACGATCCGCTCGTAGAATGTCCTGAGTGCCGGGGAACTCTGCGGCGTCTTATCGGTGGAGGGATGGGAATAATATTTAAGGGAAGCGGTTTTTATGTAACCGATAATCGCAGTGGAAATAAAACTGATACTAAAGCAAAACCATCGTCAGACAAAACTCAGACTTCTGCAGATTCCGGTTCTAACGGCAGTGGATCACCTGCTCCTGCCGGTGCGACGGGATCCGGCAGCTCCGACAAGGGGAGCAGCAGCTCTTAACACTTTTGCTTAATGCCAATAACCGGAAGAGATTATTCGCTGCTTGAGCTAGTATCAAAGCCGTAGATTGGGTGGACATAGTGCCGCTCAGCATTATCGGCGGCCTGAGTAAGCAGCTGTTCAATCTCTAATCTGTCCCATGACTTCCACATTCTCTCCATTCCCGGTTTAAGCAGCGGGTGTTCTGCGGTAAAAATACTGCAGCAGTCATCATAGGGCAGTATGGACGTTTCGAAGGTTCCAACTTCCCGTGCCCGTTGAATAATCTCCTCTTTATCAAGCCCCATCAGCGGTCTGAAAATGGGAATTTGGGCAGCACTGCCGGTAAAAGTGATGCTTTCCAAGGTTTGGCTGGCTACTTGACTGAGGGATTCTCCGGTTACCAGGCAGGCGGCCCGGTTACGGTGGGCAAGTATTTCTGCAATCTTCACCATTCCCGCCCGCATCAGCAGGGTCACTTCCTGGGCTAGTGCCCGCTCGTTGATTCGCAGCTGGGCTTCGGTGAAGGGGACTACAAAAAAATTAGTGCCTCCAATGTAGGGGCTTAGAATTTTTGTAAGCTCTTTTACCTTGTTTAAAGCATCATCAGAAGTATAGGGGTAGGCATGGAAATAGACACAGTCCAGCTTTAACCCGCGTTTTGCTATCATATGTCCGGCGACCGGGGAGTCGATACCCCCCGACAGCATAAGCAATCCCCGGCCTGCAGTTCCTACCGGCAGTCCGCCGGGTCCACGGCTGGGGTTCCCGTAGATAAAGGCCTCTTCACGTATTTCTATAAAAATCTTGAGCTCAGGTGAGTGCACATCGACTGATAAAGCCTCAAATTCATCTAACAGGTACTCTCCAACTTCGCAGGCAAGTTCGTAGGAGTTCAAAGGAAAGGATTTATCTGTTCGGCGGGCTTCAATCTTAAAACTGGTTGTACCTGCAAGACCTGGATTTTCGGCACGCATAGCCTCGAGGACTTTTTTTGCAGTTCTCTTGATAATTTCGATATCCTTCTGGACTCGCCGTGTTCTTGAGTAACCGACTATCCCAAAGGTCCGGGAAAGTGCTCTTTCAATTTGTGGAGCATTTTCTTCGGGAGTTTCTACATAAAAACGTCCGTTTGTATATTTAATGTGGGCATTCCGCGCCTCGATATTGCGGCGAAGATTACTTTTTAGTTTTTTTTCATAGAAGTTGCGATTTTCTTTTTTAAGAGAAAGCTCACCAAACTTTATGAGGTATATTGCATTCATCTAGCTAACTCCTGTTGGTTCTAGGTATGTCTATCGTGAGTGCCGCACTGTTTTCCGCAGCAGTTGCAGTTCCTTCTGTAAGCTCTGCACAAAGGTGTCTATGTCAGATTCAGAAGTGCCTGGGCCAAAGGAGACTCGAATAATTCCTTGGGCGATCTGTTCATCGGCGCTTACGGAATATGCCGTTCGGCCCCGCTTTTTTTTACGACTCGAAGAGCAGGCAGAACCTGTTGCAACTGCTATTCCGCGGTCGTTGAGTACCCTGGCACAGATTTCTCCTGGTACTGGGGATAGATTGAGGGCAACTATATGGGGTGAGAAGTTGAGGTCTGACCACTTACCGGCAGCGGCTTTATCGGAACTGGGCCTAGCTTGCGGAAACACTTCGGCTCCTTTAATATTCTCTATATGCAGAATCAAACGGTCACGCAGCCTAATGGCGTGTGCATGTTCAGCCTCCATATAGCGGTACCGCTTTTCCAGGGCCTCACCGAAAGCCCAGACAGCAGGAGTGTTCTCCGTTCCCGGTCGCATACCAAACTCTTGTCCACCCCCGGAGGCAAGGGGGATGAATTTGTTTTTGCTGTACAGCAGACCAACTCCTTTTGGTGCGCAAAATTTATGTCCGCTGAATGCCATAGTATCAGTTCCTGAACTTCCAGGATTCACAGGTATCTTGCCCAGGGCTTGGACTGCATCACAATGGAAATGGATGCGGGTGGACTGATCAGCCTCAAACCTGCGTATTTCTTGTGAAATTCTATGGATTGGCTGAATGCTTCCGATCTCGTTATTGACCAGCATCACAGCAACAGCGATAGTCGCCGTGCTAAGCTGCCTGCGTACCTCTTCTGGTTGAATTATCCCGCTTGCATCGGGTTTAACCTCTTTTACCTGGAACCCCCTTTCCCGGAACAGGCTTCCCAACTCATACACGGCTGCATGTTCAATTGCGGATAGTACAATCTCGCCCCCGGAACTGCGTCGTAGAAGCGACAGCAGCGGCAGGGTATTGGCTTCGGTGCCGCCCGAAGTGAAGATAAGTTGATCAGGGTTTACCTGCAGCAGTGCACTGCATTTTTCCCGAGTTTCCTGGAGTACTTTTTTGGCAGTTCTTCCAAAGGAGTGCGGAGAGGAAGGGTTGCCGTAATTATGTGCATACAGCTCTATCATAGGAGAAGCTAACTCATGGTCCATAGGAGAACTGGCTGCCCAATCAAGGTATATCGGTTCCATAGATGAGTATAGTAAAACAAGAAGCTCTTCTCTTGCAAGCATGCAGGCTTAACTGCCCATCTAAGTGTGCAGTCACATGCTAGAGGAAATAATGGTACATTTTTGATTTCATCTTTTGAATCGTGCATTTTTTATATAATAGTGCTTGAAAAAAATAGATATTCCGTGTACTCTAATTGCAATATGGTAGAAAATACATGCTGCTCAGATGCAATGATTGAAACATACGCCGAAAGACTGAAGGTGTGTGGACATCCGGTACGACTAAAGCTTCTCTGTTTAATTGAACAAGAGGAGGCCTGTGTGAGCGAGCTGTGGCGCCTGCTTAACCAGTCACAACCAGTAGTATCACAACATCTTGCCGTTCTTAAGGATAAAGGTATTGTTGCCTCTGAAGTTCAGGGAAATAAGCGTTACTATTCGATAATTGATTCTTTTATACGTACGATTGTTCGTAACTTAGGTGAATAATCACCGGTAGAATGAAGAGTTTTTCGATACGTTTAGAACATAAATCGTCTCGTGTGTTGTTTCCCGATTCATTACACTCTTATGAAACTCTGAATAATGACGGCGGGTCTGACCTGAAAGGCAGCCCCTCTGCCGTGCTAATTTTTGACGAAAACACGCAAAGTCTGTTTCCACCTACACAACACCCTCGTTATGTCTTGCCGGCGGGGGAACAGTTCAAGAGTTCAGACAGTCTGCTGAAGATTGCTGAATGGGTTTTATCATGTGGAGCCACCCGTGAGACGACTTTTATCGCAGTTGGCGGCGGAGTAGTATGTGATATTACCGCATTCCTCTCTTCGATATATATGCGCGGCGGTCCGCTTATTCTGGTTCCGACGACCCTGCTTGCAATGGTCGATGCGGCCCTGGGGGGAAAAACCGGAATCGACTTCCAAGGCTATAAGAATATACTGGGGACTTTTCATCCAGCTCAAGAAATACGGGTCTTTCCTGAGGTGCTGCAATCCCTGCCGGAGAGTGAGTACCTCAGCGGTTTAGGCGAGGTTATTAAGCACGCTTTACTGCGTGATTCTGAATTGTTGGAATTGTTGCAAAATCGCACGCACGATATTGATCGTCGAGATCCAAAGGTTCTGGAAGAGATAATTTATAGATCCCAGCTGGCAAAGCAGTGGTACATAGAGCAGGACCCCTACGATCAAGACATCCGCGGTCATTTGAATCTGGGCCATACCTTTGCCCACGCCTTGGAATCGATCAGTGGTTTTAGTGACTGGAGTCACGGCCAGGCGGTTGCATGGGGGATCGGCCGGGCAATGCATCTAGGTCGGGTGTTAGGGTTTACATCCCAGGAGTATGCCGATCAGGTGAATGCTCTGCTGCGCATGTATGGGTACCGGCTTGATTCCATGCCGCAAAATGCTGAGCTGCTGCTGTCGGCTATGCAGAGGGACAAGAAAAAGAAAGACGGCCAGGTGCGGTTTATTCTGCAGTCCGCTCATGGCTGCACCAGCTATCAAACTGCCCCCCGCGAAGCAGTGCTGCAAAGCTTAAGAGCGCAAAATCCACTTTAATAGTTTTCATAAATCTCAGACAATCTTCTATACACCCGATTCACCTTTTGAAGGTGCTGCGTGTCGACGGAGCCATTCAGCTCGTCCGCCAATAACTCCAGGCTGGAAAGACTTACATCTACTGCAGTATGAAAACTTCTGATTACCTTGAGCCAGTAGTTGCCGGTTTTGTCCGTATCCAGAGTAAAAAATCCGAGGGTTTTGCTTTTTTTACGGCTGGGGGTGAGTTTTAGAATCTTCTCCAACTCATCGCACAGTTGCGGCAGATCGGTGGCTGTGGAGAAGCTTCCACGCTTAGACGGCTTTTCGCGCATATCCTGCACCGGATCGATATAGGGTACAATCTTAATTATACTTCCAAGTTGATCTCCGGGATGAATATCATAATTTTGGTAGACAATCTTTCCCCGCAGCTTTTCATGAGTTTTCAGTTCCTGAGGGGCGGCATGCTCAACCACCCGCTTTATTTTTTCCCAGGGAAGGACAGCCATCTTTTTGTTTTTCTTGTAAGGTTCCAGTTTAAACAGCTCACCCCCCAGGTAAAACTCCCAGCTAGTATCACGGGTAGACTTACGGGTAGACTCACGGACAGTCTCGCGGGTAAGGGCCCCGGCAGAGCCCTTTTTCCCCTTTCGCACTCCACGGTTGTACTGCCCTGCACCGCCGAACTCAGCCGCAAGCCGTTCGGATATCTCCGGCAGCCATTGCTGTTTTAAAGGCGACACCGAACGGGCAAACATCCGACTGGTTCTGACTATCTCGCCGGCAACAATGTACGGAGGAGCTTCCCGGAACATAACCGAACCGGGATGGATCTGGATTTTATCGGCGGTAAGGCTGCGGTAAGAAGTTTTTCCAGACCTCTCGCATACAAACTGCAGCAGCCCCGCAGAAACTGCACACAGGTAATCCTTGGTGCTTCCGCCGGAGGCCAGGGGAACTCCCATTTCGGATACAATTTCTTCGAGCTGTCCTTTGATGTTGACAATTTCGTTCATTACTTTGACATCGAGATAGTACTGGCTGCAGAAGTTTTCACGGTGCCTAGAATCTCGCTGTTTTGTATAGGCCCGGAAAAGTTTCAGATAGCTGACAAAATCCCCGGAGGCATCACTGAAATGGTGATGGGCATGACGGGCCTCCATCTCCTCCCCGGGAGGAAGCAGAAAGGGGGTATGGGTAGAGAGAAAGGCCGCGGCAATCAGTACCTCTTCCAGTACATCATGGTACCTTCGAACTGCCTCTACAATTATCCGGGAATGACGGGGAATGAGCGGAAACTCAACCATCATTTTACCAGTTTCGGTGAGCTCACGACTAGGGTCGATGGCCTGAAGCAGAGTCAGAGTTTCGATGGCTCCCTTGATGCCTCCTGTTCCGGGGGGAGATATAAAATCAAAGTCCTCAAAATCGTAAATTCCGAGCTCCGCCATGCGCAGGACTACCTCCGAGAGATCGGTACGGTAAATCTCTTCTAAAGTATACAGATCCCGATGGTCAAAATCCTTCTTAGAGTACAGACGGTAGCAGACCCCTGGCTGAGTACGTCCGGCCCGTCCCTTGCGTTGATTGCAGCTGGCCTTTGAAATTGGTCCTTCGATCAGAGATGAGGTATATGTTCTGGGGTTATAGTAATTCATCTTGGCCTGACCGGAATCGATAACTGTTGTGACCCCGTCGATGGTCACACTTGTCTCGGCTATATTGGTGGATATCACCACTTTTGACTTTCCCTCGGGGGGCGGATAGAATACCCGCTCCTGTTCTTCCTTCGAAAGACGTCCGTAAAGGGGGAGCAAATGCAGTTTTTTGCTCACCCCACACCCGGAAAGCCGAGCGAGGCACTCTTTAATCGGTTTTTCTCCGGAGAGAAAAATAAGAATGTCACCAGTGCGGCCACTTTGAATAACACGCTCTACAATGGCCTGAATTTTCTCCTGCAGGGCATCTTCCTTGGAAACTTGTGAGGGGGCGTCGTAGATGATCTGAACCGGATACATCTGAGTCTCGATGTGCACGATTGGACAGCCGTTGAAATAGGTTGAAAATATGTCGGCATTGATGGTAGCCGAAGAGATTATCACCTTGAACTCGGGCCGAGCCTCGATGATTTGCTTTAACAATCCGAGTATAAAATCGATATTCAGGCTGCGCTCATGGGCCTCATCGACCATGATTACCGAATAAGCCGAAAGCATATTATCGGCCTTCAGCTCCTGCAGCAGGATACCGTCGGTCATGATTTTAATTCTGGTGTCGGGTATGGTTTGATCTTCAAAACGCATTTTATAGCCGACTATACCGGGCACCCGGTCGCTAATCTGGGTAGCAATATACTCACTGACCGATACAGCGGCTATCCGTCGAGGCTGGGTAACTCCGATTCTGCCGCTCTGCCCGTACCCGGCCTGGTAGAGAATCAGCGGCAGCTGTGTGGTCTTTCCGGAACCCGTTGGGCTTTCGACCACAATCACCTGGTTTTCTTCGATCTCTCTTAGAATTTTGTCGCGCTGCTGGTATACCGGAAGCTCTTCAGGACGCATATAATATCTGGTACTCCTTAGCTGTTACTTCGTTCTACAATTTCCCGGGCAGTGGAGATGGCCTCCTGAAGGCTGATTTGATTGTAGGCTGCCCGGGTAGTCAGGTCCTTCATGGAAACACTTGAATTCGCCTGTTCATCTTCCCCGCAAATAAGGGCAATCGGAATAGCCTTCTTTTCAGCCGTCTTAAATTGACGTCCCAATTTCTGCTGTTCATAAAACACATCGCACTTAAATCCCTCACGTCGGAATTGTTCAGCCAGAGAGTGATAGTATGCACTAAGTTTTTCATCAAGGCAGAATATCCCGATATCTGCCGCGCCGACCGAAGAACCGGCTCGGCCAAGTTCTTCAAGGGCTGCCATTAGTCTATCCAGCCCGATTGATGAACCGACTCCAGGAAGATGAGTCTTTGTATACAGCGAGGCTAGATCGTTGTAGCGTCCACCGGAACAGACCGAGCCTATCTCCGGAAGCTCATCAAAAAAGGTCTCGTACACGATCCCTGTGTAATAATCCAGCCCGCGCATAATTGATGAGTCCAGGAAAAAGCGGTCTTGAATCCCAAGCCTCTGAAATCCCTCATAGAGGCTTTTCATTCTGAGACTTTCATCGCTATCACCGCCCGAGAGTTCAGTAATCATAGACAGGGTATCTAAGAAAGTGTCCTTCGGCTGAATATAGGTGAGTATCTTTTCGGCCGATTGCAAACCGATCTCCGCTTCAAGCAGTTCACGCACCTTGTCCGGCCCGAGTTTAGACAGTTTATCGATGGAGCGCATAATCTCTGCTGATTTTTCCTGTATACCCTCCAGCTCTAAAAAGCGGTTAAAGATACCCCGGTGATTTAGTTTAATAGTGATATCACTTATGCCGAGTGCTTCGAAGGACCGGTACATCATCAGCAGTATTTCAAAGTCCGCGGAAATACTGTCGGTTCCGACAATATCAAAATCGCACTGGGTGAACTCTCGGTATCTGCCGCGTTGGGTGTTCTCTCCGCGCCATACTTTGTCGATGTGGTACCGTTTGAACGGTATAATAAGGTCCTTCTCATTGCGTGCCATAAACCTGGCAAAGGGAACAGTTAAATCAAAACGCATGGCAACGTCGCGGTCCCCTTGGTCGCGAAAACGGTACATCTGTTTATCGGTCTCTCCGCCGCCTTTGCCAAGCAGGACTTCGGTGTATTCCAAGACAGGGGTGTCTATTGGTTGAAAGCCAAAAGACTCAAATATATTTTCTAAAGTGTGCTGAATATCCTTACGGGCGGCCGCTTCAGGCGGCAGAAAATCACGAAAGCCTTTCAAAATTTTTGGCTCAATCAACATTGGTTTCTCCTTAGGGGTTTGCGGAAATTCTAAGTTTGAAAATCTTTTGATGTCCAACTTTAGAATGCCTGTAGTGTTTGGTTATCCTCTTGCAAAATTAAGAACAAGTCCCTAATATATAGTAGACTAAAAGATATACATTCATCAAGCGAGTTTAATTTGAGAGTAAGATACGGAGCACACGGAAATAAGGCTAAACAGGTAGCTAAAATTTATGCGTCCCGCGAGCATAGGATCGATGTAAAAAGAGTAGATAAAGATGCTATAAAAGTGATCAAGCGTTTGAACGACAAGGGGTTTTCCGCCTATTTGGTCGGAGGTGCTGTTCGGGATCTGCTGATCGACCGCTATCCAAAGGACTTCGATATAGTTACCGATGCAAAACCAAACGAAATAAAAAAATTCTTTAGTAATGCCAGGGTAATTGGCAGGCGCTTCAGACTGGTACATGTCCATTTTCCGGGAAAAATAATTGAGGTCTCTACCTTTAGAGCTTCCCAAAATGATGAGGAAGGCGATCAACCCGTTAAATACAATAACAATGTATACGGATCGATGGAAGAGGATGTACATCGGCGGGATTTTTCTATTAACGCCCTCTATTATGATCCAATACAGGAAGAGTTGTTCGATTTTGTGGAGGGGTATGGGGATATTAAAAGACGTCGAATGCGCTCACTGATTCCACTAAATAAGACTTTTATGGAAGATCCGGTCAGAATGATACGGGCGGTAAAATATTCCGTGCAGCACGGGTTTAAAATTCCATGGCGTCTTCGACGCAGCATAAAAAAACACTCTGTTGAACTCGACCGCTGTCCGCCGTCACGACTGACTGAAGAGATGTTTAAGATAATTGAGTCTGGGTACTCAGCCCAGATACTACGTACTATGATCCTATATAAGCTTCTGGAACGGTTCCTGCCGATAATCGATGCACTGCTGAAAGATAAGAGTAGTAGAGATCGAGATAAGTTTTTTGAGAGTATAGAAAAAGTTGACCAGCGGGTGAGAGAGAAAGGAGAAAAACGCAGGGGGCGACTGATTGCCGCTTTAGTGGAAGGTGTTTGTATCTTTCCTGAAGAGTGGGAGAATACTACATTCCTCTTTCAGGATATGTTTAAGGAAGTTAAACGCTTAATTGAACCGTTGACTCCCCCGAATCAGGAAGTAGAAATGGCGGTGGTGTGGTTATTTCGAGAACAGGGAATCCAAGCCCCGCCGCATATAATGAAAAAACGGCGCCCCGTGCCGTCTGCACAGAAGCGCCGTCGCAAATATCTTCCGCATCACCGTAAAAACAGGGAATAGGCTTACATGGCAGCGTCCTCTGCCCGTTCCTCGACTTCATCAATGAGGTCAGCAGCTTTGTCGGAATAGGGGCCCTTTCTCTCCACAGCTTTTTCAAGATAAAAGCTGCTGTCATCAAGGCGGTTGTCGGCCAAGGCATTTACACCTAAGGCGTAATACAGCAGGTCCGAGTTTCCGTCTTTTTCAACAGAAGCAAGATAGTAATACTCAGCCATCGAGAACTCCCCCTGGTTGTAAGCGATTAAACCCAGGTAGTAATCCGGTACGTAGTGGTCGGAACGGAGCAATTGTGCCTGCGTAAAAGCTATTTCAGCCTTTTCGTAATCTTCTTCTGCATATGCATCGATGCCCATTTGAATTAGATCGGGAAATGTTTTTAATTCATCCTGCATGAAGCCAATAAAATCGGCAACAAGGGTATCTTTATTTACCCATTCAAAGGCCATATTGACCACATGTCTCTCATTTTGCTTCAGCGTGGCTTCAGGTTCCAAGGCTGAAATTGCATCCCATATAAGTCGATTATAAGACTTTTTTTCGCTATGAATAAAGAAGTGCACCATTCCCCATACTTGAGAGTAAAAGGCTTCGAGTTTCCGGGCGGCAGTTTCCTGGTCCAAAAACAGCAGGGAGCTTACTGGAATAAAGACCTCCGGATCGGATAAAGAGCTGTCTTGACTGAGTCTTTGTCGTAAAGAGGGTACCCATGTATAGTTTGGCTGAAACACAGCTTGCTGCGCTTCGGGGTCGTAGGTACTGTTCTCAAAATACACGGCAAAACCCTTGTGGAGCCACAGAGGCGGGTTTTGGACAAAGGATTTGATGTATTGTGAAAAACCGTGATGGATAAGTTTTTTATGAAAAGCGTCTTGGTCATCGAGATGGTAGGCTACCAGTTCGCTCTTTTTGGGATCAGGGTAGTGTAAAAATACAAAGGAGCTGCGGGTTTCCCCAATTACATCCTGCAGGAACTTGTCATATTCAGTTTTGCTATTGAAAACACGCACTTTCAATTTATAATCTAAGAGTTCAGGATCAAAGTGAAGGTAACTGGTATACAGGTCGAAAAAAGCTTCCATAAACACGGCAGTATCTTCGGTAAACTCCTGGTCGACCCGCGTAGTTACCAAGTAGTGGTCACTACGATAATTAAATGTGTCTTGACTGAAAGCGAGAGCTGTCGGCAGCAGCAACAGTAGAATACCCCAGTACACACCTAATCTATGCATTTTCTTCATAATTTACCCCCATTTAATTAAGTTTATCGGCAGGCATACCCAAAAAATCGAGTTTAATGGAGCTTGTCTACCTTGATATCTACCTTTCGAATATGGATACCTCCGTAATGTTCGAGGCTTTCGATTATATAATCGCGCAGAGCATGAATGGTTCCCGACAGCTGAACACCGAAGGGTACGTGGATATTCAAGGAAAGATAATACCCTCTGGGTTCCTGGGTTACCGTAACCTTGTGTATGGCAATTGTATCATCATATTCATCCACACAGTGTAGTACCATCTGGGTAAGAGCCGACTCAGAAATGGTAACCCGGCCCTTTCGGCCGAACTCAGGTTGTACAACTGTTTTTTCAAACACTTTCTCTTTTTTGGGTAAAAGAGTAACACCCCTCTTCAGTAATACCTTGACAGAGTCGTACACAAACTGCGGGTAATTTCGGTGGATTTCGATAGTCGGTACTGGAATAACATGTTTTCCTTCGTTCTTTCGGCTCAGAATAGCCGTTTCAATATCTTCCTTACTGGCGATTTCTTCAATATTTATAACCTTTGAGGGAGAAGGGAGTTTTAATCTATGAGTAATCTTGCGCACCATTTTTTCGGAGGTACCTAAGATAAGGATCCGTTTGAACTTTTCCTTATCAAGGGTATGGCGAACTTCTTTACAATGATTATCATTCGTAAATAAAGCGGTCTTTATAGCGGTTAAATACACTTTTTCCCGCTTAGCAGAGCGTCCGGCAATAATTTTTTGGTCCCGAATTACCAAACCGTCATCGATAATCATATCGATACCGAACTTTTGGGCTACCAGTTTGGCTCGAAAACTTTTTCCAGTTCCGCTGCGGCCGACCAGGGCGAATACTGTAACCCCGCGCATCAGCCATATGATGTGGTGTAAAAATCCTTTCATTCCTTTATCTTACACATAGATGGGCCTTATCGCAAAGTACTATTGAACAGCAATTCAAATTTTGTAAAAAAATTACTTTTAGGAATGATATTTCTCGTATAAAGGGGAGCTGCCTATCCAAGCCGTCCTTAAAACAGCTGATACAAAGTATGTCTACGGGTGACAGGTCTGCTTGGATGAAGGTGAAAAGATGGTTTTAAACGGTAAATAATGTGCGGTGTTGACAAGTTGGGGAGTGGCGGCGAGACTTAAAATTCTGTTATAATGTGAAGCACTAATATAATTGATGGATAGTAGGAAGTATTCGACTTGAAAC